>JAKSOD010000012.1 GCA_024405755.1 Clostridia bacterium
TTATGTAACTACGAAAAAAATATATGTCGAAAGCGCCGGAGGGCGCTTCCGACATAATCGGTGGGATATTTCTATCCTATACTTTAATCAATTAAGCAATGATTTCAGAAACAACACCGGAACCGACGGTTCTGCCGCCTTCACGGATAGCGAATCTCAGACCCTGCTCGCAAGCGATAGGAGTGATGAGTTCAACCTTGAAAGCAACGTTATCGCCGGGACGGCACATCTCAACACCCTCAGGGAGTTCGATAGTACCGGTAACGTCGGTGGTTCTGAAGTAGAACTGAGGTCTGTAACCGGAAACGAAGGGTTTCTTACGTCCGCCTTCCTTCTCAGTCAGAACGTAAACCTGACCCTTAAAAGTGGTGTGAGGATGAACGGATCCAGGTTTGCAGAGAACCTGTCCACGCTCTATCTCGTCCTTGGCAACGCCGCGGAGCAGGCAGCCGATGTTATCGCCGGCCTCAGCCTGAGGAAGGAGTTTGTGGAACATTTCAACACCGGTAACAACAACAGAGCGACGCTCTTCGGTAAGACCGATGATCTCAACAGAGTCGGAAACCTTAACAGTACCACGCTCAACACGGCCGGTAGCAACGGTACCACGACCGGAGATGGAGAAGACGTCCTCAACAGGCATCAGGAAGTCGAGGTCAGCCTTGCGCTCAGGAGTGGGAATATAAGAGTCGACCTGTGCCATCAGTTCCTTGATAGGAGCATAAACGGCAGCATTGGGATCGGTCTCTTCGGAGGTCAGAGCCTCACGGGCAGATCCGCGGACGATCGGAATATCATCACCGGGGAAATCATACTCGGAGAGGAGGTCACGAACTTCCATCTCAACGAGATCAAGAAGCTCAGCGTCATCAACGAGGTCAGTCTTGTTCATAAAGACAACGATAGCGGGAACACCAACCTGACGAGCGAGCAGAACGTGCTCACGGGTCTGCTGGAGAGGTCCGTCAGTACCTGCAACGACCAGGATAGCGCCGTCCATCTGGGCAGCACCGGTGATCATGTTCTTAACATAGTCAGCATGGCCGGGGCAGTCAACGTGAGCGTAGTGACGATTTGCAGTCTCATACTCAACGTGACGGGTATTAATTGTGATTCCTCTTGCTTTCTCTTCGGGAGCGTTATCGATCTGGTCATAAGCCATGAACTCGATGTTGCTGTTTCCGAGGGAGAGGTATTTCGTGATAGCGGCGGTAAGAGTGGTCTTGCCGTGGTCAACGTGACCGATGGTACCAATGTTTACATGGGGTTTAGTACGCTCAAACGTAGCCTTTGCCATTTGGATTTTCCTCCGTAAATTATTATTTTAATTTTTTGTGATAAATACCGTGTCAGTCGCTGTGCTTCGACACGATTTTTTCCATAATGGATTTCGGGACCTCAGCAAAGTGGCTGGGTTCCATAGAGAACTGACCGCGTCCCTGAGTTCTGGAACGAAGATCAGTTGAATAGCCGAACATGTTGGAAAGCGGAACGTTGGTTACCAGTTCCCAAACACCGCCCGACTGCATATTGGTGGACACAATCTCTCCGCGTCTTCCGGTTATATCGCCGAGAACATCTCCCATATAGTCATCGGGAACGATAACTACAACTTTCATGATAGGCTCGGTAAGAACTGGATCAGCCTTTCTCATTGCATCCTTGAACGCCATTGAACCGGCAATCTTGAACGCAAGTTCGGAAGAGTCGACTTCGTGGTATGAGCCGTCATAAAGAGTGACTTTGGTATCTACAACATTGTAGCCGGCGAGAACACCACTCTGCATTGCGCTTTGGATACCTGCGTCAACAGCGGGAATAAATTCCTTCGGGATAACGCCTCCTGTGATCGCATTGACAAATTCATAACCCTTACCGGGCTCATTGGGCTCGATACGGATCTTGACGTGACCGTACTGACCGTGACCGCCGGACTGACGTGCATATTTGCACTCCTGCTCAACGGTTTTGCGTATGGTCTCCTTGTATGCAACATGAGGCTTACCGATATTGGCTTCAACCTTAAACTCACGCAGAAGTCTGTCTACGATAATTTCAAGGTGAAGTTCGCCCATACCTGCGATGATGACCTGACCGGTATCTTCGTCGGTATAAGTGCGGAAAGTAGGATCTTCCTCAGCAAGCTTGATGAGCGCGTCCATCATCTTTTCCTGACCGGCACGGGTCTTGGGTTCGATAGCGACGCGAATAACAGGCTCGGGGAATTCCATGGATTCGAGAACGACGGGAGCGTCCTCGGAAGACAGGCTGTCGCCTGTGGTTGTACTCTTGAGTGAAACAACGGCTGCAATATCACCGCTGTAAACTACATCAAGATCTTTACGGGAGTTCGCATGCATCTGAACGATACGTCCCATACGTTCTCTCTTACCCTTAGTGGCATTCCATACGGTATCGCCGGCTTTCAGCGTTCCGGAATACACACGGAAGAAGCAGAGTTTTCCGACGTAGGGGTCGGCCATGATCTTGAATGCAAGTGCTGAGAACGGAGCGTCATCATTGGCTTCCCTTGTGACTTCCTCGCCCGTCTTGGGATCTGTACCCACAATAGCGGGGATATCAAGAGGAGAAGGCATATAATCAATGATGGCGTCAAGCAGTTTCTGAACGCCCTTATTTTTAAATGAGGTTCCGCAGACGACGGGTACCAAATGATTGGCAAGAGTCGCCTTACGAAGCGCAGTCTTGATCTCCTCTTTGGAAATCTCCTCTTCTGCGCAGAATTTTTCGAACAACTCCTCGTCAACCTCGGCGGCTGCTTCAATCATAGCGGCGCGATATTCCTGCGCCTGTTCAAGCATATCCGCAGGTATCGGCTCAACCCTCATATCTTTGCCGAGATCGTCATAATAGACGTCGGCTTCCATATTGATAAGGTCAATGATTCCGCGGAATCCGTCTTCTTTGCCAATCGGGAGCTGAATCGGAACGGGATTTGCGCCAAGGCGCTCCTTCATCATATCTACTACACGGTAGAAGTTGGCTCCGGTAATGTCCATTTTATTGACATATGCAATACGGGGAACATTATATTTGGTAGCCTGTCTCCAGACAGTCTCAGACTGCGGCTCAACGCCTCCCTTAGCGCAGAAAACAGCCACAGCACCGTCAAGTACACGCAGAGAACGTTCAACCTCAACGGTGAAGTCCACGTGACCGGGGGTATCTATGATATTTATGCGGTGCTCTTTCCAATGGCAGGTGGTAGCAGCGGAAGTGATGGTTATACCACGTTCCTGCTCCTGAACCATCCAGTCCATGGTAGCATCACCGTCATGGGTTTCGCCTAAACGGTGGTTAATTCCCGTATAGAACAAGATTCTTTCGGTCGTAGTCGTCTTACCGGCATCAATGTGTGCCATTATACCGATATTACGGGTACGCTCGAGCGAATATTCTCTTGGCATAAAACTCAGGTCTCCTTAATTGTTCTGATTCGATTAATATCTGTAATGTGCAAACGCCTTGTTTGCTTCTGCCATTCTGTGCGTTTCTTCTTTTTTCTTGAACGCTCCGCCGGCATTGTTCGTTGCATCGATTATCTCGGCTGCAAGACGATCTGCCATGGTACGTTCACCGCGCTTTCTGGCAAATCCTACCATCCAGCGAAGACCCAGAGTCTGGCGTCTGTCGGCTCTTACTTCAAGCGGTACCTGGTAAGTTGAGCCGCCGACACGGCGAGCTTTGACTTCCAGAGTAGGCATGACATTTTCAAGAGCTGCGACAAATACTTCAAGGGCATTCTTCCCAGTCTTCTCTTCTACGGCTGCAAAAGCATCATAAACGATAGTCTGAGCAACTCCCTTCTTACCGTCAAGCATGACATTATTGATCAGCTTGGTGACCAGCTTTGATTTGTAAAGCGGATCCGGCAGGACATCTCTCTTGGATATACGACCTCTTCTCGGCACTGTACTTCCCTCCTTCATTAATTTTAAATGAAATCATAGGTACTCAAAAGCACATCTTCTGTAAGCGCACGCCGCGTATCCGTACTGTATATAAACACACACGGAAATTCGTGACAAGCCTTATAATATGCTGCATACCTTTACCGAATCACTTCTTTGAAGCCTTCGGTACTTTCGTTCCGTATTTGGAACGAGCCTGTCTGCGGGCGGCGACACCCTGAGCGTCCAGCGTACCGCGGATAATGTGGTAACGGACACCGGGCAGATCGCGGACTCTTCCTCCTCTGATGAGAACGACAGAGTGCTCCTGCAGGTTGTGACCTTCGCCGGGAATATAGGTCGTAGCTTCAAGTCCGTTGGTAAGACGTACTCTGGCTATCTTACGAAGAGCAGAGTTCGGCTTCTTGGGGCTGGTGGTAGTCACCTTGGTGCATACGCCGCGCTTCTGGGGTGAAGGCAGATCTGTGGCTGCATTTTCGATAGTATTGAAGCCCTTTTGAAGCACAGGTGCTTTGGACTTGTAAATCTTATCGGTGCGGCCTTGTCTGACAAGCTGGTTAAAGGTTGGCATTCCTTTTCTTTTTCCTCCTTCTTTCCGTATTTGTTTATATACAGTACACGGTCGGTTTCCCGTCCGGAATGCTGTCATATGCTGTGAAATATGCTGAAAATTACGTTCTTTTTCCCTTTCAGGCAACTTCCGAACGTCGGTTTTCCAACAAATTTCATTCTATTATATCATTTTCACGCTGATTTGTCAATATTCACAAGTCGGACACAAAAAAATCTCCGTTTTTACCAAATATAGAAGATATTTCTTTGCTTGATAATGTTGATTTTGCACATAACGAACATCGCTTCCCCGTTCTATTCACGGGGAAGCAGTGTTTTTTATTTTATGCACCTATACCCGCGCCGTTTTTTTCGGCATCGGGAGCAAGGTCTTCGGGGTCAATATTTTTATTACCCTCATGTGCTTTATCTTGATTACCCTCAATAACGCCGACGGAGTTATAGCATTCCATACCCGTTCCGGCAGGAATAAGTTTACCGATAATGACGTTTTCTTTGAGTCCGAGCAGATTATCTATCTTACCCTTGATTGCAGCATCTGTAAGGACCTTGGTGGTTTCCTGGAATGATGCGGCTGACAGGAAAGAATCTGTCTGAAGCGCAGCCTTGGAAATACCGAGAAGAACCTGAGATGCGGTTGCTTCATGAAGATCCGTCTCACCTGCGGCAATACGGGCGCGAATTGCATTGTTTTCATCTTCAAACTCGTTGACGGAAACTACAGAACCCTGGAGCAGCGTGGTATCACCGGATTCTTCGATACGGAGTTTACGTGTCATCTGACGGGCGATAACTTCAATGTGTTTATCGTTGATGTTAACTGACTGAGAACGGTAAACTCTCTGTACCTCGGCAATGATGTAGTTATAAACGGCATCTGTACCAAGATAATTCATAATATCCATAGGTGCCTTCGAGCCTTCGGTAAGTGCGTCGCCGCGTTTTACCTGTGCGCCTTCTTCTACAATTATCCGGCGGCCGTAAGGAATCTGATACTTGGTAGTTTCACCGAGTTCCTCGGACTGAATAACGACATCCTGAATATTGGGATTTTCGTCGGGTTGAATATGAGCAATTCCGTCCACTGCGCTGAGGATAGCGGGTTTCTTCGGGGTTCTTGCCTCGAAAAGTTCTTCAACACGTGGAAGACCCTGAGTAATATCCGAACCTGCAACACCGCCGGAGTGGAATGTTCTCATAGTCAACTGAGTACCGGGTTCACCGATAGACTGAGCGGCAATGATACCGACCGCTTCGCCGACATTGACTTTTTTACCGGTTGCAAGGTCGGCACCGTAGCAATGAGCGCAGACACCGTGACGTGCATGGCATTGAATTACTGTTCTGATATGAACCCTTTCAATACCGGCGGCAACGATCTTCTTGATGAGATCCTGAGTCAGCATAGTATCGTCCGGGACAATAACCTCACCCGTCTTGGGATCCACGATATCGTCGATCGTAAATCTTCCAAGCAGACGGTCTTCAAGAGTCTCAACGGGATTTCCTGAATCCTCACCCATAATGGCAGTGACCCATGCGCCCTTCTTGGTGTCGCACTTCTCTTCTCTTACGATAACATCCTGAGATACATCGACCAGACGTCTAGTAAGGTATCCGGAGTCTGCGGTACGAAGAGCGGTATCGGACAGTGATTTACGTGAACTACGGGCGCCCATGAAGTACTCGAAAATCTTCATGCCTTCACGGAAGTTCGATTTGATCGGGATCTCCATTGTCTTACCGTTGGTAGCGAACATAGGTCCGCGCATACCGGCAAGCTGACGCATCTGAGTAATGGAACCACGGGCTCCGGAGTCAGACATGATCTTGATCGGGTTATAAGTCGAGAAGCCAGCTTGCAGTGCTTTGGTAACGTCGTCGGTTGTACGTCTCCATACTTCCACGACCTGCTCGTATCTTTCCTGTTCGGAAAGGAGACCGCGGTTAAACTGTTTTCCGAGTTTTGCGACCTCAGCTTCGGCGGCAGATACGATTTCCTTCTTCTCTTTCGGGATAGTCATATCATAAACGGAGATCGAGAAAGAAGCACGGGTTGAATACTTGTAACCCATTTCCTTGATCGCATCAAGCATGATTGCGGTGCGGGCAGGACTGTGTTTTCTGATACAAGCGTTGATGATCTGACCGAGTTCCTTCTTTGTAACGATCTTGGTGATTTCAAGGGCGTCACGGTTCTCGGGAATGGATCTGTCAATCAAGTCAAGATCCTGAGGAATGTTCTTATTGAAGATAAGTCTTCCGAGAGTAACAGCACCAGATCCGGTATCGACTACGAGGGTCCTTCCTTCTTCGTCGGGAGCATCCAGATGCTTCAAACCGATCATAACCGTTCTTTCAGTTCCGTCTTCATCGGTTTTCTTGATCCTGATCGCTATCGGAGCATGCAGTCCGAGCGTTCCGTTGGCATATGCCATTTCAGCCTCATCAAAGTTACGGTAAATCTTTCCGCAGCCTTTTTCGTCTGTTCTCACTATTGTCAGGTAGTAGGAACCGAGGATCATATCCTGAGTCGGAACGGTAACGGCACGTCCGTCGGCGGGTTTCAGCAGGTTGTTGGCAGAAAGCATAAGGAATCTTGCCTCAGCCTGAGCCTCCGCGGAAAGCGGAACGTGAACAGGCATCTGGTCGCCGTCGAAGTCGGCGTTGAACGCGGTACATACCAACGGGTGGAGTTTTATTGCTCTTCCTTCAACAAGCACCGGCTCAAACGCCTGTATGGACAGACGGTGAAGGGTAGGTGCGCGGTTGAGCAGCACGGGGTGTTCCTTGATAACGGTCTCGATGGCATCCCATACTTCGTCATTGCTTGACTGAGCGCGGTCTATCTTCTTCTGCGCTTCCTTGACGTTTGCCGCTTTACCCATTTCAACAAGGCGTTTCACTACGAAAGGCTTGAAAAGTTCGAGAGCCATTTCCTTAGGCAGACCGCACTGATATATTTTCAGCGAAGGTCCGACAACGATAACGGAACGTCCGGAATAGTCAACACGTTTACCGAGCAGGTTCTGACGGAAACGTCCCTGTTTACCGCGAAGCATCTCGGACAGAGATTTAAGCTGACGCTTGGAAGGTCCGGTCACGGGATTTCCGCGGCGTCCGTTGTCGATCAGAGCATCAACCGCTTCCTGAAGCATACGTTTCTCGTTGCGGATAACGATCTCGGGGGTACGCATTTCAATGAGTTTTTTCAGACGATTGTTTCGGCTGATCACTCTGCGGTACAGTTCATTGAGGTCGGAAGATGCAAATCTGCCGCCGTCAAGCTGCACCATGGGACGGATATCGGGGGGCAGAACGGGAATGACGTCGAGGATCATCCATTCCAGTTTGTTTCCGGAACGGCGGAAAGACTCGATCACTTCCAGACGCTTGATAATATGCGACTTTTTCTGCGTGGTGGTGTTTTTCAGTTCTTCTTTCAGTTCGGCAGCAAGAGCTTCGACATCGATTTCCCGGAGAAGTTCCTTGATGGCTTCCGCGCCCATTCCGACACGGAACTCGTTCTCGTACATTTCGCGGTACTCGTTATACTGCATTTCGGAAAGGACCATTCCCTTTTCAAGAGGGGTTGTTCCGGGATCAATAACAATGTTTTCCGCAAAATACAGCACCTTTTCAAGCTGTTTGGTACCGATATCAAGCACAAGTGCCATACGTGAAGGGGAAGCCTTGAAATACCAGATGTGAGATACGGGAGACGCAAGTTCGATATGTCCCATTCTCTCACGGCGGACTTTCTTGGTCGTCACTTCAACTCCGCACTTATCGCAGATGATTTTCTCGCGAAGATTGTGGGAATTTTTATATTTTCCGCACATACACGCGCCGTCTTTTGTAGGCCCGAATATACGCTCGCAGAACAGTCCTCCGACTTCCGCTTTGAGCGTGCGGTAGTTTATGGTCTCCGGCTTGGTCACCTCACCGTAAGACCATTCTCTTATCATTTCCGGAGATGCCAGTCCGATCTTTATCGATGCGAATTCGTTCTTTTCCATAGCACTTCTCCTTTATCAATCAGTTATCATAATCGCCGGAGAACTCCGTCTCGTCAAAGGCTTCTTCTTCAAATCCGTCTTCTTCGGTATCTTCTTCGGAATCTTCGTCGTCCTCGCGGCCTTCTTCGTCATCATAGAGGAAAGCTTTGTGTATATCGTCGGGAATAACGGTGTTACCCAAAGTCTCGTCGACTGCTGCTGCGTCGCTGCGGTTGAGATACTGAGGACCGTCGTCATTGCAAAGAGTGGACAAGGATATCTCTTCGCCCTCAGAGTTAAGGACGCGGATATCAAGGCAGAGAGACTGCAATTCCTTGGTCAGGACCTTGAATGACTCGGGAACACCCGGAGTCGGGATATTCTGTCCCTGGATGATTGCTTCATACGCTTTGCGTCTGCCGTTCACGTCATCGGACTTGACGGTCAGAATCTCCTGCAAAGTATATGCTGCGCCGTAAGCCTCAAGTGCCCAGACTTCCATTTCACCGAAACGTTGACCTCCGAACTGTGCTTTACCGCCGAGAGGCTGCTGCGTTACGAGAGAGTAAGGGCCGTTGGAACGTGCATGGATCTTATCATCAACAAGGTGGTGAAGTTTGAGGTAATACATAACGCCAACGGTAACGGGGTTATCAAAAGGTTCACCGGTACGTCCGTCGTAAAGCACAGTCTTACCGTCAATGACCTGGAGTTTGGTCTCACCTGTAACGGGATCAGTAATTTCGCGGGTCTCTTTGCCGTCCACGTTCTCTCCCGGGAACACGTCACGCCACATATTCGCCATCTTCATACATTCGAGAATGTCTTTCTCGTTTGCGCCGTCGAACACGGGGGTCATGATCTTCCAGCCGAGTTTGCGTGCTGCGATTCCGAGGTGAACTTCAAGTACCTGTCCGATATTCATACGTGAAGGAACGCCCAGAGGGTTAAGAACGATATCAAGCGGAGTTCCGTCGGGCAGGAAAGGCATATCTTCGGGAGGAAGGATGCGGGATACGACACCTTTGTTTCCGTGACGTCCTGCCATCTTATCTCCGACAGAGATCTTACGTTTCTGAGCAATATAAACGTGAACTACTTTGTTCACGCCGGTAGGCAGTTCGTCTCCGTGCTCATGGGAGAACACGCGGACATCAACAACAATACCGGATTCACCGTGAGGCAGACGCAGAGAAGTATCTCTCGTCTCACGCGTCTTTTCGCCGAAAATAGCACGGAGCAGACGTTCCTCTGCGGTCAGATCCGTCTCTCCCTTAGGAGTGATCTTACCGACAAGGATATCGCCGGCGTGTACTTCTGTACCCTTCTTAACGATACCGTTGGCATCGAGGTTGCGAAGAGCATCCTCGCCGACATTCTGAATTTCACGGGTGATTTCTTCGGATCCGAGTTTGGTATCACGGGCTTCGTGAGTGTAAACTTCAATATGAAGAGAAGTATAGACGTCATTACGCACGAGGTTTTCGTTCAGAAGAACGGCGTCCTCGTAGTTATAACCTTCCCAGGTCATAAATCCGATAAGAGCATTCTTTCCAAGAGCAATTTCGCCATTGGAAGTTGCCGAACCATCGGCAATTACCTGTCCTGCATTCACACGTTCACCGTGCTTTACGATAGGACGCTGGTTGCTGCAAGTACCCTGGTTGGTACGTTTGAACTTGATAAGATCGTATACGTCGGATCTGCCCTCGTCGGTTCGGATAACGATTTTTGAAGTTTCAACATGTTCGACAATACCGGCATTCTTTGCGATCACCACAACACCGGAGTCGTATGCAACTTTGTACTCCATACCGGTACCGACAATAGGAGAATCGGTGACCATAAGCGGGACAGCCTGTTTCTGCATGTTTGATCCCATAAGAGCACGGGAGTTATCGTCGTTTTCAAGGAACGGAATCATTGCGGTGGCGGCAGAAACAACCATCTTCGGGGAGATGTCCATGAAATCAACCTTGTTCGCATCGATCTCAATAAATTCGTTCTTATCTCTGGCAGTGACTTTTGCGTTGATAAAGCCGCCGTTTTCGTCAAGAGGCTCGTTTGCCTGAGCAATAATGTAGTTATCCTCAACGTCGGCGGTCATATAAATGACCTCGTCAGTAACACGGTGAGTCACGGGATCCACCTTGCGGTAGGGAGCCTCAATAAAACCGTAATCGCTGATATGAGCATAAGTGGCAAGGTAGGAAATAAGACCGATATTAGGACCTTCGGGAGTCTCAATGGGGCACATTCTTCCGTAATGCGTGTAGTGTACGTCACGGACATCGAAGGATGCACGGTCACGTGACAGACCGCCGGGGCCGAGTGAGGAAAGACGGCGTTTATGAGTCAGTTCGGACAGAGGGTTGGTCTGATCCATGAACTGAGACAGCTGAGATGATCCGAAAAATTCACGGATAACAGTCGCGACGGGTCTGATGTTGATCAGAGCCTGAGGAGTCAGTTTTTCATTATCCTGAGCAGATGTGGTCATTCTCTCGCGGATGATCTTGTCCATACGGGAAAATCCGATACGCATCTGGTTCTGGAGTTGTTCTCCGACAGAACGGATACGACGGTTGCCGAGATGGTCGATATCATCAACGGTTCCGACGTCATTCATCAGAGTAAACAGATAGTTTATCGAAGCGAAGATATCGTCACGGGTAATGTGCTTCGGGCAAAGTTCGGCAATGCGCTCTTTGACGGCAGCCTTTACAGCGTCCATATCTCCTCCGCACTCTTCCATAATGGAAAGGAGAACGGAAGTACGGCACTTCTCGTTTACACCGCAATCTTGCAGATTGTCGCCGATAACCTTTTCGGGCCAGCAGGTATTGTTGGAGAATACTTTAAGTTCATTGCCGTTGTCAAGTTTCAGCCAGACTTCATTTACGGCGGCATCTTCGATTTGAATTGCTTCGTCGTAAGTCAGGACATGATCAGCCTCGAAAATGACCTCGCCGGTCAGCGGGCTCACAACGTCGCGAGCGAGGCGATGATTCTTGATTCTTGCTGAGATGGCAAGTTTCTTATCAAATTTATATCTTCCGACAGGTGCGATATCGTATCTTTTTGCATCAAAGAAGAAATTGTGAATAAGGGTGAGGGCGGCGTCAACCTGAATAGGTTCGCCGGGACGCAGTTTACGGTAGATCTCGCGCAGAGACTCCATAGACGGAGTGGTGCGCCGCTCGTATGCCCACGACTGGGACTCGTCCTTTTCGAGGGTGGCACGAAGGCGCGGATCATCTCCGAAGATCTCAATGAAATCTTCGGTTGAGTCAATTGTGGAATTGAGGGCACCCGTCTCAGGGTCAATGGAGAGACCGAGAGCACGAATAAACATGGTAAGAGGAAGCTTGCGGTTTTTATCTATACGTACCCAGATCACGCTGTTGCTGTCAACTTCATATTCAAGCCAAGCACCGCGGTAGGGGATGATCTGAGCAGCATAGGTCTTAGTACCCGCCTTATCAATATCGGAAGCAAAGTATATACCCGGGGAACGGATGATCTGAGAAACAATTACACGCTCCGCTCCGTTGATAACGAAGGTACCGTTGTCGGTCATTATAGGAAAATCACCCATATAAATGTCCGTCTGTTTTACTTCACCGGTACTTTTATTGGTAAGACGAACATTGACTTTCAAGGGGGCAGCGTAGTTTACGTCTCTCTCCTTGCACTCCTCAACAGGGTATTTCGGCTTCTGATCCATTGAAAAAGAAACAAATTCGATGGACAGATTACCGGAATAGTCCACTATGGGAGATACATCACGGAGAACCTCAGTCAGTCCCTCTTCGAGGAACCATTTGAAGGACTTGGTCTGGATCTCGATCAGGTTCGGGATCTCGAGCGTCGTACGGGTCTTTGAAAAACTCCGGCGTACGTTCTTTCCGAGCTTCTGGTCTGTGGTTTTGACCATTTTCTATCACTCCATTCAAGTTTTTTTACGCTCTTCTCAATCCGTGTTAAACTGCGCTTCAAAAACGGCAGATCCCTCATATTGGCGATCTCATGGGGGGAAACGTCGTTTTTCAGCACTGCAAATGTGTTTGCGGACATATTGAGCGATTATAATGCAGTGTATAATTATATCACCTGTGTCAAGTCTTGTCAAGAGGATTTTCCCAAATTTTTCAAAAATATTTTTATTTTCTTGTTTTTTTCTTCCTTTTTGTATAGTTGACAAACTTTATTGCATAAAATCAAAGGAAACGAACTTCTAACAAAGATTTCGAAGCCAATTTGTTGTTTTTACCGGTACAGACCGGATTAATCCGGCTCCGGACAAACTCTTATATAATAAGGAAGGATTTTTTACAAAAATGGAAAAAGAAGGTTTTGATTGGAAAAAAACAGCAGCTGTCATTTTTTGTGCTGCCTCCGCTCTGCTTGCAGGGTGGCTTGTTCTCCGCTATCTTCTTTCCGCTCTCCTTCCCTTCCTTGTTGCAGCAGTCATTGCCGCTGCGGTAAGACCGTTGGCGGAAAAACTGACTGCTAAGATCAGAATCTCCGAACGTACCGCTTCTGCCGTTCTTGTTTTTATTCTTCTTGCTGCCGTTACACTCGCCTGCTCTTTCGGTATACGCCGCCTGATTTCAGAACTCGGCAGACTTGCCTCGGGTATCAGTGAAGAAGGAAACGCCGTCGGAGAAATAATATCCGAAATTGTTAACATGACTGAAGGACTCGGAGAAAAGATTGCGCTGATCTTTCATCACGACAATACAGGTGAAGCAGCTGCCATGGGTGAAAAAATCAATCAATGGCTCTCCGGAATGTTTTCTAATATAATAAATACCATAAGTTCCCGTATTCCCGGAATCATTTCTTCAATTATCGGTGCTCTCCCCGGTTTACTGCTTGCTCTGACAGTTACAGTCATTGCTTCCTTCTACTTTGCTCTGGACAGAGACCGCATCTCTGACGCCCTGTCTTCCCTCCTTCCCGACGGCACCCGACGACTGCTTCCGAATATAAAAAAAGGTGCCGCGAGAACCGCGGCAAATTATCTCAGGGCATATTCACTTATTCTGTTTATGACTTTTGCCGAGGTTTTCTTCGGATTATCTGTTCTCGGCGTTGATTATTCTTTTATCATTGCGCTTATAACAGCACTTGTGGATTTTTTGCCTGTATTCGGAGTAGGCACCGTACTTATTCCGTGGGCGATCGCGTGTTTCCTGCTGCGCAATATCAGCCGCGGTGTCGGATTGCTTATTATTTATGCAGTCGTTGTCGTGATCCGTCAGTTTACCGAACCTAAAATCGTCGGAGGAACACTCGGTATCCATCCGCTGCTGACGCTTTTTGCAATGTATATCGGTTTCCGTCTTCTCGGTGTCGCCGGAATGATAATAGGTCCTGTGCTTGTGACCGCAGTGCGGGCGTTGATGCCTATGATCCCACTCAGGATCCCCAAAAACGACGAAGTCGTTGAAAGTTTTCCAGGAAGCAAGAAGTGATCCCCCAAGTAGTCTTAGACCCGGAAAGCAATAAAACTGATCGCCACACTGATAAGTGCGGAACCGAGTGCAAGACGATATTGACCGTTTCCCGCCGCAACCGTATTGACAAACACAAAGAATGCAGCACAGGCACAGATACCGGCGGCAATGCGTAAAACTACTACGGTACGGCGGACAGCTTCGTTCACGGTAGGACGTTCAAAAAATGCTATTACGGAACAGCAGAGACTGATCATCATTTCAATGATTATTCCCGCAATTCCCTCATTATTATTAACCGCTGTGTCGTTTCTACGGCGTGTGCTTATTCTGACATCAGTGTATTCAGCAGAGCCGTGTCTTACGGTGGTACGGTTCATTTCATTATATATACAGTTGTTCATTTCACTTCTCCGTTTTTTATTTTCCGTTTCCGGAACTTTGTTGGCTTTATTATATCACATGTTCATTATTTTGTCAATAGATTTTTTATGTTTTGGAAAAAATTTTATTTTTCTATTTACAAACAGGAAAAAGTGTGCTATAATACACTTACAACGAAGACGGAGGGCAAAACTATGGGACCCGATTATATTGAAAGAATAAAACAACTGAAGAATGACCGAAAGATGACCAACGAAGCTTTATCTCAGGTCAGCGGCATTCCGCTCGGAACGCTCAGCAAACTGCTTGCAGGTTTCTCGGATTCTGTAAAACTTTCAAATATCGTTGCTCTCTGTGATGCACTCGACTGCTCGGTTGATTATATCGTCAGCGGTGTTCCGGAAAACACAAACAACTACACTCTCGACGGTGCGGAAATCAGAATGATCGAGGATTATCGCAGACTTGACGATTACGGACGCGAGCTTGTTTCTCTCGTTATCGGGAAAGAACGCGAGCGGGTTAACCATGAAGAATATGTTCATTCATCCCCTGCTGCATCAGCCATCAGAAAGGAGAATGTAATTATAACTCCTGCACACCGCTATGGTGATTCGGGTGCAAAACGTTCGGGTAAACGTCAGATCACTCTTTACGACCTGCCGGTATCTGCGGGTGTCGGCGAGTATCTTGACGGTGAGGGTGCAGGAAAAATCACCCTTCCCGCTTCCCTTACGGGACCTGCCGCAGGTGCTGATTTCGCACTCAGGATCAGCGGAAACAGTATGGAACCAAAATATCACAACGGAGATATTCTTCTCGTTGAAGACACGGATGCTGTTGAAGTCGGAGATCCATGCGTATATATTCTTGACGGCAACGGATACTTTAAAATATTCGGAGGCGACTGCTTGATTTCCCTTAATCCAGAATACGGCAGGATTATGCTGAAAGACTTTGAGCAGGTAAATTGCGCAGGACGAGTACTCGGACGTCTGAAAAAAAGATGATTCAAAGTTTTTCTTTTCTGAATTCCGCTTTTATAAGTACATAATAAATAATAATAAATGACCGGAAAAGGATCTTCCCTTTTCCGGTCATTTATTTCATAATTCAAGTTTATTCTCCGACACTTACCCACACGGCAGGTCTTATTCCGCGGTCTGAAGCGGAAACTGCTCTTCCGCTTTCAAGTATAGAACCGTTGAAATGTATGATTGCAGCCGTTGAACTGTCAACTCCGGGGGAACGAAGCCACCATGATCCGGTGCGTATGCCGTTTGAATCAGTTGATGTTACAGCGCCGTGACTCTTTGCATATTCAGTAACATCGCAGGCACGTTTTTCTGCGGTTTCCATTATAAAATCTGCACTCTTGGCTTCCGCTATACTCAAAAGGAATATTTTATCCTCGGTATCATTGCCGTAATTTTGAACTTTCACGGTTGGAATCGTCTTCTGCTCTTCTTCATTGAAAGCTGTTTTCAGAAATTCGTCATTGAGCCACGCACGCAGAGTTGAAGTTTCCCATGAAGTATTATTTGGAACTCCGCCTTCGGCATCAACATTATATGGTTTGCATTCAAGGCAATATTTGCTGACAAGCATCACCCTGCCGTCTTTCTTTGAGACGACAGTCCATTCAATGTCCTCTGTACCATTTTCCGTATTTCCGTCCTGCTCATATTTTCCGAACTTGACGACATCTCCGGTCTTTGCATCTTTAAGAGCAGATGCGGTTCCTTCCGCCGACGTTACTACTTCTGCTGCGGATGCCGTGGCTTCTCCGCCTGCACGTGCCGCGGACGTAATATCATCTTTAACAGTTCCTCCGTATGAGCGACAGCCGGTAAGGATCGTTCCGAGCGCGATTACGGAAAGAATCAAAGTAAGAAAACGGATATTGATTCTTTTCATTTTTTATTCTGCCTTTCGTTATTTGCTGCTTTTTACGGATGATGAGTAGGAATACTTGTAAGAACTGCGTTTCTTATACATATACCGTCCCTTTGGAGCCACTGTATTGTTGCGGATAACCCCGAGAAGGTGACAGTCACACTTACGCAGCTGTTCAACGACTTCCTTTGCCTGCTTACGTCTGACGTCATTGCCGCCTATCACGAGTGCTGCTCCGTCACATCTTGATGCGATAACCGCAGCGTCAATTACTCTTCCGAGAGGAGGAGAGTCAATAATCACGTAGTCATATACCTTGCGTGCTTCGGAAAGGAGCATAGCAAACACTTTTCCGTTGAGCAATTCAACGGGATTAGGAGGATATTTACCGGCAAGCAGAACATGCAGTCCCGTGATATCGGTCTTATAAATGCAATCGGTGAGACTGCGCTGACCGCTGAGTACCTCACTGAGTCCCAAAACGTCGCGGGCGTTCGTATTGCGTCCGGCAAGCACGGATTTTCTCATATCGGCATCAATAAAAAGGACTTTTTTTCCGAGTTCCGCAAAACTCTTTGCAATATGAAGGGAAATTGTTGTCTTGCCCTCGTTTTCGTCACAACTTGTGAGAACGATAACTCGTATGTTCTGACCGCAGAATTGAAGATTCGTACGAAGTACTTTCAGTGCTTCCTGAACGCTATAGTTGTCGCTGCCGACCATTCTTAACTTGATTTCTTCCATTTTTATTTACGCCTCCTTTGGGGCGTCGGTTGACGCATTGTTATTTTGACGTGAGTCGCTGCTGCCGTACTTCCCGTACTTCCCGTACTTCCCGTACCTTCCGTATTTCCCGTACTTTCCGCCTTTGGATTTCGGTGCTTCGTCTGCATTAGGAATATTACCGAGGATGGTAAGTCCGAGAGTCTGCTCAATATCATATTCGTCACTGAAGCGGTCCTTGAGAAGAGAAATCACAAGGAAAGCAGCATACGTTGCAACTGCTGCAAGAACCCCAACAATAAAATATGAAGTCAGTTTCGTCTTATTGCACGGTGCCGTACTGACCTTACCCTGAGCAAAAACATTAATCTGACGGATGCCGCTCATGGCGACTTCCATTTTTTCCGCACAAATCTCGCACAGTTCATCAACGATCATTTTAGACATTGTCGGAGAATTGCTCTTT
This sequence comes from Clostridia bacterium, assembly GCA_024405755.1. Taxonomy (GTDB): domain Bacteria; phylum Bacillota; class Clostridia; order Oscillospirales; family CAG-272; genus CAG-390. Next base: position 17,435 of record JAKSOD010000012.1, read on the forward strand.
ACTGAGACGTAAATAAATCGCGAACTGTCAGGATTCTGTGTGGAAATCATACTTTTCAGTGCTGCCGGACTCATTTTCAGATCCAGTGCTTCGATCACTCCGTCAAGTACGGAATAACTCGTGATTGCCTCCGAACAGTCGTTTATAACGGCAAGTGCTACATTGAATGCCGCCGTTGAGTTTGCATCCTGAGGAAGAATATAAAGCGTCGCAACAGACTCGTATTTTGCCTGATATGTGGCTGTCTTGTATATTCCCATTGCTCCCATGGCAAGCAGTGCCGCAAGAACAATAATCCAGAATCTTGTGACAAAAACCTGCCACAGGTCTTTCAGATTAATAACAATTTCATTTGTTTGTTTTTCTTCCATAATTCAGTCCATTCTTTCTGTCTGTTTTCTTTATTCCGTTATTTCATTCTCAGGGTCAAGTCCAAGCAATTCTCTTCCCTTGCGGCAGAACATACTGTCCGCAAGATGTTCTCCGAATTTTTCCATAACGAATCTGTAACAATTCGATAGGATCGGAGGACGTGTTGTAGTATTGTGAGCGTCTGATCCGACAACGTCATACAGACCATGTTCAAGTATGCGGCGGCTGCGTATTTTATCGCCGAGTCCCCATCCGCCAAAAGGAGAAGTCGCGTCCATCTGGATCACAGCTCCGTTTTCCCGGATATCGATCAGTTCACGCATATCGCGGTGAAAATTCACATATCTTTCCGCGTGGGCAAGCACCGGAATACATCCTGAATTCAGCATTTCGTGAATGGCTTTTACAATATATTCTCCCGATTCATTAAAGGAAAAATCAACCAGTACATACCGCGTACCGTTCAATGTCCGGCAGAATCCGGAATTCATCCAATCAACAAAGTCTCCGCTGTATCTGAGTTCGTTCCCACGAAACACCTTCAGATCCCCGTAACGTGTCTCTGCGTAATCACGCAGTGTTTCAAATGCTTTATCTGACTCTTCGGAATTGTACCCGAAGAAACCGGAGTGACAATGAGGAGTTGCGCACAGTATTCTCGTTCCGTCGGCATAGGCTGCATCAATTATTGAACGCATCTGTGCCTCGTTTTCGGCGCCGTCATCCACGCCATACAGGCAATGCATATGTATATCCGTAAATTCCGGCATTATCTCACCTCACATTTCTCTTTGCAGCATCAAAAGTATTATCTGCCTACTATATTGATATTTTAGCATAAAAAGAGCAAAATATCAAGTTCAAAATCTAGATATATTGTTAAATATACTTTTCGGTTATCTTCATATGCTCGCGGTATGCTATTTTTGTTCAAAGGTGAAGCATTTCTCCGATTTCTTTATCGTGTTCGGGATTCCTGAAAGGCATCATTCCTCCGCATGGGAAGAACGTGAGTTCGGAGAAGAACACCTCATTTCCGATCTGATAAAGGTCCACACGGACAAATCTCTTGCCCTCGGCAAGTTTGCGGCTCATCTCTATCATATCGTCAAAGCGTGAAGGCTTCTCGGGCAGTTCTTCAAATGGCTTGAAATCGCTTCTTTCATACGGTGCAAAGTTCCAGTCAAGCGTCAGAAAACTGATTCGTGCAGTTGGGTGATGTTCAAGTCCCCTCGAAATATAGAGAAACTTGGGTTCGCCGTTGAAGCAGTAGAATTTATAATCAGTCAGTCCCTCGTTGTCGGCAACCCCGGAATCAGACATGAATTTTTCCGCGATTATCCGCGGTTTCACGTCTTTATAGGGCCATTCTCTTCCGCTCCAAAAATAATTTCTCGCAAGACTCCTCTCAATTTTTTCCTTTGCAGCTTTCATATCGAGTGCAGACTTGTCTTTGCATACAACAAGTCCTCCGGAATCATGAGTACATTTAAGTACAAACTGATCCGGCAGGCTGTCAAAATCAATATCATCGAATTTATCCCAAACTCCGAGATTGGGAATAACGTGTTCCTCTCCGAGTTTGCCGGCAACGTATTTTTTTACCTCGAATTTGTCAACGAGAGTTATGTATTCGGGATTTCGGTCATGGAGTTTCAGCCATTGCTGCTTCTCTCCGAATGTTCTGGGATCTTTCAGATTCAGTTTTTTTCCGGTCCTTGCATGAAACATCAGTTTCAAATATTCTTCATCCGGCATCCAATTGAGCTTTTTCTTTCGTGCAAGATGCAGAAAGGTTTTGTCGATCAGATTCATTTTTTTACTCCCACTTTAATTTTTCCACGGATCTTCACAAGGATTTTTCCGACATAATCAACTACCAGTTTGCGGAATTCGGGGAAAATCATCAGAATACCGAAATAGCAGCCTATACAGATTACTATTGAAACAATATCCCAGATCATTGAGTGTGATATCATCTGCAATCCAAGCGAGACCAATGTCATTACTCCGGTCGCAATCACCGTAGGATATACATTTTTCAGCATCTGCCACGGAGAAATCTTAACTACACAGTAAAGGACTATCAACTGCGTTGCGTAAAGTTGGAAACGGATCATGGACCTTGTCCAATAAAGTGCTTCGTAACTTATCCCCGCAGACCAGATAAGTGCTGGTATCAGGAATGCAAGATGTATCACCTGAACAAGCAGCGAGAGTTTCGGCTTTCCGAGCGCACGGTACGACTCGCTGCAAAAGTTATTGAGTACGATGCCGAGCGCACTCGTTAGTCCCCACAGACCAATGAACATTGAGGTTTCCAGCCACTTACTTCCGAGTAGAATTTCCGTAACAAGATCACGGTACAGAAACAGTCCTGCTCCCATGGGGATTATCAGAATGCTGATAATTTTCTGAAATGAAAAGAAATATCCTTTAAACGCTTCTCTGTCATTCTGTACTCTCGACAAAGTCGAGAAAAGAACGGGGGCAACCGTAGCGGTGATCAGGGATGTAAACTGATTAACGGTATTCATTGATGTTTTATAAAGTCCCGTATAGTACTCTACGTCCCCGGAAAGGAATTTGCCGACGATAAAAGTTCCTATATATCCTGTCAGCCAGATTGAGATCTGCTCAAACAAAGTCCACATACTGAAAGAGAACATTTCTTTCAGTTTAGCGAAACTGTACCACAACTTCGGCTTCCATTTTGACCTTGCCGTAAGAATAACGGCATTTGCGATCTCCTTGGCAATCGATCCGGCAATAAGTGCCCAATAATTCCGACAGATCAGCGCCAAAGGTACAGTAACAACAAGTGGAATAAAAATCCCTACAATACGTGCGTAAAAGAGGGTCTTGAAATCAAAATCCCTCTTATAGAGAGCCATCTGAATGCTTGAAAATGAAGTCAGGGGCAGCACACAGCACGCAACCGCGATCACGAATCCGCGTTCAGGGTTACCGACAAGTTCCGCCAGAGGATTACGGAAGATAATTATTCCACCCCACAACACAACAGAAATCACCATATTAGTCCAGAAAGCAACGGACGTACTCTCACGGCGATCCTTTTCATCACGGAATTCGTGCTGAACGAGGTATTTCTGGAATCCCGCATCAGTAAACATATCAGCAAAACTGATTATTACATTGACCGTCGCTACAACACCGAACATTGATACGTCAAGCAAACGTGCAAGTATCATATTCGTGATCGGCGACACAAGTTTTGCAAATATTTCTGTAATCGTTGACCACTTGGTGGCTTTCCCGATCTTCTTATTTAAAACTTCCGATTCCATTTTAACTCCGGATCTGTTGATTTATAATTGATTTATCATTTTCTTTGTCTCCCGAAGGGACATTACTGATTGAATTCTTTATCATTACAGCACCTACAACGGCAAAACATGCCATATACAAAGTAAGAGATTTATCGTAAGAGGTCTTTACAAAGTCAAAAGTGACATTAATAAACAGAATGGTAAAGAGTATTGCGCACAGACGTCTGCGGTTACCGTCAAGTTCCTTCAAAGATCTGAAAAGTATAACCACGGAAGCGATCTGAGGAACATAGAACAGTGAGGTTCCGATAATCCCCGTACAAGACAGCATTTCTCCCCAATTACTGTGAGAACTGACTTCCGCCCACGCATCATTGAAGGTCATGGAATAAAACTTAAAATTATCAATTCCGACACCGAGTATCGGGTGTTCCTTGAACAGTTTTATCGCATATCTGAAAAACTCCTTTCTCGCATCAGTACTCGCATCCTGATTTCCCTCGCCTGCAAGAATTCCCTCGAAACGGAATCCCACAAGACGGTAAAGGACCGGCACATTGAATATCAGCCAATATGCAGCCAAAGCGGCAGCAGCGATACTCACTATGAGTATAATTTTTTTCTTTATTTTTCGTTCCGATGTCAGCAGATACAACGAAACTCCCGCGATAAGCATGAGAATTGAAGACCTTGATTTTGTGAAGAAAAGCACCACAATATCAACAGCTCCGATCACAAGATATCTCTTTTTATGTGTCTTATTATAATAGAAAACAGACAACATCATGATAACGGCACAAAACTGTCCGAGTTCGTTTGGCTGATAACCTATGGTGTTTCCGAGACGCCCCGCGGACGACGATGCATCATATTCTCCGTAGAGACAGTCTTTCCAGATTGAAAGCGGTGTTTTCAGGAACAAATGTGCCAATGTAATCACACCCGTGATATAAAACAAATGCAGCAGTTTTTCAATATCTTCGAGTTTAAGAATTATTAAAGAAAACAAGAAAGCACCGCCATAGATACGCAGCAAAGCGTAACATTTGCTGATGACAATGGACTTATCCGCCGCCCAAAGATATGATACGAAACAAAAAATCAGAAAAACAAGATACGGTACTATAAAAGCAAGCGCATTTTTCCTTATGACCCATCCCTGACTCTGTATATATCCTACGAGAACAAGGGCAGCCGGTATCAGCCATCCGTATACCGAGATAATTGAAATGTTCCGCATTGCAAACAGCATGACCAGCGTCAGCAGAAGCATTATATCAACTACGGAGTATTTTTTCTTGATATTCAGATCCATTTTCCGATCATGCCTTTCTGAAAAATAAGATTTTCAACAGAAAACCGTTTGCACCGTGCAATCAGTATTCCGGAACATTTAAAGAGACATCCACTTTTTCGCCACGTTATCAATAAGGAACTCGCGGCTCTTCTCCACGGCATTGTCAGACAAAGTACGGGCAAATCCGGCGTCGTCGGCAATTTCCGCAAACGCACGCGCCATTCCTTCTGCATCTCCGGTCTTTACGAGTATTCCGCTTTTGTGATCATCAATAGCCATGGCTGCACCTCCTACTGGGCAGTCTGTGCATACCGATGGGATTCCCGCCGCGAGAGCTTCAAGCATTGAGTTTGAAATTCCCTCGAAATCCGAAGAACTTGCGTAAATCCCCGCACTTTTCATTCTCTCCCCGAGATCGTTCACAAATCCGGGCATACTGACACGTCCGTCAAGTCCGAGTTCGGTAACAAGTGCCTCCTGCTTATCCCGCAGAGAACCGTCGCCGAATATCGTCAGCGTGTAATCCGGATGATCTTTGCCGAAGATGGAGAATGCGCGGATAAGCATTGCAAAATTTTTCTGTTCGGTGAATCTTCCCGCGGCAATTACGGTCTTTTCACGTTCTGCGGTACTTCCGTTTGCTTCGCCGATATTTTTCAGCACCACCGGATTGGGGATAACGGTACTTTTCCGCCTTACTTTTTCGGGGTAGGTCGTCTGCGCCTCGGGAGTCTGGAAGACGGTCATATCCGCGTGCGGAAAGACCCACTTCATTGCAAATTCAAGTGATTTGCGCCGTGCGACCACGTTTCTCGGATCTGCACGTTCTGATATGATCACTTTTTTGCGCAGTCCCGCACAAGCAAGGACCACATTCATATTTATATCCCACATAAATGAAATCACGGTGTTCGCGCCGGACTTTTTTATTGCTTTTCGAAGTGAAAGAATTCGCTTTACATGCCAGATTTTTTTGCTTCCTGTACGCGGGCAGAAACATTCTGTTATTTTCAGTTTGTCGCTGACGGGATATGTTCTCTCTTCGTCACTGAGCAGGAACATTTCCGTATCGATCCCGTGATCTGCGTAATAACTTGCGAGATGCGCCATCACTTTTTCGGATCCGCCGCCGGTAAGTCTGAGGTTAACAAACAGGACCTTGCCCTGACCGCAGTCCGAGGATGCGTTTTTTTTATTATTTTTGCTCATTTTATTCTCTTTTTTATTCTTCAGGCGAGTTCAAGCCATCTGCGGCATATACTCTCCGACGAGATCTCATCTCTGATCTTGACTGCTTCTTTTGAAATCTTCTCGGCATAACCGAGATCAGATGCGATCTTTGTCATTCCCTCCACAAGGGAATCCTCATCATTCATTGGAATAAGTATGCCGTTTTCGTCAGTATGCACGAACATTTTCGAGCCGCCCACAGGACAGTCGGTGACTATAGTGGGTACTCCCATTCCGAGAGCCTCGAGCATAGAGTTTGATATTCCCTCATGATTTGATGTGGAGATATACATTGCCGCACGGTTCATTCTCGCGTGTATATCGTCGCAGAATCCCGGAAATTCCACGCTGTCCGCAATACCGAGATCTGATGCCAGTTTTTTGAGGTTATCCCCCTCCGGTCCATCTCCACAGAGTGTCAGGGTGTATTCGGGAAAAACCTTACGGAATCGTGCGAATCCACTCAGCAGCAGAGGAAAATTCTTTTCCTCCGAAAAACGTCCGGCAGCGATAATCCGCTTTTCCCTCTCACCTTCAAATCTTTCCGGCAGCCTGCCGCAGTCAAGAGGGTTCGGGATCAGAACGCTTTTCTTCCTGATTGATTTGCAGTAATAGTCCCGTGCATCGGTGGTCTGGAACACCATATGTTCCGCAATGCGGTATAATTGAAGTCTGCGCATAAAAAGCACACCGACACGGTCTTTCCCTGAAAAATTCTTTGCAAAGATACTGATTCGCGGGTCGCCACGCTCGGACATCACATATTTTTTCCGCAGTCCGATACCGGCAATTATGGTATAAAGGCTGATCAGAGGCAAAAAAGGTATTACCGTATCTGCCACGCTGTCCTTTATTGCACGACGCAGATTTGAAATCCGCGACAAAAGTTTGAATTTTCCGGATTTGATCCGATACACTTTCACTTTATCGGAAATGGCGTATGATTCGTGACGTTCGCGGAGGATCGCAAGCGATACGTCCGCACCGAGTTCCGCGCATCCGTTGGCAAGAATGGTGATGACCTTCTCGGCACCGCCGCCGGATATTGCTCCGGTCACGAAGATTATCTTTTTTTCGGTGTAATTATTATCCATTTGTTGTCTTTCCCTTTGGGGATCAATTTGAAATCACAGTTTTTTTGACACAAAACGGAGAATATCGGCGGTATTCTCACCGAATGCGCCACGACCGTTTGCCATCTGCGGGAACCATATGGTCTGCCCCGTAGTATTCGTTTCAACAAGAACGATACCGCCTTTTTCATCAACGGTCAGATCCCACGAAATAACGCCGAGCTGAGGGGCATTCAGATGCATTTTTTCCGCAGCGGCAATGAGTTCCGGTACGAAATCAAGTTCGTACCCCTTGAACGTCACACCGGTATCGGGGTGAACACTTACTCTCTCACCGAATTCGGAATATGCCTCAGCTTCCATTATTCCTTCATCAGAAACACCGATAAAGACTCCGCCCGCGTGGGCATTATCAAGTCTGTTTCCCCCTCTTCCGAGACGGAGTGCAACGGGAAAATGATAAACCGCTCCGTTCCATAGATAGGTAACGATACGGAATGTATTTATTGAATTCGGATAAAGTGCTGCAAGTTTCGGATGAGGTTTTAAAAGTTCCTGGATCTGAAACGTGTTTTTTGAATTTCCTTTGAGAAATTCGTCGATAAGTTCGCCAAGCATTTTACCGCTCACCGAGTCCTTACCGTCTTTCAGTGAGACGAATTTTACTCCTCTTCCTGACGCTGTATCCTGAGTGAGTTTTATTACTGCATCTCCGATATCGGACATTTTTTCAATGAACTCTTCACGGGAATATACGTTTTTTCCGGCATCGAAGAATACTCCTCCGCCATAAGTTCCGATCACAGCTGGTGTTTTCACGTTCTTAACTCCGTCGCAGAAGAGAGGAAGAAGCAGCTTATCGTCAAGCACATAACTGTACTTGCGCGGATTCATCATCAGTTCGAACTTTGAGGAGAAAAGTATTTCCGGGAAATACGAGGCATCAAACCTGCCGGTAAACGACTGATACAGTCTGTGCCAGTCGTGAGGCATGGTCTTGCCGTAGTTTTCTTTGAACAGAGCGTCGATCTGACTTTCCTGCTCAGGAGTCAGAGTTACGGTGTCAATGAGACGCTGTCTTCGCTCATCTCTGACCTTGCGCTTTTCCCACCTTGCCTGACGCCAACCGTAGTTTTTTAAATAAAGGCGATCAAGAATTATTCTGCCTTTTTTATAGATGTTCATAGGACTTTCTCCTTGATGGCGTTATTCCCGTTTCTGACGGAAGACAAATCAAGCATTTCTCCGATTTCCGCGTCATGTTCCGGATTCCTGAACGGGATCATACCTGAACACGGGAAAAACGTGATCTCGGAAAAATATATTTTTCCGTCGACGGAATAAAGGTCTATGCGAACAAAAGGAGAGGCTATTCCCGACGCCATTTTTCCTGCAAGTTCCACCATTTTTTCAAGGTTTTCGGGAGGCGTGAATGTATCGATCGGTCTGTAATCACGTCTTTCGTAAGGAAGACGCTGACCTTTCAGATCAAAGAAAGAAATCTGAGCGGTGGCATGATTTTCAAGTCCGCGGGAAACGTACATAAACTTCGGCTCTCCGCCGAAACAGAAGAATTTATAATCCGCGATTCCGCCGGAGTTGCCGTCAGAAAGGAGTTCTTCTGCTATAATGCGCGGTTTCACGTTCTTATATGGCCACTCTATCCCGCTGCGGTAATAATTTCTGCTGAGAGAATGTTCGATTATCTTTCTTGCCGCCTCACGGTCCAGTGCAGACTTGTCCCGGCAGATAATGAGTCCGCCGCTGTCATGCGTGCATTTGAGCACAAACTGATCCGGCAGAGAGTCAAAATCCACCTCGTCAAAAGTGTTCCATACTCCATAGGTTGGAATTATGTATTCTTCCCCAACTCTGCCCGCCACGTATTTTTTGGCTTCACATTTATCCACCATATCGGTGTATTCGGGGCGGCGGTCATAGAGTTTGAGCCATTGGAGTTTTTCGTTGTATGTCTTCGGATCGTCAAGATCAAGTTCCTTTCCGGTATTGTGGCGGTACACTTTTTTCAGATACTTTGCATTGCAGGCAACGGTATCCGGCATCAGACGACCGTAAAGCATTATTGCATACTTTTTCGGATCTTTGAAATATTTTTTAAGTGACATTTTTCCCTCTGCGTTTCTGCGGCAATATGCACAAAGCACGGATTTTCAGTTTTCCGCCTTCTCGTCTTCGCCTTCCTGCTTTTTTGGAAGTTTGATCCAGCTTCCGAAAGTATAATCCCATTTTTCCGGTTTAAACGGCATAAATCCGCCCCAATGGAAAAACGTGATCTCGCCGAAATAGACCTTGCCGTTTATGTTATAGAAATCAATTCTCGCCTGCGGCAGTCCGCGGCTGAGTTTTTCGGCAAGTTCGACCATAAGTTCATAATGCTGAGGTTTTTTAGGTGTCACCGCAGCGTTGGGGTGACCGTTCGTGAAGGGCAGATGATTAAAATCCTTGTCAAAGAAATCAAAGCATGTGTCCGTTTTCGCATTTCTGTCTGTGGCAATGAACATTGCCTTCACTTCGCCGTCAAAGGCAAAAAATTTGTAATCTTTGAGTTCATATCCGGACTCGTCGACCATGTATTTCTCAGCAATAATACGCGGAGGAACATTCTTATATGGCCATTCTCTGCCCTGACTGTAATAATTCCTTTTGAGATAAATATTGATCTTCTCTTTAGCTTTTTCCTTATCGAAGGCCGACTTGTCAGTACAGAAAACGATACCGCCGCTGTCATGCGTGCATTTCAGCACAAACTGATCCGGCAGAGAGTCAAAGTCAATATCGTCAAACTTTTCCCAAACACCGAGAGTCGGGATCAGATATTCTTCTCCGATCATGTCCGATACGTACTTTTTGACTTCATACTTATCAACCATCATGGTGTATTCGGGACGACGGTCATAGAGTTTCAGCCATTGGAGCTTCTCACTGTATGTCTGAGGATCGTCAAGATTCAGTTTTTTCTTCATACTGAATCTGAATTTTACGCCCAGATATTTTTTATCGTTTTCAATATCGTCGGGAAGTTTCTTTCCCCATTTGTTTATTCTTTTGAATACCAAATACCTTGCTTTTTCCCGAACCTTATGAATGACACTCATTTTTCATTCCTCGTGCGATACTTCAATAAGATATTTTTCCCAGTCACGACATACACTCTCCGCGGCGTAATCCTCTGATACATGAGGTGCATTCTCACGGCATCTTGCCGCAAGTCCGTCGTCAGTCAGCATACGGCGCATGGCTTCTGCCATAGCTTCTCTGTCGCCTACCGGGACGAGAAGACCGTTCTCTCCGTGGCGAATGATAAGTCCCGGTCCACCGATCGGGCAGTCGGTTGAGATGGAAGCAATTCCGAGTGCCATGGCTTCAAGCAGAGCGTTGGGCATCCCCTCGGAGTCTGACGGCAGAACGAAGAGTTCCGCGTCTCTCGTATAGTTCTGCACGTTGTCCTTCCTTCCCATAAGGGTTATGCGATCGGACAGCCCCGTCTCGTCGATGGCGGTCTGAAGTTCGTCCGTCAGCGGTCCGTTGCCGTAGATCTCGAGTTTCATATCGGGGAATTCTCCCGCGATATCGGAGAAAGCATCGATAAGCAAGCGGTGGTTTTTTTCCGATGAAAGTCTGCCGGCGGTCACGATCACGCGGCGTCTTTCGCCCTCGTAGCGTTCCGCCTTGAAATCGGGACTCAGCGGGTTTTTCAGCACGACGCTGTCGCACTTCAGTATATCTTTATAATATGCCTGCGCCTGCGGTGTCTGGAAGACGGCGCCGTCGGCGCGGGGATAGAGCAGTTTGCGGAGGATCTTTATTGACTTCCATGCTCTTCCGGGATTTGCCCGCTCGCATACCACTGCGGGAACTTTATCCCGAAGTCCGCGAAGAGCCTCCAGCAGAACGAGATTAGACTTGTTCATGAACGACATCGCAACGTCGGGTTTTTCTTCTTTTATGACTTTCCTTGTTACTTTTACTGCCTTGAAAAAGTTCTTTCCCGTAACTTTACCGTCAATGATTCGTACCCGGGGATCAATAGCGTAATCCGTCTCTGCGCTGCGGAGGCAAAGGAGGATGACTTCGTTATTCTTTGAAAATTCGTTACAGAGCGTCGCCATGACACGCTCCGCGCCCCCGGTACACATCCCGGTGATGACAGTTAGTATTTTCATATATCGTTCCTCGATTGAGAAAATATTCCTTATTTATTTCAGTTTTTTGTTTTTTCAGGCAGTGTAAGCCAGTCTCCGAAAGATTTGTCCCATTCCGGAGGCTCAAAAGGCATGAATCCGCTGAAATGGAAGAAAGTCAACTCTCCGAAGAGAAGTTTTCCGTCAGCCTCGTAAAAATCCACTCTGACGTGGGGTATCCCCGAAGACAGCACCGCCGCGAGTTCTTTCATTTTCTCAAAATTCTGCGGCTTTTGCGGCATAACTTCCGAATTCGGATAATGCTGCTTTATCCCGAGATTTTTGTATTCAAGGTCAAAATAGTCAAATTTAGTAGCTCCCGCACTGCGGTCAGATGCTACGAACATGGCTTTGGGCGTACCGTCAAAACAGAAGAATTTATAATCCCTGAGTTCTCCCGTGGCATGATCCTCCACGTATTCCTCGGCGATTATACGCGGTTTTACGTTCTTGTAAACCCATTCTCTTCCTATATAATAGAAATTCTGTTTCAGCGCGGATTCGAGTTTCTCCTTTGCTGCGGCACGGTCAAGAGTCTTTTTGTCCTTAACGATCACAAGCCCTTCGGAATCATGCGTGCATTTGAGCACGAAACGCTCCGGAAGGGCGTCAAAATCAATATCTTCAAATCTGTCCCACACACCGAGAGTGGGAATGATATATTCACTGCCGATCTTATCGGCAACGTACTTCTTAACCTCGTACTTGTCAACCATTCCGGTGTACTCCGGACGACGGTCATAAAGTTTGAGCCATTGAAGTTTCTCGTTGAAGGTCTTCGGCTCCTTTAAATTGCACAGACGGTGAAACCGTGCAAAATAGTATAACTGTATGTATGCTTTATCGGGCAGGACTCGCAGAGCATATTTCAGTTTCTTGAAGATTTTCCTGCTTGCCATTACCAGTTCTCCTCAATGAACCTGTCGATCATATTAACTATCGCCATAGGATCCTTATTCTCCCACGTGATAAGTCCGTCAGTACCTTCGGCTATCTTGCAAAAGCACTCGCCGAGGTCTCCGAGTTCCGGATCAGCGGCAAGAACATAATGGTTTGATCCGAACGCTTCGTTGTTCTGTATCTGATGGTCGTTGATATGCTCTCCGTACTTTTCAAGGCGTGTAACGGCAATGACTTTTTTCCCGGCGTTCAGTGCCTTCATAATGGATCCGGACGCACCGTGGCTGACCACTATATCAGCCTCATTGATCTTTTCGAGAAATTCTTCCTGAGAAATAAAGTCCTTGTATTCGTAATTGCGCGGCACATAAGTTGACGTACCGGTCTGAGCAAACATTCTGTCCGTAATGACGCCCTCGTCGTACAGTTCGTCAATCTTTTTGAACAGACGGTCAAAGGGATAATTCCTCGATCCTACGGTCACGAAGATCAATAGAGACACCCCCCGTAAATTGCTTTTTTATAGAATTTCTTCTGTGATTCCCACTGAACGATAAACAGATCGGAATGTTTCTCCATCATTCTGCCGGCGACGGTGGGCATATTCGCTCTTCCGAAAGTTTCAATAAAGACAAATTTCTTTCTTGTCAGTACCGCAAGCAGATAGAACGGATAAGCCACAAGAGTACCTGTGGTTATGACGAAATCGGGTTTTTCCTTTATCCATATGCGCAGCGCACGGAAACTGTTGACGATCATTTTGAAGATCATAAGTTTATCGTGCAGATCTGTCTGCTTCATCAGATACTTTGCATTTGCCTCAAACTGCGTTTTTTCGGTCACCATAAAGCCGTCATATTTGTCGATCAGCGGCTGCAATTTCTGAAGCTGTTCCCAATGTCCGCCGGAGGATGAGACAAGGCACAGCCTCGGGGTCTCGTGTTTTCTTTTCTTCATTTCGCCCTCAAAGCCATTCCGGATCCGGTATTTTCCGGAGAAGTTCTGATTTTTTATTTTTGTAGTAATTGTCAAGGTCAAGTTCAGTCAATCCGTCAAGGAGTTTTTTCTGATATTCGTCGGTGGTCATAAGGAACTTGGCGGGAACTCCGCCCCAGACTTCACCTGCCGGAACGGATTTCGTCACAAGGCTGCACGCCCCTACTATCGACTCGTTTCCGATAGAAACCCCCGGAAGTACCGTGACACGTGCGCCGATCGTCACACCGTCACCGATACGGATCTTTCCGTATTTCACAAGTCCTTCTTACCGGTTCTTGCTTTTACCGTAGATACAGCTCCGTCGTGTGTCACGAAGGCACAGTCAAAAGAAATCAAAGTCCTGTTTCCCACGGAAACAAGATACGGTTCCGATCCGAAATTCGGATGACCGATAAAGGTACATTTTTCTCCGACGGTCACGCCTTTTTTGCGGGCATACTTCACCGGTTTTTTATTATAAATGACTCTCCAGAAAGCATTTTTTATCTTTCCGAAGAATTTTTTTATTTTTTTCATCTCGGCACAACCTCCCGGGCATCCCGCTCAGTCGCGTCTGAAAATATCTCTGGAGTAAACCTTATCCTTGACATCGTCAAGGCATGAATCGTATCTGTTGGCGATAATTGCATCGCTTTTATTCTTGAACTCTTCAAGATCGTTCACCACGACGCTTCCGAAGAACGTGCTTCCGTCTTCAAGAGTCGGCTCGTACACGATAACGGTGGCACCTTTGGCTTTGATCCTCTTCATTACGCCCTGGATCGAACTCTGACGGAAGTTGTCGCTGTTGCTCTTCATGGTAAGGCGGTATACTCCGACTGTAACTTCCTTTTCAAGAGTTTTGTCATATTCGCTGTTAGCCTCGTATCCGCCGGCAATTTCAAGAACACGCTCGGCAATATAGGTTTTTCTCGTTCTGTTGCTTTCAACGATAGCCTGAATCAGATTTTCGGGAACGTCGGCATAGTTGGCAAGCAGCTGTTTTGTATCCTTGGGCAGGCAGTATCCGCCGTAACCGAAACTCGGGTTATTATAATGAGTTCCGATTCTGGGGTCAAGGCACACGCCGTCGATAATCTGTTGGGAATTCAGTCCCTTCATCTCGGCATAAGTGTCAAGTTCGTTGAAATACGACACGCGGAGTGCAAGATATGTATTGGCAAAAAGTTTGACAGCTTCGGCTTCGGTGAATCCCATAAACAGTGTGGGGATATCTTCTTTGATTGCACCTTCATGCAGCAGATCAGCAAAAGTATGTGCCGCTTCCACAAGGCGGCTGTCATTCATATCCGTACCGACAATAATACGGCTCGGATAGAGGTTATCATAAAGAGCACGGGATTCACGGAGAAATTCCGGACTGAAAATAATATTCTTGCTTCCGGTCTTCTCGCGGACAGAGGTTGTATATCCCACGGGTATCGTGGACTTGATGATCATTATTGCATCTGGATTATACTTCATGACCGTGGAAATTACGGATTCAACGGCTGAAGTATCAAAGAAATTCTTCTTGCTGTCGTAGTTGGTGGGAGCTGCGATAATTACAAAATCCGCACCGGTATACGCTTCCTCTGCGTCAAGAGTGGCGGTAAGATCAAGTTCGCGGGTTGCAAGATACTCCTCGATCTCCTTATCGGCAATCGGAGACTTGCGTGAATTGATAAGTTCAACTTTCTCGGGAATGATATCGCAGGCGATGACATGATTGTGCTGTGAAAGCAGTACCGCGAGGGAAAGTCCCACATATCCGGTACCTGCAACTGCGATCTTATTGATTTTCTTACTCATAGTTCAATTCTCCTTTTCAGCCTTTGCCGCTTTTTTATTCAAAGAAAATTTTTCTTCAAAATACGCTCTTTTCTGTTCATAGGGCATTCCGACAGTTGGGAACAGCTTGCCCTTTTCCTGCAAGTGCCGGCAATAATCGTCAATTGACTCAATAGGCTTTGCGGGAACACCAACGGCAACTACGTTGTCGGGAATATCTTTCGTTACAATGGCTCCTGCGCCTATTATGACGTTGCTTCCTATTGTAACTCCCGGCATTACATATGCTCCGGTGCCGATATAAACCTTGTCACCGATGGTGATCGGCGCGATACTGTCCATATGCTGCTCTCCGAAATAATCGAGAAAATTGAGCATTGCCACGCCTCCGTCATGGGTAATGAGGTGGATATCCGCCGCAAAAAGGCATTTTTCTCCGACGGTAATAAGATACGGCTCGGAGCCGAATGCGTCAATATTGCAGTTTAGCCGTGTCCCTTTGCCTATCACAGCACCTTTGCTGATAAGATAGGCGTTTTTGTTTGCCCAATTCTTGTTTGCCTTTGATCTCTCAAGTTTCTTCTTTATTCTCGAAAAAATACTTGCCATGCTTCTCTCCTCTTATATACCGTAAACTTATACGTTATAAAAGTCGTGATACCATTCCGCGAAACGGCGCAGTCCTTCGCGCAGAGGGGTCGAAGGACGGAATCCGGTATCATTTTCAAGTGCAGAAGTATCAGCATAAGTCACGGGAACATCTCCGGGCTGCATGGGAACAAGTTCCTTATGTGCCTCAAAATCGTAGTCCGCAGGAAGAACCTTTGCACGGATAAGTTCTTCTTGCAAAATATCAACGAAATCAAGCAGATTTTCGGGATTGCTGTTTCCGATATTGTATATACGGTACGGCGGCAGTGGAAGTCCGTCCTCTCCGTTCTTTTTCTCGGGAGCACGGCACATAACGCGTCTGATCCCCTCAACGATATCGTCAACATAAGTGAAGTCGCGCATACATTTGCCGAAATTGAATATCTTTATCGTCTCTCCGCGGAGAAGTTTATCGGTAAATCCGAAATACGCCATATCAGGTCTGCCCGCAGGACCGTAAACAGTAAAGAAACGGAGTCCCGTTGACGGGATATTATAGAGTTTAGAATATGCGTGGGCAAGAAGTTCATTGCTCTTTTTCGTTGCCGCGTAAAGGGAAACGGGATTGTCCACCTTATCTTCTGTGGAGTACGGTATCTTTTTGTTCGACCCGTAAACGCTTGAGCTCGAAGCGTAGACAAGGTGCTCCACGGGATGATTCCGGCAGGCTTCGAGAATATTGTAGAATCCTATCAGATTTGACTCAATATATACGTCGGGATGGGTGATCGAATATCTTACCCCCGCCTGTGCGGCAAGGTTTACGACAACGTCAAAGCCGTACTCGGCAAAAATCTTTTCGATCAGTTCTTTATCAGCAATATTTCCGCGCACGAAACTCCAGCTGACGCCCTCGGATTTTCTCTCTCCGGCAAGATCTTCGAGTTGTTTCAGACGGTATTCTTTGATTGATACGTCGTAATAATCGTTCATATTGTCGATTCCGACTACGCTGATGTTCTTTGTGCTTTTCATCAGTGCCTTGACAAGATTTGATCCGATAAATCCTGCAGCTCCGGTCACAAGCACGGTCTTATTATCAAGGTTGACATTCGGTTCGATCATTTTTCTCACTCCGTATTTCTTTTTTAGTTTTCTGCCTCAGCGTTTTTGAATTGAATTTTTCGAATATGACATATTAGATCCCATCAAATTTGAAAACAGCCAAAAATGTCTTGAAAATTATTTTCCAGTCAACAATGAAACTGCGTTCTTTTATGTACTTTATGTCAAGTTCAAGCCATTCTTCAAAACTCAGGTCGTTTCTGTGCGGTTGAATCTGCCAATAGCAGGTAAGACCGGGGGTCACGTATAGTCTCTGCTTTTCATAATCACCGTACAGAGCGACCTCCCTCGGAAGTGCCGGACGCGGACCCACAAAACTCATATCTCCTTTGAGGATGTTCCAAAGCTGCGGAAGTTCGTCAATACTTGTCTTTCTGATAAACTTGCCCACCCGTGTGATTCTCGGATCATTCTTCATTTTAAAAGTGGGACCGTCCATCTCGTTATTTTTCAGAAGTTCATCAAGTTTTGCTTCGGCGTTTGGAATCATACTTCTGAATTTATAGAATTTGAACACTTTTCCGTCTCTTCCGATACGGCGTTGGCTGAATAGCGGACTGGCACCGGGACTGTCTATCACAATCACAACGGCGATCACAAGGAAAAGCGGCATAAGCACGATCAGTGCAAGCAGTGAAAAAACGATATCCTGCGCTCTGCGCAGGACCCAATATCCACGTCCCTTTTTCAGTACCTCGTCACGGTCAATGACAAGCGGCTTGTCTATCGGTTGAATTTTTTTGAGAATGTCTTCGTTTTTATTCTCGGTTGTCTGATTCATTAAAGGGTTTTCCGTATTCATTCTCTGCTCTCCTTTTCAGTGAGAATTCTCAAATATTTTCACTTGGGTTCGGGAATAATCGTCAAAAAAATAACGCCCATATATTATTTCAATTATTATACCACGGAAAAATCCCCTAGTCAATATAAATAAATGCAAAAAAGGGGTAATTCAGGGAAAAAATACTGTTATTATTTACTAATCCGTACATATGAAAAGTACAGCTTTTTTCTATTGCCACTTTAATCATAACGTGGTACACTAAAAGCGGTCTGCTGATAATCTTTTTTCTGAAAAAATTAAATACCTATAAATAAAAAGTATGAATATTTTAAAAAAAGCCTTGACATTGCCAATCAAGGGTATTATAATATGTAATGTCGCTTTTTGTGCCGTCACAATTTCCGGAGGTATGTGTAATGCTTATTGACCTGTCAGCATTGCTGCGCGGTGAAGTCCATGTAGTTGACATTGACCGTGATATTACTCCCGGATCCGCTCCCGACGGCATCTTATTCCTGCCCGGTGCTCATCTGTCCGGCTCCGTTACCGACAACGGCGGCGGTTATATCCGCCTGCATGCGGTTGCCTCGGTCCCTTACCGCGGTGAGTGTGCCAGATGTCTTGATACCGTGGACGGAGTGTTGGAATTTGATTTTGACCGCACCCTCGTTCCCGAAGGAGTCCTCTCCGACGAACAGCTCGAAGAGGGTATCGACGAGTATCTTGTGATCCGTCACGGTACTCTCGATATTGACGAGGCTCTCTCCGAATCGATCTTCCTTGAATTTCCTCTCCGTATCCTCTGCTCTCCTGACTGTGCCGGGCTCTGCCCTCACTGCGGGCGCAAATTGCTGATCGGTGAGAAATGTTCCTGCCAACCGCACGAAGTTGACCCAAGATGGGCAAAACTCCGCGAAATACAGTGGGACGAGGATTCCGAAGATGCCGAGAACAACGTCGGCGACGAAACCGACGGAAACGGGAACCGCTGACGGCGGATCCACAGTTAATTATGTATAGAAATACAGGAGGTGTAAGGTTATGGCAGTACCGAAGAGAAAATCATCACAGTCTCGCAGAGACAAGAGACGTGCAAACAACTACAAACTGGTTGCACCCGGACTTGTCAAATGCCCGAGCTGCGGCGAACTTATCAGATCCCATCATGTTTGCCCCAAGTGCGGCATGTATGACGGCAAGGAGATAGTCGCTGACAAGGAAGCGTAATCCGCTTACTTGATAAAAATACCGTGTATCCGGACAATTAAGGATACACGGTATTTTTGTAATAAATCTTTTATAATAAGCAATATTACCGAAAAAAGCATATTTAAAAAAAATCCGGACAGAATACTGAACGAAGGGTATTCTGCCCGGATATTTCATTAAAACTATAATAACAAGGAACGGTATTTATTATGTCTGAAACAAGAACCGCAACCACGGAAGCACAATTTCTTGAAGATATTTTCAAAAACGTAAAAATGGGTGCAGATTCTATCGTTAACCTCATGAACCGCGTCAAAGACGAAACACTTAAACTCGAAATGACCTACGAACTTGACCGATATGAAGAATTCGCCCGCCGCGCCTCAACTCTTATGACAGAACGCGGACTTAAAGCTAAAGAAGAAAACCCGATCACTAAGGCATCAGCCAAGATAGGAATGGCAATGAACACCATTACAGATTCCACCACTCCCCACCTTGCCGAGATGCTCATTCAGGGCAGCGTTATGGGGGTTACCGATCTGTTGAAGCAGATCAGCGTTGCAGAGGAATGCGGTATTGACGGAGACGCAATGCAGCTCGCACGTGAAGCCGTGGATTTTGAAGAAGATTCCACCGAAAGACTGAAAAAGTTCCTCTGAAAACAAAGCAACGGGACTTTGGGTGTTAAAAAACTCGGCACCGAGTTTTTTAACACCCCCTATGACGCAAATTCACTCTTTGTTGATCTTTAACTCGTCAAGTTCGCGGCGGATATTGTCCTGCTCAATAATAAGACCGTCGATCTCCGCAAGTATCCCGTCGATCTTCTCAGCATTTTCCTCGTCGTAACGAAGATGACGGTATGTGAGTTTGCCAAGCTCACGGTATTTTGAGTCTGTCCGGATCTCACTTCTCTTTAATTTGACCGAAAGAGTCGCGGTATCTCCGAAACGGACTGCTTCTTTCGTAACTTTATCCGCGAACTTTGCGGTTTTCTCTCCGAATTCAGACATTTTTATTTCTTCCTTTCATTTGCAGTTACCGTTTGATTTTTCTTTCATATACATTATACTACATATCCGCCGTTTTGTAAACATCTTTTTGGCAGTCGGCGGAGAAAGGAGTTTAATTATGAATATCGGAAGCAAAGAATATTCCAAATATGCCGACGCCCATGCACCGAGATCCGACATCTGGCGAGACTGCGCCCGTGCTTTTCTCGTCGGCGGATTGATCTGCGCCGTAGGTCAGGGACTGAACAATCTGTGGACTGCTCTCGGAATGAACGAGGAGGACGGTGGACTAACAACTTCCGCGATCCTCATACTGACCGCCGTAGTACTCACAGCCATAGGTATTTTTGACGATATTGCCAAAGTCGCCGGCGCAGGCACTCTCGTTCCTATCACGGGTTTTGCGAACTCCGTTGCATCTCCCGCCATTGACAGCCGTGATGAGGGCTGGGTCCTCGGCGTAGGAGCAAAGATTTTTACGGTTGCAGGTCCCGTGCTCCTCTACGGCACTCTTGCGGGAACGCTGTATGGAATCATTTATTGGATAACGACATTATTCTGAACTGAATTAATCAAAGACCGGACTTGTCACCGACACATCAGGCAACAAGTCCGGTCTATTCAGATGTGAATTATAAAATGATTTTTTATAATCAACTTTGCGTAATTCTTATTTTTCCACTTTCATTATCTTAATAATGGAATTCATTTCTTCATCGGTAACGCCTATGGAAATCAGATAATTGCGGATTTTTTCGCTGAGTGTATCACCGTCAAACTTCTTGAAAGCGGCAACATAATGATCCGCCGCCTGTATCTGAGATGCCGGTCGGGTATTGCCCTCAATGTTGCCGAGATTTGAAAATACATAATCATAATAAAGATCGCTCTCATCAACTCCGAGCAATCCGTTTACAAGAAAAGCGATAAGGTTTGTACGGTCTGTTCCGATACTGCAATGGAAAAAGATCGGGTAATTATTCTCGTCGGCAAGGATCTGAAACACGTGTCTTATCTCGTTTTTGTTATTTGAAATATCTTTGGCATTGGTTATGGGGCAGGCAAAGTACGTCACCGTGCTGCCGAGAAGACTTTCTGTTATTCCCGCTTCGCTGAGTGTACGCAGATCTATCTCGGATTTCACCCGTAATTGTTCCAGCATAGTTCTGATCCCGTTTTCGGTAATCTCCGCCTTGCCGGATTCGTTTTTGCTGAGTCTCGCGGTACGGTAAAGCAATCCCTGACGTGTATATCCGCCGTCAAGAGTATTTCTGCCTCCGAGATCTCTCGCATTGGTAATACCGTCAATATACAGATTTCGCGGCCACGCAGAATCTGTGGTAAAAGTTGAAACGGGACTTACGTCATCACCGTCAGAGGTGTGGGCGGTGACCTGCCAATAATACTTCGTACCGATTTTCACGTTATATACCGAAAGTTTTGATTCAGCAGTCTCATATATCCATGCGTCGGAAAGATCCTCTTTATCGCTGATGACAACGGTAAATCCGGTCGCGGTACCGTCATACGACCATACAAAGTCAACCACTTTCGGTCGGCTGACCTCGGAGTTGCCGTGGGCGTATTTCAGAGCGTTCTCATAAGAGTCTTTAAGCAGTCTTTTTTGCATACTGCTGTGGATAACAACTCCGTCTTTGGGTTTGCTGAATGTAAATACATCCGAATACACGGGAGCCGCAGAGGTTTCTTCTCTGCTTTCCTCCGGATTGTCTGCGGTATCCGAAGCCGACGTACTGTCAGAAACAGTGCTTTCATTTCCTTCTCCGCTCTTACTGCATCCCGCGAATGCTGTCACAATAAGCAGCAACGCTATAAGGCAAATGAACCCCGTGAAAATACGTCTGTTTGTTTTCATTTTTTACGATCCTTTCATTGTAAAGGTATCCGGCTGATGAACCTGATTTTACGTGTCTATTTTACCACAATCACTTTCTTTTGTCAACTGCCGCATGTCATTTCAGAATGAAAATACGCATTTCATCCATAAGATATAAAGGTTCTTCACTTCAAAGAAGATCATATGTTGCTTGTCACGCACTTTTTCTTCTTTATTATATTATTATAAAAGCAACATATCGCCGCCGCGTAACAACGCGGCGGCGATATAGATTGTTCTGTTTTTGATCAGCCGTTGACGCCGAGTCCGCGTGCGGCAAGATATT
>JAKSOD010000120.1 GCA_024405755.1 Clostridia bacterium
TTATTTCCGTGTTGTTTACGTATGTTCCGTGATGTTTTTTTCTTTCAGTGTGTTCGGTGTTTTCCGTTGGTATCAGGACTTTATGGTTAAACGGAAACACGGTTACCGGGACGATCGGCATCGCGGAGAAACCGATCACGGTTGCGGATACCCGGTATGCCTTAACACAGACAAAGTACGTGAAGGGCATTCTGACCGGGCCGTGTACTCTTGCGTATGCGCTCAAGATTGCAACACCCGCCTATCGCAACCGCGGGGAACTGGTACTGGATCTTGCGTCTGCCCTTCACTCGGAAGCGAAATTTCTTGCAGCGAGCGGCGCATACATGATCCAGGTGGACGAGCCGATCCTCTCGACCGGCGCGATGGATATTGAGACGGCAAAGGAAGCGCTCAAAATTATCTTCAAAGATATTGCAACGCCGTCGTGTATTCACACCTGCGGACGGCTGAATACGATCTCGTCGGAGTGGACGCGGCTGCCGGTAGACGTGATCGATTTCGAGTTCTCGGTAAGCCCGGACAATCTCTCCGACATCTCGCGCCATGATCTGCGGAACAAAAAGATCGGCTGCGGCTGTGTGAAGAGTTCCGATCCGGAGGTGGAGCCGGTCGCAGAGATCGAGAAACGGATCCGATCCTGCGTGGAGGTGTTCGGCGCGGAAAATATTCTGATCGATCCTGACTGTGGTCTCCGGATGCTCACACCGGAGGTGGCGCTCGCAAAGCTTGTGAATATGTGCGACGCGGCGAAAAATGTCAGGGCTGAATTATAACAAACCGTGACGGAAAATTGAGACAGCAGACACAAACTCAAAGAAGGAATGAATGCGCTATCTTCTGCATATAATGAATATAACGCGTAATTTGCACTACCATTCCTCTAGATCCTCGTTTCATCGATTAATTCTACCATTTTTCCGTGCTTGCAGAACCATTTTTATGAGTATACTAATTATCATGAATAGATCAATATTGCAGTTATATCTGTTCCAGTCGTAGATGCACGGGATCCAGTCCCCTTATATGCAGATATAACTGCTGATGGAATAACTGTTAACGTTCACGGTATAGATGTATTAGGCTGCACAAAAGCTGAAGGAGAGTAAAAACATCATGACAGTAACTAAAAAGAGTGCGGGTGAAGCTCTGCAGCGCGGTGGTTGGAGTGTGTATGCATTAGATTGTTATATAATCATCCAAAATAACGTTGACCGATGAAGAGATGTTCAATCATTATAACATCTATACTTGTTGAGGTCACGGGCGCTGGATCAGGAAACTTCCGGGTGCAGAAGATGCGTTTTGTCATAAAAGAGGATAAGAGCCGTATCCAGTATAACGCCTTCATCGCCATATCGAACATCCCGGCCAAAGCCTATGAGTATGTCGTTAACGGTAAGAGTGCGATCGAATGGATTATAGAACGTTATGCAATCACCATTGATAAGGACAACGGCATCAAAAACGATCCGAACACCTGGGCTGAGGAGCATAACAACCCGCGGTATATCCTGGATGTACTCCTGAGTGTGATTACGGTAAGTATGAAGACAATGGAGATCGTGGAGAGTCTGCCCGCATTTGAGTACTGAGGCCAGGCGATCGTAGACTGGGGGGAGAGGAAAGGATACCTCCGACATTTTTTGTATACACTAAAAATATCTGAGACTCAAGTCCCGGATTGTGAATACAGGCCCGAACATACCGATGGAAATATTACCATCATCGACTAATGTTTTAAAGCCGACTGAATCTGGTAAACAGTTGGTATGTGCACACCATTGTGTGTACACGTGAATTTCCAAACATTCGCATTTCGTGGATACCTCCGGCGGGGCACCACACCCCCGCCCAAGGTATATTGGTTCGTTTTTTAGCACGCGTGAATTTCCAAATGGAGGTATATTGTCAGGGATTTCGCGGTTCCCTGACAGCCTTTTCGTGCTTCATTGTTATATGATTTTTTACGATTTCTACATTTTGGCTATAATTTATTGTAGCTATTGTGTTATATGTGG
>JAKSOD010000121.1 GCA_024405755.1 Clostridia bacterium
GAGTGGCGAGCTTGCCGTCCGTACCCGTTTCGGCACTGGTCGGCGTGACGCTGCCGCCGTTGGCGTCAAAGGTGACGGTGTGGGTGTGGGCAGGTGCTTCAGCTCCGACCGCAAAGTCGTCGATCTTCAGAATATAACAATCATAGCTAAGATGTCGGAAAGCGATATATACGGTCTTTCCGGCGTAGTCTTCGGCGGAAAGTTCAACGGTCTTTTGCGTCCATGTTTCTATTGTTTCTGTTTCGCTATCGGGACCTCCTGCTGCTTCGTGTGTTGCACAGATCACCGTCATATCGCTTAGATCGGTAGTTTCGCCGACATAAACCGTATAAGAATCTTTGTAGCTCGGATCCTGCGACTTCTCATACCAACTTACAATAGCACCGCCTGCGGGAACCGTGATCGCCGGAGAGAACAGCCAGTTGTTCGCGTTACGTCCCCCGACATTATTTTCGTATGACCTTGATATAGCGCAATGACCTTTATCAATGCCAAACTTTTCGTCCCAAAGGGCGTCCGTATCGGTTTTCCAGTCATATCCGTCGCCGTCGGCGTCGATGGTCGTCCAGCCGGCAGCGATAAAGTCGCTTTCAAAATCGAATAAATACGGCAGAACTATCTGCTCAAATTCCGCTGTGACGGCAACGGCTGCCTTAGGCATGGTGAATTCGTACTTACCGATGCCTTTGCAGGTGATGGTGACAGCGCCATCGTTCACCTTAGGGCTGCCTGCCTTAAGCTGATATCCTGCGCTGGGCGCGACCGTGAGGGTTACGGTTTCATCCTCTGCAGCAGAGGTCTTGTCGATGGCGATATAACCGTGATTCGTCTCTTTGGCGCTTTCCGGCGTGCCGTTGGTGATGGTGTAGGCAGTTCCTGTCGCAAATACCGTCATCGGTACGAGCGACAGCAACATGGTTGCCGCAAGTAATACTGCTAAAATGCGTTTTTTCATTGTAGTATCCTTCTTTCATTTATGAAAATTTGAGTATATCCGATTATTTATTAACGGCATCTTTTAATACTTTGCCTGCCTTGAAAACAGGTGACTTTGATGCCGGAATTTTTACCGTTTCGCCGGTCCGCGGATTTTTGCCGACTCTTGCACTGCGGTTACGGATTTCAAATGTGCCGAAACCGGGGAGTTTGACCGTTTCGCCGTTCTGCAATGCCGTTTCAATGGCGGTAAGGGTTGCTTTTACAACTTCCTCTGTGGTCTTTTTGCTGATACCGGAAATCTCCGATGCCGATGTGATAAGTTCGTTTTTATTCATGATATGAACTCCTCTCAATAATTTTTTAATTTATTAAACAGACATTGCTTTTGGCAATATTTATTTATAAAGTTTTTCAACCGGAAGCTTATCCGGGAACGGGATCCCGTTTCTATAGTCTTCCAAGCATTCGTCCACCAACATTTCCGCCGCTTTGCGGATACTGACGGCATCATCAAGATTTTTATATCTTCCGAGATAATATCGCTGTCTGCGGAAGTGTATCTCCGTCTGATATTTACCGTCCTTTTTCAAGGTCACACCACGCACACCCGTATCGGGGGATGTGGTCGGTCTGACCTTGCCGATATTTTCCAGAAATTCAATAGCGTAAAGTACGGCTCCGATCACCGGAAAGGGAACGAGAAAGAATGCGAAGACTCTTGCGGCTTTGCGGTTTTTCTTTACCGCCGCAAGGCTCTCCGGAGGATTCACCCTGTCGGAAAAGCCAGGCGCGGGAATGCCCTGCCTCACTGCGCCGTTTCCGGCCCAGGCAGGCACCTCATATACAGGCGCGGTTTTTTGCGTTACATTCTGCTATGCCGGAGCGGGAGCGGCGACCGCCGCTCCGTAGCCCGGGCAGAACCTTGTGCTTTCGTCTATCTGCGTTCCGCAGTTGGTGCAAAATTCAGCCATCTTATTCCTGGTATAATTAAATCATCCCCCAGCAAGAGATTCAATTACACATAATCCTTTC
>JAKSOD010000122.1 GCA_024405755.1 Clostridia bacterium
GTCCTATATAGGAAGGAGAGCACTTATGCGAACAAAAAGCACGGAAAAAGCCAATGCAATAGTGGAGTATGTCGACGCATTTTTTGAGCATAACCGTCGTTCTCCGTCTATTCGTGAAATCGAAGCAGGTACGGGCATACCCCGCCCCACCGTTCAGCGCTATCTTGTGGATATGGATGATAAAGGTCAGATCGAATATGACGGCAGCAATATCATCACCGAATATATCCGCAGAATTACCACACAGAACATCGTTCGGTTGCCAATCTCTGGCGCTGTCCCCTGCGGAGAGCCGCAGAACGAAGAAGAATGGAAAGGCGATTTCGTGGAGTTTCCGGCAAGTCTGCTCGGAAGCGGCGACTTCTATATTCTGATGGCGGACGGTGATTCCATGACCGATGCAGGAATCGACAAGGGTGATTATGTTATCGTTCGCCGCACTAACAGCGCCGAATTCGGCAAGATCGTTGTTGCTCTCGATAATGAGCAACGGAACACATTGAAACGGTTGGCGTTTGACACGAAAACCAAGCGCCCGTATCTGCATCCTGAAAATAAGAAATACAAGGACATTTATCCCGATACGCTTTCCATTCAGGGCGTGGCGGAAATGGTGATCAAGAATCTGAAATAGAACGGAGAAAGAATTGAACAGACAAAATGACGGCAGAAAGAGTATGCCAAAGCTGAATTGCCCCTATTGCGGCAAACGGTTTGCCGACGTTCCGAACGCACAGTTCAAAAACAAGAGCCAGCTTGTGACGATGGATAAAATCTGCGCTGACGATTTTATCCTGGAATGTCCGCACTGCCATAAAAAAGCGGGACTTCATATTGACAACATCAACTGCATCAATACGATGATTCGTGTGCCGTATCTCGGTACTGTAATCTGCTGAAATCCATCCTCCCGGCTGTGAATTCGGGAAGTAAGGGTCGGAATGAAACAACGGTTTTTACCGCTGTTTTGTTCCGGCTCTTTTTGTTTTGCAAAATACGGTCAAGAGCCGTAAAAGTCGGCAGTTTGTCAAATAGAAAAGCGTTTAACGATGTCCGCATCGTTTGAGGTGTTTCTATCGGGAAATCCGCATTTTGCACAGGTCTTGAACTGTGAAAAATCGGTCAAAAATGCCCTGCTTACAAAAGCAAAGAAAAAATAAGCTGATTTTTGGAAGGAGCGTGAATCTTATGAAAACGGGATTGAAAAAGTCGCAGAAAATAACGGAGATACTCTTTGATGAAGCAAGTCAGTGGATCACGGTGAACACCTACAACACAGATCTCAAAAGGAGGCTGTCCTCTTATGCCGAAAAGCATCCCGATCTGTGTCGGCAAACCGACGATACAGAGGATGGCGGTCTCTCTTTTGAGATTGTGAAAGGACGGTTTTGCTTTCGCTTGACCGAGCCATACAGCGATAAGCGACGGGCGGCGGCAAGCGAGTATGCGAAGAAGCAAAACAATCCGCTGCGCAATCGAAAAGTTTAGGCGGGGTGCAGGGTGCCCTTTTCAAAGGGCAGCTCTGCCGGGTGCTTCCCGCAGGAAGCAGGGCGGAGCCCTTAATCTTTGCCGGAGGATATATAATGCACCCCCGTGAATGGTGCATTGTATTATCCGGAGGCAAGCGGTATCCGCAGATACCGCAATCCCACTCGGAGAGCCCACTGACATCTTTGCAGCTCCGCTGAAAGTGTCATAGTGGGTTACGCACTTTGAAAAGGTGCGTAACAAAAGAACGTACTACCTCAGATATATCTATCTCAAAAAAGGAAGGAAGTGAAAAGAATGGCGAAAAAGAATTACAGTGTAGCACGGCTGCAGCCGCATTCAAGAGACGATATCGGCAAGTATGAACGGCATAACGAACGCAAGAATGAATCCTACGGCAATATGAATGTTGACC
>JAKSOD010000123.1 GCA_024405755.1 Clostridia bacterium
TTTGCAAAAGCGGTAGTCAGATACCGCATCCCGATACTGATACTGACGGTCATTCTGATGATCCCGTCGGTGATCGGTATGATCGCCACCCGTGTCAATTACGATATGCTGACCTATCTGCCGAGCGATATTGATACGGTCATCGGGCAGAATGAGCTTCTTGAAGATTTTAATATCGGGGCATTCAGCTACATCATTTTGGAGGATATGCCGACAAAAGAGGTGTCCCGCTTAAAATCCGAAATCGAAAAAATCGACCATGTGGCAAATGTGGTTTGGTATGATACGCTGTCCGACATTTCGATCCCGATGGAACTGCTGCCGGATCATATCAAAAATGAATTCAACACCGACCACTCTACCTTTATGGCGGTATTTTTCGATGCCGGAACATCCGATGACAAAACGATGGATGCCGTGCGCGAAATTCGTTCGGTATGCAAAGAAAAATGCTTTGTTTCCGGTATGACGGCACTCGTTGTCGATTTGAAGGAGTTGTGCGAACAGGAAGAACCGATTTATGTGGCACTTGCGGTCGTTCTTGCCTGTGCCGCCATGCTGATCTTCCTTGACGGATGGCTGGTTCCGTTCGTATTTCTTGCATCTATCGGTGCAATGATTCTCTTAAATCTCGGATCGAACTATTTCTTGGGAGAAATATCCTACATCACCAAAGCACTCTCCGCCGTTTTGCAGCTTGCGGTCACAATGGACTATTCCATTTTCCTGTGGCACAGTTACAATGAGCAGCGTGAAAAATGCACCGACAAATTTGAAGCAATGGCGGTAGCCATCAAGGAAACGCTGACAAGTGTGATCGGTAGCTCCGTGACCACGATCGCCGGATTTGTCGCCCTCTGCTTTATGAGTTTCACTTTGGGACGGGATCTCGGCATCGTCATGGCAAAGGGCGTTCTGCTCGGTGTTCTCGGTTGCGTCACGGTATTGCCGTCGTTGATCCTTGTTCTTGATAAGCCGCTTCAGAAGACAAAGCACCGCTCGCTGATCCCGAATATGGGCAAGGTTTCAAAAGGAATACTCAAAGCTTTCCCGGTATTTCTGATCATCTTCGCTATTATCATTGCTCCCAGCTTTATCGGATACAGCAAAGCAAACAGCGAAGTATATTATGATTTAGGTCAATGTCTGCCCGATAAAATGAATTATGTTATATCAAATGAAAAATTACGGGACGATTACGATATTGCCTCTACGCACATGGTTTTGGTGGATTCGGGGCTTTCAAATAAAACCGTTAAAACGATCATGAGTGAGATGGAACAGGTTGACGGCGTAAAATATGTGCTCGGGCTTAATTCGGTACTCGGTTCCCGTGTGCCGGAAGAGGTTTTGCCGGATGATATCGTAGGTATTCTCAAAAGCGACCGCTGGAATCTGCTTTTGATGAATTCGACCTACAAGGCGACAAGTGATGAGGTCAACAATCAGATCGACGAGCTGAACACCGTTCTCAAAAAATACGATTCCAAAGGTATGATCATCGGCGAAGCACCGTTCTTAAAGGATATGATCGAAATCACCGGGCACGATTTTGCCGTTGTTACCGCCGTTTCGGTCATTGCGATCTTCCTCATTATTCTGCTTGTTGAAAAGAGTATTTCGCTTCCGTTTATACTGATCGCCGTGATCGAGGTCGGCATCTTCATCAATCTCGGACTGCCGCATTATCTCGGACAGAGTATGGCGTTCATCACGCCGATCTGTATCAGTACGATCCAACTCGGTGCCACCGTTGACTATGCGATCCTGATGACGACACGGTATAAATCCGAGCGGATCGCCGGGAAAGACAAGAAAACCGCAGTGTGGACGGCACTTTAAACTTCGATCCCATCCATCATCGTTTCCGGCATGGGGTTGTT
>JAKSOD010000124.1 GCA_024405755.1 Clostridia bacterium
CATCAGCGATATGCCCACTATAATAATGAGCACCATGTTGACAAGCTTTATCATTTCGAGATATGATTTTTGCTGATTCGCAAGGCCGGTAATGCCGACACATCCGGAGATACCGGCAATTTCTTTTTGAACGGCGGTAGTATCCGCACCTGCGTCAAGTTTTATTGCGATGTATTCCGGAACGTCTTTGTTAAGTAATGCGGCAGTGTTGACGGAAATATACTGCGTACTATTTACCAGTTCTCGTGAAATACCGACAACTTCCAGACTGATATTACCAAGTACAACGGTATCATTTTCGCAAGCACCGATTTTTTTCGCTGTCCACTCATCAAGTATAACACCGTTATGCGGATGGAGCGGTTTTCCCGAAACATCGCTCGGAACGATCAGCTTCCCATCATCGCAGATGGCGCAGACAAGCACGGATTTCGTTTCACCCCTGAAGGAAAGTTCGTCACGAAAAGTATTGACGGTCTCCGTTTCGGATACTCCGACTATATTTTGCAGTTGTTTTTCAATTTCCTCCCCGGAATTGACGGAAACAAGAAAGTCATACCTGAAACGCTCTCCGAAGGTAACCGGGAAGACCTCGTTCTGTGTGGCATAGTAAAGCAATGAAGATATCATCAAAACCATGCAGGCACAGATGCTTATTACGGATCTGAAAAATCTGCTCCTGCCCCGAATAATCGAGCCTATTGAAGTTTTCACAAAAGGATTGAGGCGGATTCTTTTGAAAAACCGTGGGATTTCACCGGTGTCATGCCATATATCGCAGTATGCCTCGCTGGGGTCAATTTTTGAAATATTGCGGGCGGAAACAAGACATGAAACAATACCGACAAGAATGACAGACAGCAAAAGTCCTATAATAGTAAGCAAAGAAAAGCTGTAATTCATACCGGGCAGCGCATACATTTCACGAAAGATCCCCGCGATCGTGCGAACGGCAAATGTCCCTATTGCTATTCCCGGTACTATTGCACTGACACTGAGCAGCAGGATATACCGTAAAAATACAAACAGAATCTGATTCGAGGAATATCCCAAAGCTCTCAAAAGTCCTATCTTTTTCCTGTCGCCTAAAACAAGTTGACGCACAAACAAGCTTCCGAAGAATAAACCGATAATATATATTGCCATGGGAAAATACCGGCAGGCTGTAGACAGAGCATCCACCATAACGTCAATCGTTTTCCGGATCTCTGAATTTTCAAATAAAACAGCTGATCCCTGCTCGCCACCAATCTTTGATGCGAATACCGACAGAGCGCTTTCTTTTTGATTATTCGTCAATCCGTCCTCGAAGCAGACAAACCATTGGTTGGCAAGACCTGAAGTATCGAAAATACTATCGTAATCTTCTCTCGAAAGATATGCATATCCGAAGTCATTCGCATCCTGCCACGAGCCATCGTTACGAACGCAGACAAGCGCTTCCGGAAGAGAAACAATCGATTCAACGAATACCCGGGTATCGGTTCCCGCTTTCACTGATAAAATATCGCCGGGATGTATTCCCGAAGACTCTGCAAATTTGGCAGTAACATAAATACTTGGGAAATCTGTCTTGTTTTCCGATTTTTCAACTATGTGGAATATTCTGTGGCTGTTTTTCGACACACTGAAAACACGAAAAGAAAGAGGAGTATCACTTTCGTCAAAAAGGAACATATCGGCAGCAAAATCCGCTTCGTATGAGGTAATACCGTCCGTTTTGTAATTGCCGATCGGAAGCGGTCGGGTTGTTATCCATGCTTTTGGCATTCCGTAATCTTTCAGAAAGTTTTCAACTGAGACCGTTACCGTATCAGGTAATACAAACGTGGTGACTACAATTACAGTCATAAGAAAAAACAACATCCAAAGTCC
>JAKSOD010000125.1 GCA_024405755.1 Clostridia bacterium
GAGCACCGGGAGCAGATCATCGCCGAGCTTCTCCCGGCGGGCATGACGCTTCTCGCCGGACCGTCCAAAGCGGGCAAATCCTTTCTCGTCTATGAGATGTGCGTCGCGGTCGCATCGGGCACACCGTTCCTCGGCTTCCCGACCCGGCAGGGCACCGTGTTGTATCTCGCCTTCGAGGATAACGAGGATCGGCTCCAACAGCGCGGCATGATGATCGCGGACACGCTCCCGCCGTGTCTGCATTTCTCAAACGAGATATACAAGCTCGGCGAAGGGCTGATCGAAGCGCTCGAACAATTCGTGACCGATCATCCCGACACGCGTCTGATCGCCATTGATATGCTCCACTATATCCGTCCCGAGAGTAAGAACGCGAATATGTACGAGAAGGACTGCGCCGACCTCGTGCCACTCCATCGGTTTTCTCAGCGTCACGATCTCTCGCTTCTGCTCGTGCAGCACACGCGGAAAACGCAGGACGGAGACGAGTTCAACGCCGCGTCGGGTTCCACCGGACTTGCCGGAGCGTGCGACCACTACATCACGCTCAAGCGTCCGAACCGACTTGCGCGTGAAGCACAGCTTTTCTTTTCGGGGCGTGAGACTGCCGACACCTGTCTGCGCATCGTTCTCGACAAGGACTGCATTTGGCGTCCGCTCGAACACTACGAATACCGGAAGGAGGAAATCTGTGATATCGTCCGGGACACGTTCCTTTTCGTGATGCTGAACGGTTTCGATGAGAGAAAGGAAACGAGAGAATACACGGCAACGGAAATCGCCAACGGAATCTATGAAATGTTCCGCGCAGAGTTCAAG
Organism: Clostridia bacterium; assembly: GCA_024405755.1. GTDB lineage: Bacteria > Bacillota > Clostridia > Oscillospirales > CAG-272 > CAG-390. The sequence goes on from JAKSOD010000125.1 coordinate 820, forward strand.
CCGAATATGATCACGAAAATGTTAACTCAACATCATGAGCAGCTTGAAAGTCTCGGACTCAAATTCCATTCGGAGCGTTCAAACAAATCACGCTGTCTGCGTTTCGATGAAAGCGGCACGGAGCTGAAACACCCGGACTTTGTTTTTGACAACCGCGGCGACCTCGTAGATATGCTGATCTTTGACGATATGGATATCGGTGACGGCGTGACGCCTTTGACGGGAGAGGACAATATTCTTCCTTCAGCTGTCACCGCTCCTTCCGTGACGGCAGATTCTCACACCGAGAGCAGCTGTCATGCTGTCACGGAGCGATTTTGACGGAAAAACGGCGAAAATCGGTCCGTCCGAAAGTGAAGCAGGTTAAAGCGTTGGCGACATCCTCGCCAAGCGCAGTTCACATCAACCCGCAACGCGGGCTGTTTTGGGCGGTTTTACGGCAGTTTTCGGCACTTTTCGGGGCATTTTTGCCCAAATCCGAAGTGCTTGCACATGGGGACGTTTCCGAAAAAAAGACTCCTTTCCGGAGACACGAAAAATTGGAGGATTTATGACTGAAAATACGAAAAAATGCAGTTTTTATCTGACAAACGAGGCGGATGCTCTGATCGAATCACACCGCGAGGGCGTTGTCAAATGCACCAGATCCGAATTCGTGGAGAGCGCGATCCGCGATTACTGCGAGCGGCTTGACGGAGCACGCGACGATCTCAGCGGCAGGGCGCTGCTGAAAGAAGTGAAAAGTGCGATCAAGGACGGGGAGAATCACGTCGCGCACTGCGTCTTCAAGCTCGCCGGAGAGATGGGACTGTTGTCCTATTACGTCGGTGCAAACCTTTTGTATATGACCGATCAGGAGATCAAAGTGTACCGCCGGAAGGCGTTCGACAACATCAGAAAAGAGAAAGGTTATTACCCTCTTGAAAAAATCGTTGACGAAGAACGGCGTGTATCGGAAGAAACGGAAGAAGAATAAAGGGGGGATTCTATGAGAGGAACCGGAAGAATTGATATCAGATTCAGACTTTTTGTACCGAACGGA
>JAKSOD010000126.1 GCA_024405755.1 Clostridia bacterium
CAACATCAGAAAGAGTTACAGAAACATGCCCCCCGCGATGCTCAACAGGACACCCAAGAACTTCGCCCGAATAAATGTACGACCTGCCTTCTTCGAAAACACCCTCGAAGCGAAGCATCTGTGCATCTGTCCCCTGATTTGTTTCCCAGATTACATGGAAAGACTCAGGCTCGGATTTCAGATATGACACTGCCTTTTCAACCCAATCCGGAGATTCCCCGCGAATACCATAGAGAACAGGGTCTTTTCCGTGCGGAAGACACACTGCCTTGTCCGCAGAAAAATCCCATGTATCCCACGTATGCGGCGCAGTCTCAACTGCACTCAGCTTAAACGAATCCGCATCAAAAACACGCGGCGTTCCAAAAGCTTCGGGCAGACGGTAAGAAAGATACTCATACGTCTTATCAGGAAGCACTGCAGAAACGGCCGCAAGCGAACCGATTAAACCCCGGCGGTTTTTCCAGCCGCGATATACTGCACCAAGCTGGTGCAAAACTGCCTCAGCCTCTTCAACCGTACAAAAGGAAGTAAGCGCACGATAATAAAAATCAGACGGCGGCTTTTCTGAAACAAGCACAAACCCGGGATTTGTATTCTCACAATCGAACTGTGCATACTTTTCAATAAACTCACATACGGTTTGTTCGATTAACTCACTGTTTCCTTCGAGTTCAATACAGACACCGGCATTTCCCCGCGTTTTCCACGGCACATTCGGATTTAGACGGATTAAACGCATCCGTTTGATAATACAGCCTTCGCTTGAAAGCCGTTTTGCAATCAGTGCACCAAGGTATGTCGTACACATACCATCAGGCGAATCAGTATCATCAATTCCGAGATACATTCTTCCAAACCTCCTTTAATTCAGCAAAAGATGCTTCAGGATTGCGCCGCAAATGAGAAACAACCGCAGGCTCATGAATAAAGCGGCAGTCCTGACAGCTCCAGATTTTCCCCCGCGGCGTATCAATCTCTTCGGAAAATTCAGTATCGCAGCAGGGATAGAGCGGACAGTAGCAGAACGTGCAGACCTGCCCGGTAAAATTATGGCATGGATAATACGGACATCCTTCCGGAAGCCACTCGTTCCAGTGATCTCCGCCATATCTGCTGTAAATGAAAAATGACGGACGGCTGCGCTTCGCCTGCGCCGCACACGAACCGGACGCCCATCCGCGGGAAACACCCCAGTTTGCAAGAAGATAATTATCAAACCGTGCAAGCGCCTCGTTCAAGGCAAACGATACTGTCATAGAGATTTTCCTGCCGATATCAGTCAGCGGACCTGCAAACTCCAAAGCAGCACCCGGATTTTTTTCACAAGCGATAATTGCTGCATCCGTTGATAGAGATGAAGAACCGACTTTCCGCTCCATAAGCACTTTCATTTTCGCTTCCGTTGTTGTCATCAGTGCACCCAATAACGCTGCATCCGTTAAAGGAACAGATGACACAACAATAATATTTACCGTACGATTCCGGTCAGAAACCGCAGCCGCGGCAAAAACCGTAATCTCATCATACTGAGCGATACAGGTATTCTTCACCGGAACAGCTGCAAGCAGCCCGAACTGCGGGGACAAAAACCCATACTTTGCTGAAACGCGCTCAATCTGCCGTTCTGCATTTTCTGAAAACGCAGGAGGCACCGAGATACTGAGGATAGTACTCACATCAGCAAGACCTCCGGCCGCGCCGCTGCTTATTGCACGGAAATCCCCGCGAATAACCAAAGCATCCGGTTTTTCATAGTAGCGCATAGTTGTACTCTAATGTAGGAAATGAAAGAAGATAAATAGAGAAGATGGACTGCTGCACAGATTAGGAAAAACAAATATG
>JAKSOD010000127.1 GCA_024405755.1 Clostridia bacterium
GCGTGGGGATAAAGATTACATGGTAGAAAAATAAACCACCCGTACCTCCAAACCCGAGTATGATCGCAGGGCGGAGTTGCACCTTTATTCCAGAGCATCCCACAGAATACACAGAAATTTTCAACATCATGGAATAAGAAAACCACAGAAACCGATTAATTTAGGATTCCGTAATGTTTTTTTCCGTGTGTTTCGTGTCTTCCGTGGACTGAAATTCGATCAACGACGATCATTCGTAGGCAATAAACGAATTTAGGTGCAACGCCTCGCAGAGCGAAAAACTAATACCCAGTACACGAAATAACTACTGATTGCGAATACATCACCCCCCAAAAAAATGAAATCAACACCAAACCCACGAGATCACCACCACGAAAACCTCGAGAGAATCGAGCGGCTGGATCGCAAACTCGCAGATCTCGGCATCAAAATCCGCAAAGACGAAGATTCCCGCAAAGTTACCGGTGAGGTCTTTGATGAAACCACGCTTCTCGCCCTCTACAAACTGGTGAACAAAAAAGTCATCAGCTCAATCGGAGGCTCCATCTCCACCGGAAAAGAAGCAAACGTCTTCATCGCCGGACGCACCGGCGAAACCGGTGAGGAAACCGGTGCCGCAGTCAAAATCTACCGTCTGCGTACCGGCAACTTCACCACCATGAGCGAGTACATTCTGGGCGACCCCCGGTTTTCCAACATCAGGCGCACACACAAAGACATCATTTTTGCCTGGACCAAAAAGGAGTACAGCAATCTCGCCCGCACCAGAGAAGCAGGCATTCCATGCCCAAAACCGCTTGCCTTTGGCAGAAACATTCTGATCATGGAATTTTTGGGAGATGACGGCATCCCGTATCCGCAGATGCGCCAGAAACTCCCGAAAAGCCCCGAAGAAACCTATCAGGATGCAATCGGCCTCATTCGCGATCTGTATCAGAAAGCCAGACTTGTACACGGAGACCTCTCCGAGTACAACATCCTCACAGGAGCGGACGGCCTCACGCTGATCGACATGGCCCAGGCAGTAACGCCGGAACACCCGAAGGCCTACAACTTTCTGTTCCGCGACATTAGAAACATTAACAGATTTTTTGCACCAAAATGCAAAACAACCGACGAACATGACGTATTCCGCAACATAGTCGGAGAAGAATTTTTCGAGATATAACATGACCCAAGAAGTAAAAATCCCCAACGACCGTATCGGCGCACTCATCGGAAAGCACGGCGAAACCCGCAAAAATCTGGAAAAACTGCTTGAGGTGACACTCGAAGTGGACAGCCACGACGGCCTGGTCACCATAACCAACGAAGAGGACGCACTTGCCGAGATCCGATCGATGGAGATCATCAAAGCAATCGGTCGCGGATTTTCCCCGGAGCGCGCCCGGAAACTACTGGAGGATGACGATATGATACTGGACCTGATCGACGTCTCCGATGATGCCGGCACGCCGCAGAAGCTTTCCCGCGTCCGCGGAAGAATCATCGGCCGCGATGGAAAAGCCCGCGAACAGATCGAGAACATGACCGGTACCTATATCTCGGTGTACGGAAAAACCATCGGTATTATTGGTCTTCCCGACCAGGTGAACAACGCCCACACCGCAGTTCTCATGCTGATCAGCGGCTCGGATCACAACACCGTATTCAACTTCCTTGACCGCAAAAAAAAGGAAGCCAAGATGAATGTGATAAGCTACTACTATTGAGACAGCGACGGGCAGTCCCATGCATCTCTATCATTCACAATCTTTATTTACAAACAGAGTGTCTCCATAGTTCCACTCGAAACAAAGGGGTTCATATACCGGATCGGCCATTCCAT
>JAKSOD010000128.1 GCA_024405755.1 Clostridia bacterium
ATCACCTGCCAGCCGGAGAACGTCAAGCGCATACTCAAAGGAAAGCGTGGGTTCGTTGTAGGTGAAGGAGATACTCTTTGCCGGTGTCTTCCGGACCTCCTTCATCAGGTCTTCCGGGGAGACTACGGATGCAAACATATCCCGCACCTGCGACAGCGTATAGTTCTGACAGTGGCGGCAGGTCAGATTGCAGCCGTAGCTGCTGACGGAGAACGTCTGTGTTCCCGGAAGGTAATGATACAGCGGTTTTTTCTCAACGGGATCCAGACCGGCGGCGGTAAGCTTCCCGTAACTGTTTGCATACAGTATTCCGCAGCTGTTTTCCCGTACTCCGCAAAATCCCCGGTCACCATCGGCAATCCGGCAGTGACGCGGACAGAGACGACAGATGACCGCATCGTCTTCGGACGGCGAGAACAGCAGAGCTTTGTGCATGCAGGAATATTGTGGGGAGAACCTATATCAACAAGCGTATCGCAATACTCACCTATGAGAATTGCCTGCTGCGGGGCGGACTGTGACGCCTGCAAGTATCCTGACGGCTGTCCCGGCTGCCGTGAGGTCGCCGGAAAACCTTTCTGGACAGCGTATGTGAACATCACCGTCTGTCCGGTCTATGACTGCTGTGTCCGCGAACGCGGACGGTTCTCCTGCGGAGGCTGTCCGGAATATCCCTGCAAACACCATTTTGCCTATCCGGACCCGTATATGAGTGAAGAGGAACAGAAGAAAACACAGGAGGAAAAAATGAAAAATCTGCGTGAGGCCGGCTCCGCAGGGTCTGCGTGATTTGCGGAGGAGCGCCTGATGCCGGGAAAAAAAGAGATTATTTTTCCGGTGTCTCCGCGTCCGTTTCCTCAAGAATACTATTTTCCGTTTCAATCCGGTTACGGTAGGCGACCAGTGCTGCCGCGTACTCCTCGGACTCGTGGAATCCTTTGAGGAACTCGTCGGTTGTCTCACCAGTTGCAACACCGGCCTCTTCGGCAAGATCGGGGATGATCTCTGCTGCCTGTTCATCCACACTATTCTGGGAATCGATGGCAACATCCATGAGGGTGTCAATCGCACTCTGATCCGCGAAGTATTTTCCCATCGATGTACAGTAATTCATGAGAATTTCTGCCGCCTGCTTTTCCTTCTTCAGTTCCTTGAGTGTTTTTTTGGCAGCCTTTGTCTGCTTTGCAAGTTTTTTGTGGGAGTCCGTCGCCTTTTTCGCGTTTTTTCCCTTCGGTTTATTGTTACCGCCGTTTGGGCTTTTTCCTTTGGCGGAGGAGGTTACAATAACAATTTTCTTCTCGCCGTTTAGTTTAATGACATTATTGTCGCCTTTTGATTTCTCTGAGGCCATGGAAGTACACAACTCCTTGTGTACTACTGCGTTGATTTTGTAATGATATTAGTCTTTAGGTGATACCTAAACTGTTCGGATTTTTCACATGAATTTTGCTGATTTTTCTCTATCACTATGATATTTTTCTTCTTTCACGTGATCTGTGTGGGTTTTCTCATCCCGCCCGTCCTCCAGACGACCGTTTCCGGAAAAAACGGCTGAATACTTTTACGGTATCACAGTAACGCCCTGAAAAAGGTGTTGTCCATAAAGTCCTGATACCCACGGAAAACACTGAACACAGTTTCGTGTCTTCCCGCGGAGCGACAAGCACGGCTCTGCCGTGCGAGTCGTGGGCTGAAATTCGATCGATGATGATCATTCGTAGGCCATCAACGAATTTATGAGCAACGCCCCTGAAAAACAAAAATTAATATTTGATCTTTTTGTACACCGGAGCACGGCTTTTTTCCTCGGCCTCTGCGTCC
>JAKSOD010000129.1 GCA_024405755.1 Clostridia bacterium
ATCAGTTGCGCAGGCATCCAACGGGGATCACTTTGACGCCGTTTTCGGTCGTGTAGGCCATTTCAGCATTTGCACAAATGATGATAAGCCTGGTGGGTTTCCGATAACACACACCGGGGTGTACCGGATCTTCCAGGGCTTTCGTATTATGGGACTGTATCAATTCTGAGAATTTCAGCAGATTCTTTTCGGCCGGGGGAATTGCGTTTGTTCCTGTCTTGATCTCGATCAGCGCATATCTGCCATCCGGCATCTGAAATACCGCATCCGCCTCCGTGCCTGCATCGTCACTGTAATGAAGGACCTTTGCATCACAGGGCTGTGCATACACAATAAGGTCACGCAAAACCATGTTTTCAAAAACGTGTCCAAATGTGTCCAGATCACTGTTGAAATAATCCGGCGTTAATCCAAGCGCCGCAGTCCCGATCGAAGGATCAAGGAATATATGTTTTTTTGCCGCGCGTATCGCCGTTTTTGACCGGATCTGCGGTGTCCAGGCATCAATGTCCCTGAGAACAAAAAGATTTTCCAGCGCTTCTACATAGGAAGCAATTGTCGGATCGGATACATCAAATTCTGATTTTATATCCGCGTAGATACTGCTCTTTTTTGCTGTGGTCGCCATATTTCTTGCATATGACCATAAAATAGTCCTGGCGAGCTCCGGATTTCTTTTCACCCCGTCTATGGCAGAAATATCTTTCTTCCAGATCTGCCTGAAATAATCTCTGGCAATCTCCAGTTTTGCCGAATCGGATCTTAAGGAAAGGCATCTCGGCCAGCCGCCGCGGCACGCGGCATAAAACAGCTGTTCCAAAGTCAAACTGCAGGACTTTCCGTCTATATCGTAGTTGTCATCTGACAAAACTTTGGAAAGTGATATCGTTCCGTTTGATTCTCCCGTTTCAAACAGTGTCATGGGAAGCAATTCAAGTTTTGATATCCGTCCCGTTCCGGTGTGCGGAGTATCGACTTCACGGCTGGTCGATCCTGTCAGATAGTAATCCCCCACCGAATCCGGGTCATCATCACATGCTTTTCTGACTGTTCCCCATATCTTTGGCGCATCCTGCCATTCGTCAAATAAGATCGGCTTTTCTTTTTTTAGAAAAAGATGCGGCGCTGTCTGCGCTATTGAAAGATATCCTTCCCTCTTTTCTTCATCCTGGAATTCGATGACTGTTTTTGAACGTTCTTTTGCAGTTCTTGTTTTTCCGCATCCTTTAGGGCCTACTATGTTGATGGCACCAAAAGCCTGCGACCTTCTGTCAATGTCTTCATCGATCACACGTCTGATATATTCCATCGCCAAAACCTCCTGCAATTAGATTATGGCAAAAAACAAGGACAATATCAAGTTTATTTTCGTTTTTTCGAGTGTTTTATTTTGGCTTTTTCGAGTATTTTGTTTTGGTTTTTTCGTGTGCTTAAAACCCATCGACCCGATAGGTGTTTCCAGATCCATTTGCCCCTAATACGCCGCCTGCGGCGCAGCCGGCGAATAACGCAGGCGGTTTTTTTGGACTCACTTTTTATTACAATAGGCAGTGTAAAGCAAAGATACAGGCATTCCACACCATTTCACGGAGGAAAGACATGGGAACCGTTTACACTGCAACTTTGAATGACAGATTCATTTTTAAGAGCGCTACCATTGACGGCGTAAAGAGATCCGCCAGCCGGCAGGCGAACAAGACGTTCAAGACCCTGGACAGGATGGTCGTTACCGGAAGAAAGGGAGAAGAATTCCTGGGAAGGTTCGTTTTCGAGCGCACCAATCCGTCCTATGATGCCCG
>JAKSOD010000013.1 GCA_024405755.1 Clostridia bacterium
GAGCGGAAATTGAAAAATGCACATTTGCAGGAGAAGAAGACGGCGAATCTGCGCTTAAAGAATGCCGGAATATCAAAGTGCGGAACTGCATGTTTTCTCTGCGTTATCCGCTGTGGCACTGTGACGGATTCGCACTTGAAAACTGTTCGCTCGACGAGGGAGTGAGAGCGTCGGTGTGGTACTCGCACAACGGAGTAATCAGACACTGTTCCATTGAGGGAATAAAGTGCCTCAGGGAGTGTTCGGAGATTGATATTTCTGATAGTAAGATAAAATCCAAGGAATTCGGCTGGCGGTGTCAGAATGTCACCCTGCGTGATACCGAGGCGGAATCGGAGTATTTTCTCTTTGAAACGAAGAATATCAATGTGAAAAACCTTCGTATGACCGGGAAATATTCATTTCAGTATACCGAGAATGTAACAGTGGAGGATTCCGTTCTTGATACCAAAGATGCATTCTGGCACGCGAAAAACGTGACGGTGCGCAATTCGGTGGTAAAGGGGGAGTATCTCGGCTGGTATTCAGAAGGATTGACTCTGATCAACTGTAAAATAACCGGAACACAACCCTTATGCTATTGCCGCGGACTGCGGCTTGTGGACTGCACGACGGAGGGGTGCGACCTTGCGTTTGAGTATTCCGACGTGGAAGCCACCGTGCGCGGGGATATCGTGTCGGTGAAGAATCCCAGGTCCGGCAGGGTGTGCGCGGGGAGTATCGGTCAGATCATTCTTGAAAACTCCGTGATAGAAACCGACTGCGAGATCTGTACCGGGTACGGCAAGGAGTAAAAGCGAAAAATGAAAAAAGAATACCCAAGGAGAGCTATACGCCTTTCTGCGCTGGTGCTGGCATTAATGCTGATGCTGACTGTTTTTTCAGCCTGCGGAGGAAGCGGAGGAGAGACAGCGGGAACCGCATCAGGATCAACGACACCGTCTGACAGTTCCGGAATTCCGGAATCATCTTCTGAAACAGACAGCGGGGTCATAGACGCTGACGGAGATTTGATCATTTTCAACAGAGACAAGCCGGTGTTTACGATCGTCCGGGGGGATCGGGCGTCAGATCCCGAAACAGCGGCGGCAGTCCTGCTCAATAAGCTCATAAAAGAAAAAACCGGTGAAAGGCTCGGTATCACGACTGATTATATGAATCCGGGAACGGAGCCTGATCTCCAAAAAGCTGAGATCCTCGTAGGAACGACGAATCGCGCTGAAAGTGAGAAACTCAATGAAGAGATCGGCGACAGACGATTCGCAGTACGTGCCGATGGAAACAAGATTGTCATAGCGGCGGCTGACAGCATATTACTTACGGAAGCGGTGACGTATTTCATGGAAAACTGCGTAAAAGAAAAAGCCGACGGCGTGTTTGCCGTTGACAGGAAACTCAACTATATATCCGAAGCAGGAGGAAGCGTTCTCGCGGATATGATAAAGAAAGCGGACACATTTGCATCGTCGTGCGACATTGTGATGACGATCCCCGCTCCCGGAAACGGTGTCACCGTGCCGCAGGGCGGCTGCTTTGACGGAAAGCATTTCTATCAGCTTTTTATAAAGAAAGACACTCAGACCAACGAGGCTGAGAATGTTGACCGTATCGTAAAGGTTGAGGCGGCGACGGGAAAAATAGTGCTTGTGAGTGACGATCTTCCCCTGAATCACGGCAATGATATTACCTACAATCCGAAGATAAACAAACTTGTCGTGGTACATAACAATCCCAACCGTTCGACGGTGACTCTTATCGATCCGGATACACTCACTGTGACGGAGAGCCGGAAACTTCCCGTGACGATCTACTGTATGGATTATAATCCGCAGCGTGACTGTTACGTGGTGGGTATCAGCGGCGGGCAGGATTTTCGTTATCTTGACGCGGATTTCAATGTCATCAGCAAGCAGTACGCTGCCACTCCGAGAACCAAAGGGTATGTCACGCAGGGCATGGCATGCACCGACGAATTAATTTTCTTTGTTCTGTTCCGTGAGAGCGTCATAACGGTATATGACTGGGACGGAAAACTCGTCACCGTAATCGAGTTGTCCGTCGGCAGCATTGAGCCTGAGAACATCAGCGTGTACGGGGACGACATATACGTTTCCTGTGCAAAGAACGGTGCGACGGTATACCGCGTGACTCCGAAATACAAGAGCAACTGATTTAAAAAACAAAAATGGGGGTGTTAAAAAACTCGATAACGAGTTTTTTAACACCCCCGTTTTTTTATTCAGAGATCGCCTTAAAAGATCATCTTTTTGACCAGTAATCGAAGATATTGATTATTTTGGTGCCGGGGTAGTATGCTTGCAGGATCTGCTCGTATGTTGCTCCCGCCATAGCGAGAAAGTACGTTCCGTACTGGCTCATACCGACTCCGTGACCGTTTCCCTTACCGGCAATGGCAAAGGAAGTTGAACTTGAAGCCTTATAGACACCGTTATGTTGTTTGAGTTTTGTCACAACAAGGAAAGTACCGTAGTCGGAAACGTAGGTGTATATACCGTCCTTGTCGGGGGTGGTGGAAACGGGAATATTAATGTCCGCACTGAGCACGGCATTTCCCTTGTCAGTGTTGACGTAGAGAGCACTCGATTTGTCTGCCGAAGCGATCCCGCCGGCAGTGAAGAAACTGAACTTGTTGGAATCGGCAAGCACCGTGCCGTTGGCGGTGAAAACGTTCAGGTTTCCGGCGTAAGTGTTCGTCAGATCAACGATTTTAACATCAAGAACTTCGTCATATGTATAATTTACGGAGCCTTTACCGATAACGAAGTTGGCTGATTTTGTGTAACTGCCCATAGTAGAGTTCACCTTGGAACATTTGGTGACCGTTGCAGTTTTGCCCTTGTTGTCAGTGGCGGTGAGTGAATAGATGTAGGTGCTGTCTCCGGTGAGTTCATAAGAAACGGAGGAAACGGAAGTACCCGTGAGTCCGTAACCTGCTTTTTTGAGCAGTGAACACAGTTCTGTTGCCGAGACTTCGCTGAACCACATACCGTTGTTAACCACTTTGTTCGAGTAGTCCTCCCACGGAGTAGGCTGAGAGCAGATGTAAGGTCCGGTGTTTCCGCCCCAGACGTACTGAGTGTCAACGGAACAGCCTCCGTGTGATGAGGCATAATAACCGGAGATGAGGGTATTGCCGTAACTCAGAGCAAGGTTTTCAACAGCCGCAGCACCCTGTGAGCATATATCGGTCACTTTTCTGCGGCCGAAGTAGTTCTGGTCTCCGGATGAGCAGCAAAGGTCAAAACCGTAAGTGGAAAAGCGTTTTCCGAGATTGGCGACCGTATAGGCGCAGACGGTAACGGCAAAGGCTTTCTGACATTCAAGAGGCCAGGTGTTGGAGATCTCCGTGGGGAGAACGCCTTCGATATAATTGTGAAGCGGGACAAGATTGATCAGAGTAAGTCCGTTGTAGTCGGTTGAAATATAGCGGCGGAAGCAGAAAATCCCTTCGTAGAGGTATGACGTGGCAGCGTGACAGAGATATGCCCTGTCAGCACCGGCTTTCTGTACGGCGCAGAGTCCTCCGATATGGTTTTCCGTGTCGCAGATGAATTCGAAGAGGATGTCATCGCAGTCTCCGTTAAGGATGCACACACCGTTTCCCGAAGGGGAGGCGACCGAGACGGAATAGCCGGAGAGGGAAGAAGAAATTGCCGCTGCCGCGGAATTAGCCTCGGAATAAGTGGCGAAAGCACCTATGCGCACAGCACGGCTGCCGTTTACGAAGGCACGGAAGACGTATCCGTACTTGGTGATGAAACGGGAGGAAAGATCGGACAGAGAATCCCATGCGCTTCCGCTTTTTTTGACGATTTCGACGTGGTAGGCACCGATATCCGTTTTCGCGTCAGAGGCTGCAGCGGAGACGGAACGGTAGCCGGTGGCGAGATTGATGTCGCAGGCAACGGTGACTTCTGTCTCATTGAGTTGAAAAACGGGAGTAAATGATCTGTTCGGAGTGTTTGTTATTACCGTTTCTCCTATTATGAAACCGTATGGAGAGGATATCCCGTGTGAAATGCTGACGCTGGAACCGTATCTGACCCCGGCAGATATGTAGAAATTCTTTGCCCCCACGGATGAGACCATTGTATATTCCGAGAGAGCGTTATCGGCGGCAAATGCGGAAATGATAAACGATACAGCGATATACGCGACACTTAAGACCATAAGGACGGCAAGAAAGAGGGAAAGAATCCTCACCCATAATTTGGTTTCGCTGCGGTTTGAATTATGACTGCGGTTCGACAATTACGTAGTCACCTCCGATCATCAGATAAGCACCTTCGACGGAGGTAACGGTGATGCCGCGTCCGTCGCTGCCGCCGCGCGGGATAAGTACGTGTTCGAAATGCTTACGCTGGAACCGTACCTGACTCCGGCAGATATGTAGAAATTTCTTGCACCCACGGAAGAGATCATTGCATATTCCGATAGATCGTTATCGGCGGCAAATGCGGAAATGATAAACGATACAGCGATATACGCGACACTTAAGACCATAAGGACGGCAAGAAAGAGGGAAAGAATCCTCACCCATAATTTGGTTTCGCTGCGGTTTGAATTATGACTGCGGTTCGACAATTACGTAGTCACCTCCGATCATCAGATAAGCACCTTCGACGGAGGTAACGGTGATGCCGCGTCCGTCGCTGCCGCCGCGCGGGATAAGTACGTTGTGGAACAGAGGGATCTGCTCGCCGTCGTACAGATCAATGCCGTCGGAAAGGTCATTGAGCCCCTGAGCGGTGCCGGGAGTCATGAATGGGGAGACCGCCGCGGCGGAGCCGGAGCGGAGGATAACGAGAACGGTATCGTCGGCGTCTTTGGCACGGACTGTCGCGCCGCAGGGAACGTGAACGACGGTGTAGAGATCAGACGCCTTATCGAGGACAGTGTCGAATTGTTCGACGAGGGTGTCGAACTCTTTTCGGATCTGCCCGATATCTCCGCCGCCTTCCGTCAGTGAATCAACTTTGATCTTCAGTGTTTCAAGACGGGTGGAAAGGTCGGAGATCTGCTTGAAATTCTGATTCAGAGTGCTGACGTCGTTTTTGACGGAGGCAAACTGGTTTTGCAGACTTGTGATGCTGCTCTTGACCGAATCAATCTCTTTTGCAACCCCGTTATAAGAGGTTTGCAGATCGGCGATAAGGTCTCTCAGTTCTCTTTCGGTGACGCTGAATTTTGAGGACACGTCGTTGTAGTTCTTTTTGAGTTCCGAATTGCTCTTCTCAAGGGCGTCAATGCGGTCGGTCAGTTGTTTGAGGACTTCGGTGCTGACGCCGGTGCCGCTGCCTGAGCCGCTGCCGGTACTGCTGCCGGACTTAACGGCGAGTTCAAGTGCGCTGACACGTGAAGAAAGCGAATTGAGAGTATTCGTTATGCTTCCGAGTGCTTCGGCAACGTAGGCTTTCATTCCGGAAAGGGAAACGACAGGGTCCTGAGAACTGTCGTAGCTTACGGCGGCGTAAACGGCAAACGACGAAGTCAGAGCGAGGATCAGTGCAAGGGCGAATATCCCCGTTTTTTTCAACTTGTTCATTTTTTCGGGTTCCTTTCTTTTGGAATCTTTTCACATCAGACGTCAATCTTTAACTGCATCTTGTTGATATCCTTTTCGACCAGAAGTACGGGAGCGGCAGGAATTTTGAGTTTTTTGTAACCTTTCGTGCTTTCGAATCTGTCCGCGAAATCGGAGAGAACAAGGGCAACTTTTGAGCCTTTTTTCAGGGTAATTAATTGAGATCCCTGTGACGTTCTCGTTGTTTTCAGCGGCAGGAGAGATGTCGAGAGAACGATGGCTTTGTCGTTGTCTGTGACGATGAGAAGATCAAAAGGTTTCTGTTCTTCGTAGATACCAACGATCGGGGAGAGTGTGGAGTAAACGCCCGTCATTTTGCGGCGCGTACCCTTTACGGCGTAGGCGGAGGCAGGAACGCGCACGCCCTTGCCGTTTTCAAAGACAAAGACCATATTGGTTTTGTCTGTCCATTCGGAGCCGACTCTGACGAAAACAGGTTTTTCACCCTCATCAAATCCGAGTTTTGCCGGCAGGTAATCACCGAGTTCAGAGGCTTTGCAGGTATCGAAATCAAGCGCACGGCAGCGGTAAAGCTGACCTTTGTCGGTGAAGAAAGCGATTTCGGAGATATTTTCCGCGTCAAATTCCGCGATCATGCGGTCGCCGTCTTTGAGTTTTTGTTCGGCACTTCCGCGCAGAGACTTGTCGGTGATCTTCTTGAAGTATCCCTCGGCGGAGAGGAAGAAGTGAGCAGTGTAATTATCAATGTGATCTTCGGGATTGTATACGGAAATCTCGGAAGCGTCAACGACAGTCGAGCGTCTCGGCTGAGCATATTTCTTTTTGATGGCGGTAAGTTGGGCGGCAATGAGTTTTTTGAGTTTTATCTCATCGCGGAGAGTTTCCTCAATGTCTGCGATCTCGGCACGGAGGGAGTCGATCTCGTTGATGCGGTTGATGATGTATTCGCGGTTGAGATTACGCAGACGTATCTCGCAGATGAATTCAGCCTGAGGCACGTCGATGGCGAAGCCGCGGCAGAGATTGGGAACGACGTCTGAGTCTTTCTCGGTGCCCCGAATGATCCGGATAGCCTTGTCAATGTCGAGGAGGATCTTCCCAAGACCAATGAGAAGATGGAGCTTGTCATTTTTCTTTGCGAGTTCAAAGGTAAGTTCACGGCGCAGGCATTCGGAGCGGAATTTGATCCATTCTCTGAGGAGTGCCGCAACGCCCATCTGACGTGGGACGGAGTCGATAATGACATTGAAGTTGCATGAGAAGGAGTCTTCAAGTTTTGTTGTCTTGAAGAGTTTGAGCATAAGAGCATCCGGATCGGTGCCGCGGCGCAGATCGAGGGTCAGTTTGAAGCCGGAAAGGTCGATTTCATCACGGAAATCCACTACTTCGCGGAGTTGATTGTCCTTGATCATATCAGCGAGCCGCTTCATTATGATCTCAATCGTGGTGGAGTAAGGGATTTCAAGGATCTCGATACAGTTTTCGTCTTTGTCGTAGCGGTATTTTGAACGTATCCGCACGGGACCCGTTCCGGTTTCATAAACTTTCAGCATTTCGTTTTTGTCGCGGACGATCTCACCGCCGCCGGGGAAGTCGGGCGCGGGCATGATCTCAAGGATCTTGTCGGTGGTGAGTTTGGGATTCCGCAAAAGAGCGATAGCGGCGTCGCAGACTTCGGAGAGGTTAAACGGACAGATGTTTGATGCCATACCGACGGCAATACCCATATTCGGCGTAACGAGTATGTTCGGGAAGGTAGTGGGAAGCAGACGCGGCTCTTTCATAGTGCCGTCGTAGTTGTCCATCATATCAACGGCGTCTTTGTCGATACCGTTAAAGAGTTCGGATGCAAACTTGTCGAGTTTGACCTCCGTGTAACGTGATGCGGCATACGCCATGCTTGAACTGTACTGCTTGCCGAACGATCCCTTGGAATCCACGAATGGATGCAGAAGGGAGGCATTGTCGCGTGTAAGACGCACCATGGTCTCGTATATCGCGGCGTCGCCGTGGGGATTGAGTTTCATTGTCTGACCGACGACGTTCGCGCTTTTTGTGCGGCCGCCGGTAAGCAGTCCCATTTTATACATAGTATAAAGAAGTTTTCTGTGGGAGGGTTTGAAGCCGTCGATCTCCGGGATCGCGCGGGAAACTATAACGCTCATAACGTAGGGCATATAGTTTTGTTCTATGGTGTCCGTTATCAGTTGTTCCGTAACGGGAGCCTGCTCTGCGGGCATAAGTTTCTCTTCGGCTTTTTTCTTTTTTGCCATAAGTGACCTCTCTCTGTTGACTTAGTTTGGATCGTAATGATTTTTGCTTGCCGCATGATCAGTTGACGGAGGGATCGCGGCGAGGATATATGACGGTGTGCGCGGCGGCACGGATAAGTCTGTTGTAAAGTGCGAGTCCGAGACCTTCTGTGTCGGGAAGATTAGCGTAGACGGCATCTCCGGGGAGTTCGTCAGAGAGGCGCAGGGCGGAAAACAGTAGATGTCCCTGACGTTCGGGATCGGCGGCGGAGCCGATATTGATGATCCCGTCCGGGGACAGAAAACGCACCTGCTCGTCGTAGCAGATAATGATGCAGTTGCCTTCCTGCTGTTTCTGACGGAAAAAGCGGAGTCTTTCGTCGGGATCTCCGCCCACGAGAGCGAGCGGCTTTTCGGGGGCATAGTGGCGGTATTTCATACCGGGACAGATGGGGCGTTCGTCTTCGCGCAGCATACGGGTGACAGTTTCTGAGACAGTTACGTCGCTGCATACGCAGCACAGAGCGTCAAAAGTGACGGCACCGGGACGCAGGAGGATAAGGGAATCTTCCCCCGTGATCTTGACAATGGTGGATTCCATGCCGAATCTGCTTTCTCCGCCGTCGATAATGGCATCAACCCGTCCGTCAAAATCGTGAAGAGCGTGTGCGGCACAGGTAGCGGAGGGGCGTCCGGAGATATTTGCGGATGGCGCGGCAATCGGCACTCCGGAGAGTCTGATAAGGGCATTGGCAATGGGGTGAGAGGGACAGCGTACCGCTACGGAATCAAGTCCACCGGTGACGGTAAGGGGAATAGTGTCTTTTTTGGGCATAATGACTGTCAGCGGTCCCGGCATAAAGTGCTTTGCAAGGCGGTAATACAGCGGGCAGGTGACGGCATAAGGCTCGGCGTCCGCGGGATCGGCAACGTGGATAATGAGCGGGTTGTCCGAGGGACGTCCCTTGGCGGCATAAATCCTTTCCGCACTGCGTGAGTTGGTGGCATCGCCGCCGATACCGTAAACGGTTTCGGTGGGGAAGACCACGAGTCCGCCGCTGCGTATGATTTTTGCGGCGGTATCAAGGTCTCGATCCGTGAATTTTTCCGGATCGACCGCAAATAAACTGGTTTTCATAAAATATGTGTCCGTTTCGCATAAGATTTACTGTAAAAAAGTTCGGGTTTCGTTGAACCGGGGAAGTGAATATCAGCCGCCGTTTTTCAGTTTTTCCGCGGTATCGGCGGCAATTAGGGCGTCGATCATTCCTCCGATCCCGCCGTCAAGGAAGGAATCGAGGGAGTGAAGAGTAAGACCAATACGGTGATCGGTGACGCGGTCCTGAGGAAAATTGTAAGTCCGGATCTTCTCGCTGCGGTCTCCGCTGCCCACCATGGCGCGGCGTGCGGAGGCAATGGAATTTTCCTGTTCCGTGCGTTTTATATCGTAAAGCTTTGCGCGCAGCATTTTCAATGCCTTGTCTTTGTTCTGAAACTGTGAGCGTTCCTGCTGACATTCGATGACGATACCCGTAGGCTTGTGAGTGAGACGAACGGCGGATTCGGTTTTGTTGATGTGCTGACCGCCTGCGCCGGACGATTTGCAGGACTCAAAGACGATATCGGAAGGTTTGATCTCGACGTCAACGTCTTCGGCTTCGGGAAGGACGGCGACGGAGACCGTGGATGTCTGGATACGTCCCTGGGATTCGGTCAGGGGGACACGCTGAACGCGGTGAACACCGGATTCGAATTTGAATCGGGAGTACGCACCGTCGCCTTCCACGGTGAAGGTTATCTCACGGTAGCCGCCGAGACCTGTTTCGTTGGCTGATGCGACAGAGACACGGAAATTCTGCCGGTCGCAGTACATTGAGTACATACGGAACAGATCGGCGGCAAAGATCGCGGCTTCCTCGCCGCCTGCGCAGGCGCGTATCTCGACTACCACGTTTCTGTCGTCGTTGGGATCGCGGGGCAGGAGGAGTACAGTCAATTTTTCCTTTGATTCCGCCGCACCCGCGCGCGCCGCGGAGAGTTCTTCCGAGGCAAGCGCACGGAGTTCGGGATCGGAGGAAGAATCAAGTATTTCCTCCGCTTCCTTTGCGGCTGCGGTGAGAGCTTGGTAATTACGGTATTCGCTGACCACCGGGGTCAGAGATTTATATTCTTTCTGGAGCCGTGTGTAAAGTGCGATATCGGAGATCACGTCGGGGTCTTCGAATTTTTTTTCAAGATCGACGTACTTTTCTTCGGCTCCGCGGAGTCTTTCAAGCATATCGTAACAGTCCGCCTGCACCGCTCAATAGCGATTGAAAGCGGAGAAACTGCGGTGAGCCTCGTAGAGGTCAACTTTTGAGATGATCTCGTAGGGGGCGTGCATGGAGATCACGGGAACGCCGAGATCGACGACTTCAATGTTGTGCTTGGAGATGAACTTTGCGACAGTTCCGCCGCCGCCGAAATCGACCTTTCCGAGTTCGCCTGCCTGCCATACCACGTCATCTTTTTCCATAATGCCGCGGAGCCATCCGACATATTCGGCGGAAGCGTCGTTGGTACTTGATTTTCCGCGTGCGCCGGTGTACTTGGTCAGTACAACGCCGCAGGAGAGCAGGGAGGAGTTGCGTTTTTCGAACGCCTCTGCGAAATTCGGATCAAAGGCGGCTGAAACGTCAGCGGACAGGCATTTGGAATTGGCGCGGACAAGGGCTGGGGAGACGTTCTGAGAAGCGGCAATGGCGTCAATGAGATCAAGCATAAGATCGCACTGCATGCCGGTGTTGCCGTCGCTGCCGACTTCTTCCTTGTCGGCGAGAATGCACATCATGGAGTGCGGGGAGTCAAGGGACTCGAACATAGCGGTCATGGCGGGATAAGCGCAGACTCTGTCGTCGTGACCGTAAGCGCAGATCATAGAGCGGTCAAGACCGGCGTCGCGTGCGTGCCCTACGGGAACGGCGCAGAGTTCGGCGGAGAGAAAATCGGATTCCTGAATTCCGTATTTTTCGTTCAGCAGACGCAGGACATTGAGTTTGATGCCGTCAGGCTCGTTTTCAAGCGGGCGGCTGCCGATAAGGAGATTGAGTTTCTCGCCCACGATCGCTTCGCCGAGAGGCTTGCGGTCGTCGTTGTGACCGAGGTGAGGGAGAAGATCGTTGATATAAAGTACGGGATCGCCGTCGTCCTCTCCGATCACGACATTGATCTTTTCGCCGTCGGCACGGACCACCACGCCGTGCAGGGCGAGGGGAGTGGCTACCCACTGATATTTTCTGATCCCGCCGTAGTAGTGGGTTTTGAGGAACGCCATTCCGCTTTCTTCATAGAGAGGAACTTGTTTGAGGTCAATGCGCGGAGAATCGATATGAGCTGCGGAAATGCGGATGCCTTCTGCAACGGACTCGGATCCGATAGTAAAAAGGAAAAGATTCTTTCCGCGGTTGTCGTAATAGTATCTTCCTCCGGCGGCGAGAGCGTCACCGAAGCGATAGGGAACGAAGCCATGTGCTTTTGCCAGAGTGATCCCTGCGGCGACTGCTTCGCGTTCGGTCTTTGCGTCGTCAAGGAATTTTGCATAGCCGACGGCGTAATCGTAGGCGGCGGCAACGGCATCCTCGCCGCGTCGCTCGTAGACATTTTTTTTCTTGTAAGTCAGTTCTCTTGCCGCTTCCGCGGGGGTCTTTTCTTCGTTCAGTTCTTCTTCGTACATGGTATTGATTCCTTTCTATATACTGTGGTAAGACTTTGTTTCATATTTTTCCGGCGGACTCATTCGTAGAGTTCCCGATAGATATCGAAAGCTTTCGTAACTTCCTTTACATATTTTTCGGTTTCTTTGTCGGGGACAGACACGAGCCGTCCCTTTTGATCTGTTAGGGCGGGATCGGCAAGCCAGCCGTCAACGGTGGCCTCACCCGCGTACATGGCGGCAAAAACAGCGGTTATGTCGCGATCGTACTTTTTGAACAGCAGGCTCATCCAGAATACTCCGAATTTCAGATTCGTATCCGGCTCGTAGAGAAGTCCCGCGTCGGTGTATGAGCCGAGTTTTTCGCCGAGAGTGTAATACTGACCGGATGTCAGTTGGAACAGTCCGATCTTCTCTCCGTCGGTGACGAGTCCCGCGTCGAAATCCGAACGGACTTTAATGGAAGCGTAAACGGCACTGACCTCAGAAGAAATGCCGAATTCCTCAGCGTACCGCGTAACCTCGTCAGCGTATCCGCAGGGATGCGTCTTTTCAAGGAACACAGTATAGAGAGTGTCGAAAAGCCACCCGCAGGCAAAGGAGAGGGCGATGATTGTGAGGATTATCAAAGAATTTTTTAAGCGTTTTCTCATTTTCAGTCTTTTCTTCCGCAGGCTCTGTGCGAGCGGAGAGCGGAGCGGCACATGGATTTTTGGCGGGCGTATTCAATGACAGAGAGAGCCTGCTTTTTGAGAGCGTCCGCATCACCGTCATTCCTGAATACAATGTCACTTCGTGAGATGTAATAGACGTCATTGGGGGCGGAATCGAGACGGGCACGGATCTTTTCCTCGCTGATCCCGTCACGGCAGAGCAGGCGCGCTACGCGGATATTTTCGGGGGCAAGGAGGGATACGGTCAGGTCGCAGTCGGCGTCGAAACCCGCCTGAAAGAGCAGAGGGGCATCAACCACGGCACCAGGACAGTCATCCGGCAGACCCGATATAAGCCGGAGAATTTCCGCGTGAACGTATTTGTGAGTGATTTCATTGAGTCGGAGCAATTTATCTTCCGCTCCGGGGGCAAATACCACGGCGGCGAGTGCTGCGCGGTCAAGACTTCCGTCGGGACTCAGCACGGAAGTGCCGAAATTCTCAGGCAGGGAGATTTCGGCGGTGCAGTCGGAGGGAGAAGAGACCATTCCGTGATAAATTTCGTCGCAGTCGAGGATCCGGAAGCCGCACTCACGGAAGAATCCGCAGAAAAGGGATTTTCCGGCACCGCTCGGACCCGTGATACCGATAACCATCAGCCATTCTTTCCTTATTTTATAATAATATATAATAATTATATCACACTAAACATAAAAATGCAATAGTAAAGGATAATTTTGCCCGAACGGTTGCAAAAACCGTTGTTATGGTGTATAATATAATTGGTTTGATATACCATCGCGGCATGGGAAATTCCCGCGTACCGCAAGCATGAGGTTGGATATGACGAAAGAATACAAGGAAAAGCCGCCCGCAAAAAAATACAAATGGCTGCTTTTTGATGCCGACGATACACTTCTGGATTTTTTCCGTGCAGAGCATGATGCTCTGTGTGAAACCCTGATTGAAGCGGGACTGCCCGCCGACGGGGAGGCTGTCTCCGTTTACAGCGGAATAAATGATGCGCTGTGGAAGTCGCTCGAAAGGGGAGAAGTGACCAAGGACAGACTCAGGTACCTTCGTTTTGCAAGGTTTATTGAGACGTACGGATATAATGCTGACGCGCGTGTGCTTGCGGATTCATACGAGCATCACCTTGCGGGCAAGAGTTACCTTCTTCCGGGAGCTGAGCAGACCTGCCGTGCGCTTTTCGGCAAATACAAAATGTATATAATCACCAACGGGATAGTGTTTATTCAGAAATCCCGTTTCGGTGCCTGCGCCGTACACGATCTGTTTGAGCGTTCATTCATTTCCGACGAGATCGGCGTGCAGAAGCCTGCCCGGGGATTTTTTGATGCCGTTGCCGCGGGGATCGTGGATTTTGATCCGCAGAAAGCCCTTGTGATCGGGGATTCGCTGACTTCGGATATCAAGGGCGGGATCGGATACGGACTCGATACCTGCTGGATCAACCGGTACGGAAGACCCGTGCCGGAAGATATGGACATAACTTACGTCATAAATGATATTTCCGAACTTCCCGCACTGCTTGAGGGGAAAAACGAGGAGGACAGAATGGCAGAGTATGCAGAACATAATATAAATAATCCGGAAAGGTTTACGGCAGGGGGACTTGCCGGCGTACTGCGTGAACTCGATCTTGCGGGGGTGGAGTATGAAGAAAATGCCTCTCTCGCCGCCAGAACGAGTTTCCGGATCGGCGGCTGTGCCGATGCTGCTGTGTTTCCGGCTGACGAGGAAGAAGCAAAACTGACATATTCGCTTCTCCGGCGGGAGAAGGTCAGATATATGACAGCGGGAAACGGAACGAATCTTCTGTTTGCCGACGGAGGCTACCGCGGAGCGGTCGTGTTCACATCGAAAATGAAAAATATTACGGCAGATCCCGAAAACTTCACCGTGACTGCCGGAAGCGGAGCGTCGCTGACTCTTACGGCGGCGGCGGCGCGGGACGCGGGACTTGCGGGACTTGAATTTGCCTTCGGAATCCCCGGGAGCGTGGGAGGTGCCGTGACAATGAACGCGGGGGCATACGGCGGACAGATGTCGGACGTGCTGACGGAGTGCCGCCTGCTTGATACCGTAACGGGCGAGATACTGACTCTTCCCGCCGCCGCTCTTGATCTTTCATACCGTCACAGTATCGTTAAAGATCATCCGGAATATGCGGTGCTTTCGGCGAAAATGAAACTCCGTGCCGGAAACAAAGAGGAAATTGCCGGAAAGATGAACGAACTTATGGAACGCCGCCGGGATAAACAGCCGCTGGAATATCCGAGCGCGGGCAGCGTTTTCAAACGTCCCGCTCCGGATATGTACGTCGGAAAAATGGTTGAGGAGTCGGGACTTAAAGGTGCTTCCGTAGGAGGAGCAAAGGTGTCCCCGAAGCACGCCGGATTTATAGTTAACGCCGGAGGCGCGACCGCCGCCGATGTCGGCGGACTTGTGGAACTTGTGAAAGAGACCGTAAGGAAAAAATACGGAGTGGAACTCGAATGTGAAATCTGCTTTGTGCCGGAAAAGTAAAACGGAACGATACGGAAGAAAAAATGGCTATGAATGAATTTACCCGCAGCGTGCGGCGGGAACTTGTACAGACTGTTCCGTCTTCAGCCTGCTGCCGCAGGGCACTGCTGTACGGACTTCTTGTCAATGCCGAGTGCGGTATCGGGGGTGCCGTCTATGCGAAATTCAGTGCGGACGGTGCTCCGGAACTCGCCGTGCGGCTCATACGCGAACTGTACGGACGTGAGATCGAGCCGACACTCAGCAATGCCTACGGCAGAAAGACGGCGGAAGCCGTCATAGTATCGGACAAACTGTCCGCGGCGTTAAGGGAGATTTCGGATCCGGATCACGTCTCGGCGGAACTTCCGTTTTTAAAATGCCGATTGTGCGCCGGTGCATTCTGCGCGGGACTGCTTCTTTCCGCGGCGACTTTCTGTGATCCGGACAAGGGATCCCGGCTTGAGATCAGAGTCAGCGATCCCGTGACAGCGTCACGGCTGACGGAGTTTTTCTCGGAAAACGACATACTTCCGACGCTTTCGGGCAGAAACGGAAATTCATCTCTGCTCGTAAAACGGTCCGATGACGTGGAGAGAGTGCTTGCGCTCTCCGGCGCAAATACGGCGACAATGGAACTGATACAGCATAAATTGGTACGCGAATTCCGCGGAGAGGTCAACCGTAAGTCGAACTGTGAGGTCAGGAATCTCAGCCGCGCGGTTGATGCGTCAGCCGCCCACGTTGAGGCGATAAAAGTCCTGCGCGCGGCGGGAATGTTTGACACTCTTCCGGATGAACTTCAGATGACTGCCGCACTGCGTGAAGCGGAACCGGAACTGACGCTTGCGGAACTTGCCGCAAGGCACGATCCTCCGATCTCGAAATCGGGACTGAATCACCGCCTCTCAAAACTATTGCAGGCGGCGGAGAAATACGCGGCTATATCCGGAAACAAATCCGGAAACAAATTTTAAACCAAGTAAAATCAAATCCTTTTGGAGTCACGAATGTCTGATTTCGTTCATCTTCATCTTCATACGGAATACAGTCTCCTTGACGGAGCCTGCCGGATCAAGGATATTGCCGACCGCGCCGCTGAGTGCGGGCATAAGGCTGTTGCGATAACGGACCACGGAGCCATGTACGGCTGCGTGGCATTCTGGCGTGCCATGACCGCAAGGGGAATAAAACCGATAATAGGCTGTGAAGTCTACGTTGCTCCGGGGTCAAGATTTGACCGGACTTCCGGCAGAGACGGTGCATATCATCATCTTGTCCTGCTTTGCGAGAACAACGTGGGGTATCAGAATCTGATATATATTGTCTCAAAGGCGTTCACGGAGGGATTTTACTCAAAACCGCGCGTGGATCTTGAACTTCTTCGTGATCATCATGAGGGACTTATCGCCCTGTCTGCCTGCCTGTCGGGAGAGATCGCTTCAGCCTTGACTGCCGGAGAACGCGACCGTGCCCGTGCGGCGGCGCAGAAATACGCGAAAATATTCGGGAAAGATCATTTTTATATAGAACTGCAGAATCACGGGATCGCCGAACAGAGAGCGATACTGCCGGAGCTTTATTCACTTGCGGAAGAACTTGATCTCCCCGTTGTCGCGACAAACGACGTTCATTATCTGAAAAAAAGCGATGCCCGCGCTCAGGCGGTGCTGATGTGCATACAGACGAACACCACTCTCGACGAGGGTACTCACGCGGGATTTGAGACGGACGAATTTTACTATAAGACCACGGAAGAAATGGAAAGTCTGTTCGGAGGATTCCGCGGTGCGATTGAGAATACCGTGAAGATCGCGGACAGATGCTGCGTGAATTTTGAATTCGGGAAATACCGTCTGCCGGCATTTCCCGTACCTGCGGGTAAGACGGCTGAGGAATATCTGCGTGACAAGACCTATGAGGGACTCGACAGACTTGTGAAGGAAGGAAAGATCCCGGCGGAGGGGCATGAGACAGCGGAATATCTCGAACGCGCGGCCTACGAACTGTCCACCATACACAGTATGGGATACGACGATTATTTTCTGATCGTAGCGGATTACGTCGGTTATGCCAAGTCCGTTGATCTGCCCGTGGGACCGGGGAGAGGATCCGGCTGCGGGAGCCTTGTGGCGTACTGCACTTCGATCACGGACATAGACCCGCTGCGCTTCGAGCTGCTGTTTGAGCGTTTTCTCAATCCGGAAAGAGTCAGTATGCCGGATATCGACATAGATTTCTGCTACGTTCGGCGGAACGAAATGATCCGGTACGTGAAGGAAAAATACGGCGAGGACAGAGTGACGCAGATCATCACTTTCGGCACACTTGCTCCCCGCGCCGCCCTGCGCAGTACGGGAAAGGCACTCGGAATGACCTACGCCGAGACGGACGCCGTGGTGCGTCTTGTTCCGCAGGCACTCGATATAACCATAGACGACGCTATGGAAGTAACGGAACTTCGTGAACTTTACGATTCTTCGTTTAAGGTCAAAGAACTGATAGATACCGCCCGACTTCTTGAAGGAATGCCGAGAAACGTGTCGATACACGCGGCGGGAGTGGTGATCACGGGGGAACCGGTGACGGAATACGTGCCTCTTGCAGTGAGCAAAGACGCTGTGATCACGCAGTATGATATGAATACAGTAGCGGATCTGGGACTTTTGAAATTCGACTTTCTCGCTCTGCGGAATCTGACCATAATCGACGATGCGGTGAAGCAGATAAAGGAAACCGAGCCCCAATTCGATATAGAAAAAATCGACCTTGCGGATCAGGCATCGTACGAACTGATCTCGTCGGGACGGTCGGTCGGAGTTTTCCAGCTTGAAAAGCCGGGTATGAGGGCAATGCTCACGAATCTCAAACCGGCGAATATCGACGACGTTATCGCGGCGATAGCACTGTATCGTCCGGGACCTATGGACTCCATACCGAGATATATAGAAGGCAAAAATCATCCGGAAAACGTAAAATATCCCCACCCTATGCTTGAACCGATACTGAAAAACACCTACGGGTGCATAGTGTATCAGGAACAGTTGATGAATGTGTTCCGCACAGCCGCCGGATACACATTCGGACACGCGGATGTCGTGCGCCGTGCCGTGTCGAAGAAGAAAGCGTCGGTGCTTGCCGCGGAACGCGACAGTTTCGTCAGCGGAGCCGTTGAGAGAGGGATGAGCGAGGAGACCGCTTCGAAACTCTTCGCGGATATGGCGGGATTTGCCGAATATGCGTTCAATAAAAGTCACGCCGCGGCATACGCGGTGCTGACGTTCCGGACGGCGTATCTCAAAGCACATTATCCGAGACAGTATTTTGCCGCTCTGCTGACGTCTGTTCTCGGATTTCCCGAGAAGATCGCGGAATATATCGCGGACGCGGAAAAATTCGGGATCAGGGTGCTTCCGCCGGATATCAACCGCAGTATGATGGATTTCCACGTCAGTGGGAAGGACATCACGTTCGGGATCGCCGCGCTGAAAAATGTGGGAACGCAGTTTGTCAGAGCCGTTGTAAGGGAACGCGAACGCGGGAACTTCACATCATTCCGCGACTTTCTCGACAGAATGAGCGGCACGGGCGAACTCAACCGAAGAGTGCTTGAAACACTGATAAAGGCAGGATGCTTTGATTCACTCGGGGCATTCCGCTCACGCCTTATGGTGACACTTGACGATTCACTCGCAGCGGTATCGGACAGACAGAAAAGCACCGTTGCGGGACAGATGGATATGTTTTCGTTCACGGCGGAGGGACAATCGGATTCCGGTGCTTATGTAAACTATCCGGAAATACCGGAATATCCGGCGAGAGAACTTCTGATGATGGAAAAAGAGATGTCCGGACTCTTTTTCTCCGGGCATCTCCTTGACGGATACGGAAAGCATATTGAATCTCTGTCTCCCGTTGAGATCGCACAGCTTACCGTCGGAGACGGAGTCAACGCGGACGAAGAGGAAGATGAGGCAGGAGTAGGGGAAGTTTCCGCTGCGGAAGATGCGGCTGAGAATGTCAGCGAATACCGCGACGGTCAGACCGTGACCGTCTGCGGAATAATAACCTCCGTTACGAAAAAGACGACGAGGGCGGGAGAGACGATGGCGTTCGTGACACTGACGGACAGAGGCGCGTCAATGGAGATCGTTGTATTTCCGAAACGTCTTGCCTCCTGCGGAGGCATTGTGAATACCGACGCCGCGATCTGTGTTACGGGCAATATCTCACGCCGCGAGGGAGAGAGAACGAAACTCCTGCTTTCGTCGGCAATACCGCTGATGACTGACGCTGAGTTCGAGAGGAAGAGCATATCAAAAAGTCAGAGTACACAGCCGGCGAGTGTTTCCGCACCGCAGGAACCGGCGGTAAAGCAGACTTTACTCACCCCGCGCGTGATTTATATTAAAGTTCCTTCAAGGGATTCGGAAGTTTACCGCAAATGCGCCAATATCGTTGAGATATTCGAGGGAGCGACACGAACGGTATTCTTCTATGCCGACGAAAACAGATATGAAGATCATCCCCACGGAACGGCGGTTTCTCCCGCCGTCGTGCGCGAACTTCACCTTATCGCCGGTGCGGATTCCGTAGTAATACGCTGAAGGATCAGGTCAGCAAATCCCATAAAGCCTCAGTCGCGGAGGAGGGATCGGAAAACGTGATCCCCTCCGAGAGACGGCGGCGGTCATCTTCCCGAAGTTTGTCCGCGGGAATATCTCTGCTGTATACCGTTGATCCTTTTGCATCAAGGATATAAAGCGTGTTTCCTTCGAGTTTCAGAGTATATCCCGAGATATCCGGTATTTCGGGTGATGCCGCAGCCTCCGTATCAGCCGAAGACGTGACGCTGACTTGATCCTGCGGAGCGGATTGCGGTACGGTATCCTCAACGGACACGGAGCCGGAGTCGGTTTCGGGAACTGAGGCAGAAGATATGTCCGAAGTGATATCCGGGGACAATGCTTTTCCCGATTCCGCGGAGCTTGTCCGGGAAGAAGATTTTTTCGTGAGTCCGGCGGTGCTGCCGGAGATCGTCGGCATATCGACCACGGAGGGAGAATCCGGGATCCCCGACGGAAGAGCAGCATAAGCGCGTGCCGCGGACAGAAGAGCAAGTCCCGACACGACAAGGGCAAGGATCCCGAGCGCAAAAATAACGGTATAAAAATTTTTCTGATTCATAAAAGACTCCTTCGCGATGCTATTTGCAATTTTTTTCACTATTCACGTTATATTATCGCACGGAATTCATAAAATATTCAAAATTGTATGATAATATGTGTGGAAGTATAACTTTGGTCTGCCATCGGCGCAGGCAATCGGAATTAATCCAAAAGATAACGCCGGCAGCGTCGGCGGATTCGAAAGGAACGATCATAAATGAGTAAAAAGAAGGAAATAAACTGGCTTCATGAGACGAAGACGGCAAGCGGCGTCGGTGTCAAGGTTGCGTTCAAGATATTTCAGGTCATAGTGAACGTGCTGATCACGGTATTGCTGATAGCCGCCCTTACCGGTATTATCGTTGTCTGCGCCTTCTCCATATACATCAAGAACTACGTTGACACCGATATTGACGTGTCGCAGTTCAAAGCGGCGATATCGAGCGGATCGACCACCACGTCTATATACCGATATGATTTCACCGACCGCGAGAACAGGATAGGTACCCCGGTGCTGATGGAGGAAGAAAAGATCGTCGGCGGCACAGATTCGACCTACGTCACCTACGACAAGATCCCCGAGAATATGATAAACGCCGTGATCGCGATCGAGGACAAGCGTTTCAGAACGCATCAGGGTGTTGACTGGAAAAGAACGATAGCAGCGGGTGCGAACTTCTTTATAGGATTTGCCGACTCCGGCTACGGCGGATCGACGATCACACAGCAGCTGATAAAGAACATCACGGGAAGCGACGACTATAAGATACAGAGAAAAGTACAGGAGATTTTCTGGGCACTTGACCTTGAAACGAAGATGGATAAGACGGAGATAATCGAACTTTATCTCAACGTGGTAAGCTTCGGAGGCAGAAATCTCGGTGTACAGGCGGCTGCGTATAACTATTTTTCGAAGGATGTATCCGAACTTACGCTTATTGAATGTGCGGCAATAGCCGGAATAACTCAGAACCCCTCATACTATAACCCAATAACCTTCCCGGAGCATAACGCCCAGCGCCGCAACGACGTGCTGTACGAAATGTACGATCAGGGACTGATCACCAAGCGGGAGTTTGATGAAGCGTACAAGAAAGAACTTGTGCTGAATATTCCCGGAGGAGACGATAAGGATACAAACGGAGTAAACTCGTGGTATGTGGATATGGTGATCGAGGATGTTATCAACGATCTGGTGGAGAAGAAGGGATATACAAGAAAAGTTGCGTCGCTGATGGTATATAACGGCGGACTGAATATCTATATTCTCGAAGACCCGAACATTCAGTCAATACTTGAAAAAGTTTACCTTAATGACAAGAATTTCCCTGCGGCAACGTCGGGAATGAGAGCGCAGTCCTCCGCCATAATCATTGATTCCCATACGGGCGACATTTTGGGCGTTGTCGGATCGCGGGATAAAAAGACCGCGAACAGAATACAGAACTACGCCACCCAGACCAAGCGGCCTCCGGGATCCTCGATAAAACCCATGGCGGTGTACGCGCCCGCGTTTGAGGAAGGACTCATCACGTGGAGTACAGTAATCGACGATACTCCGTTCAACTTCACGAGCAGCGCGACGGGCTGGCCGAAGGATGCATACGCATACCGCGGACTGACTCCGATAAACTACGCCGTAGCGCACTCTCTCAATACCACCGCAGTAAAGGTCCTTGATATGGTGGGACTGCGAAAATCCTACGAATTCTGCCATAATACCCTTAATATGTCCTGCATAATCGACGAACTGACCCTTGAAAGCGGAAGAAGGATAACGGATATCGACTACGCGGCACTTGCGCTCGGGCAGTTGAACTACGGAATAAATGTCCGGGAGATCACGGCAGCATACTCCATTTTTGCAAATAACGGTATTTATAACGAGCCTCATTCCTACCTCAAAGTCACCGACAGCGAGGGAAACACCGTTCTTGAAAACAAATATAAAGGCACCGTAGCGATCAGCGAGGGAACGGCATCAGTCATGACGCTCATGATGGAAGACGTTATCGAATCCGGTACCGCAGATACGATCAGATTCAAGGAAAAGACCGGTATCGATGTTGCCGGTAAGACGGGAACCGCAGGAGATACCTACGACCGTTGGTTTATCGGATACACGCCGTACTATATCTGCGGACTGTGGTACGGATATGATTATCCGCGTACGCTCAAAGGCTCCAACCCGTGTCTTAGTCTGTTCGACACGGTGATGGTCGAGGCACACCAGCAGGTGCTTTCGGACGTAAACTCCGGCAGGAAGGCTCTGCGCAAGTTTGATATAAGCGACAATATTGTCAGCTGCACCTATTGTATTGATTCCGGAAAACTTGTCAGCGAAGCGTGTTCTCACGATCCGCGCGGTGACCGTACCGAGACGGGATACTTTGTGAAAGGAACGGAGCCGACGGAATACTGCGATACTCACGTTCTTGTAAATTACGACGCGGTGACTAAAGGAGTTGCATGCGACTTCTGCCCTGAGGAAAATCTGATTCAGGTCGCCCTCGTAAAAGTGAATCGTGATTTTCCCGTACAGCTTTATATAACCGATGCGCAGTACAGTTACGTTGAACTGCCATATGACGTAAGACCGTATTCAAGCAAGTCCTACCCATACTATTATAATCTGACATTGAACAGAGGCGACGGCAGACGTCACTATTACGGCAGAACGAGGAACGGAGTATATAACCACGCCTGCATAGAGCATTTCAATCTTGCGGCATGGAAGGAACTCGTAGCGGAGAGAAAAGCGCATTAGAATGGCGGAGGTCAGTTGTCGGGACTTGTTGTACCGACGCTGCCGGGAATATCGCGCCTTCCCGGAGGATAAGGCAGGGTGACAACGGTACGTTGCTGCCAAAATTTTCTCAGTCGGGGATGTTTTGTCAAAAGAAGTGCCGTGTCGTCTTGACAAAAATGAATGTATAAGATATAATAGCAGATGGAATGTATGCAGACTGCCGCCCGTGTGCATTCCGGAATAACATACGGAGGAAAAATAATAATGAAAAAAATCAATTTTCGCAGCGTGATCGTTGCAGTCCTTGCTCTTTCAATGCTTGCATTATGCTTCGTATCCTGCGACAGCGGTAAAGGTGATGATACCACCGCTGATGTTTCCAAAGTCACCATAGAAATCTATGACGAGAACAATGAGATCTTTATGCGCGGAAAAGATTTTGAGATCGCCGAGGGCGATACTGTCAGAAGTGCCGTTGAGAAACTTGTTGCCGCACGTGAAGGCACAGTAGTGTTTGATACGACCGGAATGTTCAATTCTTTCAAGAACTCCGACGGAGCTGAAGTGAAAGCACATACCAAGATGAATGACGACGGCGTGACCGCTACCGCGTACTATCTTGAATGGTCATATAACGGAACTGCAATGAGTATGAAAGCTCCCGCAGATACCGTTCTCAAAAACGGTGATACCGTGAAGATATCCGTCAAGGTTGACGCAAACGTCACTCCTACGGCTGACTGATAAACTGAAAAACAAAAAACGAAATGCCGCGGCATTCGGCGTAAGCCGAAACATCATCAGGGCGTAAGTCCGACATCATTCGGAAATTATATATATTTTCCCTGCTTGTGCGACGGTATAAGACAAAGCAACCCGCTGAAAAAGAAAATCTTTTTCAGCGGGTTGCTTCTTTTTGCTCGACAAACCGGGATTTGTCTTTCAATAAGTTAAGCACGTAGGATTCGTTCTTCATTGTTTCCGATGAAAACAGCGTCCCCATCATTTAAGCGAATGACTTGTACCGAGTGTTTTTTCTCATATTCGGCACAGGTGGCTTCAAATCCATCAAAGCGAGATATGAATTTGCTGTAATGCGGCAAAACTTCAACTTTCGTCAATTGCAGCCCTGTGAGATTTTTCAAGTCAAAAGTGTTCATTTCGGGAGTATATAAGTCAACCAACTTCAATGTGGGGCCAAATACGAATGTCGCAGCACTCCAACCTATTAGGATCTTATTTTCGGCGAGATACTTCAAGACTGATTCTGCGTGGTGCTCGCGTATCGACTTTAATAAGTAGTATGGATTTCCGCCTATGAATGAAACCACATCATAGGAAAGAAGCGTTTCTGCCGGTGTCTTATCTATATCTGTAATTTCAACCGACAAACTCAATGATTCTAATTCTGCGACGCATCTTCCGACATGATAATTCTTTTCTTTGTATATGTTATCCGCTGTGACAACTAATGCGGCAGTTTTGTATCCCTGCGTATAGGGGAGGAGTGCAGAAATTACATTCTCACTGGTTAGTCCGTTTGAACATAAAACAAGCATTCGTATCACCTCTGCAAATTCTGATTTGTCAATATATAGCATATTAGATATTACTGAACAATTCAATAAACATCCTTATCCACCCGCGGCATTTCGTTTTTTGTTTTTGTTTTTTCGGGAGATCGTACGGATTCAACAAAATAATCCGATGATTCGGCAGCAGGCGCGAGTCAGCCTGCAATTATCCCGCCGCCGAAAACGTACTGTTCGACGTCGGAACTGCCGCCCAGAGTTTCGGGCAGGAAAAAGACAGCAGACTGCCCCGGGGCAGGGGCGCGCTGCGGCTCATCAAAGATGACCTGCGCCATACCGTCGGGAGAGGGAATGACGAGTGCGGAGGCACTGCGTCGGGTGTATCTGATCCTTACGTCGGCACGGAAAGGCGCGTCGGGGATTTTGCCCGAGGGGAATTTGCAGTCAAAAACATTGATACGGTCACGGAAGAGTTCTTCGCTGCGGCAGAGAACAACGGTGTTGGATACGGGATCAATCTTTTGAACAAAAAGAGGAGCATCCGAGGCAATACCGAGTCCCTTGCGCTGACCGACGGTGTAGGCGGCGCATCCGCGGTGACGTCCGAGGATATTGCCCTCCGTGTCGGTGAAATTGCCTTCTTTGAGAGATCCGGGACGCAGGGAAGAGAGATATGCGGCGTGATCTCCGTCCGGAATGAAGCAAACGTCCTGACTGTCCTTGGCTGCGGCACAGGTGAGTCCTTTTTCCGAGGCGATCCGTCTTACGTCGTCTTTCGAAAGACCGGAAAGCGGGAGCATCAGGCGGGAGAGAACGTCCTGACCGAGCATATAAAGAAAATACGTCTGATCTTTTGCTTTGTCGCCTGCGGCGGAAATATAAAGAGTGCCGTCAATGTCAGTCAAGGAGGCATAATGTCCCGTTGCGATAAAATCAAAACCGTTTTCGTCGGCATAACGGAGCATTTCGGGGAATTTGATGTTTGCGTTGCATAAAACGCACGGATTCGGAGTCGTTCCGGAAAAATAGGCATCGGCAAAGGGAGTAATGACTTTTTCGAGGAAAAGAGGACGGAGATCTTTCACGACGAGAGGAATTCCGACCTCACGTGCGGCACGGCGCGCGCCGTCAGCAAGAGTACAATCCTCAGGATCGTTACCCGCTCCGTGCATAATAAAAGTGATCCCGCAGACTTCGTGTCCCGCCGCTTTGAGAAGAGCGGCGGAAACGGTGCTGTCCACGCCTCCGCTCATACCGAGTAATACTTTTGCCATAATTGTCCCACCGATCCTTTTGATTTTTGAAGTTCTCTTTGAACAATTATACAACAAAGAACGGGAAAATTCAACAGAGGGAAAAAATAAGGCGGGAAAATTTACAATTCCCTATGGTAATCCGCGGGAATATGTTGTATAATATATACTTGAAGTATTATATCAACGGAGTAAAAAATGAAACTTGAAACCCTGATTTTCGGTGATTACAGTAAAAGACAAATAAAGAAAATAACCCCGGCGGCAAACGCAGTTGAAGAACTTGCGGGGAAATACTCGGCAATGACCGACGAGGAACTGCGCTCAACTACGGAAAAACTCCGCGGAAGGCTGTCCGGCGGAGAGACGCTCGAACAGATTCTTCCGGATGCATTTGCGGCAGTGCGTGAGGCAGCGGACAGGATACTCGGAAAACGTCCGTTTTTTGTACAGATTCTCGGAGGTATCCTTCTGCATCAGGGGCGAATAGCCGAGATGAAGACCGGTGAAGGAAAGACTCTTGTGGCGACCATGCCTGCGTATCTGAATGCGCTTGCGGGGAAAGGTGTGCATATTGTTACAGTCAACGAATACCTTGCCGAACGTGACGCCACGGAAATGGGCAGAATATACGAATTTCTCGGATTGCGGACGGGCGTGATCCTGCGTGATATGTCCGTAAAGCAGAAGCAGGAGCAGTACGCGGCGGATATAACCTACGGAACGAATACGGAGTTCGGCTTTGACTATCTGCGTGACAATATCGCCAAGAACCGCAGCTCGCTTTTGCAGAGAGGGCATAATTTCTGTATAATCGACGAGGTTGACTCCATACTTATCGACGAGGCGCGTACGCCGCTTATCATTTCGGGCGTGGTGGAGAAAAACACCGACGACATATACACAAGATGCAGTGATGCAGTCCGGACTCTGCGTCCGAGAGTCATCAAGGAAATGGACACGAAGGCGGATCTTGAAAACGAGAATTTTGACTATATCGTGGACGAGAAGCATCAGGATGCGGTGCTGACCCCCCGCGGAGTGGAAAAAATACAGAAGATATTCAAGATCGATAATCTGAACGATCCCGAAAATGCCATAATTGCCCATAATATCAATCAGGCGATCCACGCGCACGGAGTAAAGAAGAGAGACGTTGACTACGTCGTAGTAGACGGAGAAGTGATAATAGTTGATCCGTTCACGGGCAGACTGATGCCGGGACGGCGATATCAGGACGGACTTCATCAGGCGATAGAAGCGAAGGAGCGCGTGAACGTCAAGGGAGACAGCCGCGTTGCCGCCACGGTGACCATACAGAATTATTTCCGCCTTTATAAGAAACTGTCCGGAATGACCGGAACGGCACTGACGGAAGAAACCGAATTCCGTGAGATCTACGGACTTGACGTAGTGGAAGTGCCGACAAATAAGCCGATGATCCGCATAGATCATAACGACAGATTCTTTATCGACGAGAAATCCAAACTCAATGCAATAATCAAACAGGTGATCGAATGCCGCGACAGAGAGCAGCCGGTACTGATAGGAACATCGTCCGTCGAGAAGTCCGAGCAGTTGGCGCGTCAGCTGAAAGCCGCGGGGATAAAGTTCAATATGCTGAACGCGAAGGATCACGAGAGAGAGGCGGACATAATTGCCGAGGCGGGCTGTCCGGGACGAGTCACACTTGCCACGAATATGGCGGGACGCGGAACGGATATCATGCTCGGCGGCAACCCCGAACACCTTGCCAAGACGGAAATGCTTCGTATGGGACTGAGAAAGGATCTGATCCCGCTGGCATCGGGGAGTGCGCCTACGACAAATCCTGATGTTCTCAACGCCCGAAATACATTCCGGATATATTACGATAAATTCAAGGAAGCGATCGAGCCGGAGCGGCAGAAGGTGATCGCGGCGGGCGGATTGTACATTATCGGCTCGGAGCGCAACGAATCCCGCCGGATCGACAATCAGCTTCGAGGCAGATCCGGACGTCAGGGCGACCCGGGAGAATCCACATTCTTCATCTCATTTCAGGATGACATCATGCGTCTTTACGGTGACGAAAGGATCAAGCGTTTTCAGTCAATGTCCGCCCGACTTGCTGCGGAAACCGATGGGGATCTGTCGCAGAATCTGCGCATAATGGGCGATATTATCGAAAAAGCGCAGAAGAATATCGAATCCGATAACTTCAAGCGACGCAAGACCGTGCTGCAATACGACGATATACTGAACGAGCAGAGAAAGACGATCTACTCACAGCGCAACGAGATTCTGCTTGAAGGGAATATCTCCGAAAAAATCAAAAATATGATCGTCTCCACCGTGGAAGATTCCGTGGCGGCGGCACAGAGACCTGCCGAAAACGGTAAGGGAACAGAGATAGACACTGAAGTTCTTGAAAGAAAGTATGCCGGTTGGGGATGCGCCGAGGGAGAACTGGTAAAGATCTCTGCGGATTGCGCAAACGACGCCAAAACTGCACAGAAGATCACAGAGACCGTAACGGAAACGGCACTCAGACTATATGAAGACCGCGTCGGACAAGCGGGAGAAGATCATTTCCACAACTTTGAAAGATCGATACTTCTTGAAAATATCGACGACCTGTGGCTCGACCATATCGACGATATGGAGAATCTGAAGCAGAGCGTGATGCTTCAATCATACGCACAGCGCGATCCGCTGAATGAATTCAAGATCATAGGCTCGTCAATGTACGGAGATATGATAGAGGAGATCCGTCAGCGTACGGTGCGTGAGGTCCTGACGCGTAAAGTGCCGGAACTTGTGACGATCACTCCGAGTCAGCTGAGAATCATTATGTCACGCGAGGCAATGAAAAATGCCACCCGGGTCAGACGTCCCTCAGGCGGACAGACGCAGGAAAAAGTGGGACCGAACGATCCGTGTCCGTGCGGAAGCGGCAGGAAATATAAGAAATGCTGCGGAGCGGGACATCAGAGCGAGGGAGATAACTGATGGGCTTCGGACTGCTGCTTATCGGATATTTTGTAACCTTTATCATGTCGCTGACTCTGTACGGCTGGGCGTTCAGGTTTGTCGGATATACGGTTATCGCGTATTCCTGTGTAAAACTGCGTGAATATTTTCCGAAATTCACATACGTGTTTTACAGCGCGGCGGCACTGTGGATAACGGGCGGAGTTGAGACGGTGTGCGGAGCGTTACAGCTGTTCGGCTCTGAGGCAGCGTGGATCTCAGACTTGACCGTGTGGGTTAATTACGCCATAACCGTTCTTGTGTTTGCATTCCATATGCTTATGCTGTGGGCAATACGCGGAGCCGCAGGCGAAGTGGGACTTGAAGACAAGAAAATCTCGGCACTTACCGATATGATACTTGTGTGTGTGGGATTTGCGGCGCGCGCGATGGCACTTGCCGGACTTATTCCGATGGGACTGTCGCTTCTGATACAGCTTGTGTGGACTGTAATGGTGCTTGTACTGCTTTTCGGCTGTTATATGCGAATATGTCCTGCGGGAGACGAGGAGATGCCCCGGAAGGAATCACGCATAGGACTCGTGAATAAATTCAATGAATCTCTTGAAAAGCGCGAGCAGGAGGCGGTCGCCCGCACACAGCGTGAGATCGAGGAGCGCAAGGCCGCGCGCGACGCAAAATATGCGAAAAACAAACATACAACACGAAAAAAATGATAATTGCGGCTTATGCCGCATGGGAGGCAAGCCGTGGAGGATAAGGGAAAGAAAAAGGAGATCGGAATATTCCCGGGCAAACCCGTGAACGGCACCGACGAATACGGAAAAAGAGCGGGGAAGACCTTCGGCATATCCGCGATAATTGCGGCTGTATTCTTTCTGTTCAATCCGGAGATCATATATATCGACGTGCTTCCCGACGCAGTGGGTTTTCTGCTGATACTCCTGGGACTGCGCCGTATGCGGGACATTTGCGCGTATATTGAAGAAAGTTACCGAAAATTCAGGAATATGCTGATCGTGTCGGCGGTAAAGATACTGACTGTCATCTGGCTGTTCGGCGTGAATCAGTATGAACGCCCCACGGTCATGCTGCTTCTGACCTTTGTATTCGGAGTGATCGACATAATATGGCTTATTCCTGCATGGAACGCCCTTTTTGACGGAATGACCTACCTTGCGGATACCTGCGGAGGAACGGCACCGCTCAGACAGGGGAAACGAACGGCAAGCTGTTCGTATTCGGACACAATGAAGCGATTCACCGCCGTATTCGTGGTGTTGAAGGCGATTCTGACCACACTGCCGGAGTTTTCCGTCATGTCGGAACAACTGTATGACGATAAAGTAATGGATTGGTACCGATTTATCGGACTTTTCCGCGGAGCGGCGGCAATAGTGCTTCTGATTTTCGGAATTGTGTGGCTCGTAAGGATCGTGAGGTATTTCAGATCGCTGATAAAGGATGAGGAATTCATTTCCGGTCTGCACGGGAAATACAATACGGAGATTCTTCCGAAAAAAGGACTGTTCACCTGCCGCCGGATCGCGCTTGTAATGACTTTGTTCTGCGCCGCGGCACTTCTGACGCTTGACATAACCGTAGACAGAGTGAATCTGATACCCGACGTGTTAAGTGCGGCGTTTTTTGCCGCCGCCTTCGTATCGGTGAGAAAAATATATTCAGGCTGGAAATACGGTGCCGCCGCATCTGTACTGTACGGAGCGGTGAGTACGGCGGGATGGATAGCGGAGAATAATTTTCACCTTGCGGAATGGGGACTGTTTGCCGATAATCTGAATTACCGCTTTGAAGACCGTCAGGTATGGACGAATCCTTCGGTGTATGAGGCTTTTTGGAAATTTTATCCGATAAAAATTGCCGAGGGCGCAGTTTTTGCCGTAGTTGCGGTGTTTTTCTTTCTTGCCGTGAAAAAAGTGATTTTTTCCCATTGCGGGTATATTCCGGAAACTCTTGACGAAAAATACCGTGAAAACCGACTGAAAGACATAAGGCGCGAACTCTTGACAAAACTGTACGTCTGTATCGCCGCGGCAGGACTTCTTGCCGTGTCGGGAGCGATCTCAAACCTTATCGCAACCTATTCTGAATATCTTATCAGTGAGATATGGTATCTTGTTGACGCCGCGCTGTCGATAGTGTTCTTAATAACCTGCGCCCGACTTGCGGGAGCGGTGAATGAAGAGGCGGAATCGAGATATATGCTGGAATAACATCCGGCGCGTATAAAACTCGGGATAACGGAAATAATCCTAATGCGCGGCAAAAAGATCAGAGTGCCGTGCGGAAGGAAATTGAAACTTATGGATATTCGTAATCTGAACAACAACAACCGCAACAACAATCAGAATAACAATCAGAATAACAATCAGAATAACAATCAGAATAACAATCAGAATAACAATCAGAACAACAATCAGAACAACAACCGCAACAACAACCAGAACAACAACCGCAGCAACAATCAGAATCAGAACAACAACCACAGCTTCGACAACGACTGATTACGCTGCTCGATCCGAATGGGCAGCCGTGTACTGCACGGCTGCCCAAACCAAATGAGAAGCAAGGAACGAAAATGACAGAAGAAATAAAAAAAAGATACATAAAAGCCAAGCGGGCACTTTTCGATAAAGTAAACAGCGATCTCAACGAACGTCAGAGGGAGGCTGTGTATACTGTGGAAGGTCCCCTGCTTGTAATCGCAGGAGCCGGAAGCGGAAAGACCACGGTGCTGGTGCGGCGCATAGCGCAGATAATCCGATACGGCAATGCCTGTGCCGACGTATATGTGCCGCAGACGGTGACGGACGAAGTTGTTGCGGCATACGAAGCCGCGGCGGCGTTTTCCCCGGAGGATATACGCCCGATACTCGACGATTTCACAAACAGCCGCTGCCGCGGCTGTGCCCCGTGGGAGATGCTGGCGATCACGTTTACGAATAAGGCGGCAAACGAAATTAAGGACAGATTGTCGAAAATGTTCGATGATCCCGAGATCCCGAAAGATATATGGGCAGGGACCTTCCACTCCGTATGTATGCGTATAGTCCGCGCTCATGCGGCGGAAATGGGATACTCCGAAGGAGTGACGATTTACGACACGGATGACACGAAGAAGACTCTTGCCGCCGTGATGAAGGACCTGAATATTGACGACAAGGCGTTTCCCGTGAAGACCGCGGCAGGGGAGATCAGCCGTGCCAAGGAAAAACTTCTGACTCCCCGTGCATACGCGGAAAAAGCCGCAGGGGGATACAGGGAAAAGGTGTACGCGGAAATATACGCCGAATATCAGAAACGCTTATCGTCGTCGAACGCACTTGATTTTGACGATATCATAATGCAGACGGTGCTGCTGCTGAAAAACAATGCCGAAGTACGTCATTATTACGCAAACAAATTCAGATATATATGTGTTGATGAGTATCAGGATACCAATCCCGCACAGTTTGCGCTCTGCTCACTGCTTGCTTCGGAATGGAAAAATATAATGGTGGTCGGGGACGACGATCAGAGCATATACCGCTTCCGCGGAGCAACGATCGAGAACATACTGAGTTTCGACAAGACGTATCCCGAAGCGAAGGTAATAAAACTCGAACAGAATTACCGTTCGACGAAGACAATTCTTGACGCGGCAAACGCGGTAATTGCTCAGAATGAGGGCAGAAGAAAGAAAACGCTGTGGACAGAGAACGATCGGGGAGCAAAGATTGTCCTTGAAGAACTCGGCAGCGAGAACGACGAGGCAAGAAAGATCGCCGATCTGATACTTAAATCCGTTGCGGAGAAGAAATATACATACCGGGATTTTGCGGTGCTGTACCGTGTCAACGCGCAGGCACAGACGATAGAACGTACGCTTGCCAAGAGCGCGATTCCGTACCGTATATGCGGAGGACAGCGTTTCACCGACCGCAAAGAGATCCGCGACGTGGTGGCATATCTGCAATTGATAAATAACCACGCAGACAGAATACGTCTCAAACGAATCATAAACGAGCCGAAACGAAAGATCGGCGACAAGACTCTTGAAGCGGTGGAGAGTATCGCAGATGAGACGGGGACTACAATGTTCGACGTGATGAAACACGCGGCGGATTATATCGCCCTTGCGCGTTCCTCCGCAGTCCTTCAAAATTTTGCGGAAACGATCGAAAAACTGACAGCAATGTACGAGGGCGGCTGTCCTCTTGACGCCCTGACGGAGAATATGCTTGAACTTACGGGATACCGCAAGATGCTCGAAAACGGGGGAGAAGCGGAGAAGGACAGACTTGACAACGTGCAGGAATTCATATCCGGCGTTGTGAACTATATGAATGAAAACGACGAGCCGACGCTGACGGGATTTCTTGAAGAGAACGCTCTCGTTGCCGATGTTGATAAATACGACGAAACGGCGGACGCTGTGGTGCTGATGACGATACACAGCGCAAAGGGACTTGAATTTCCGGTTGCGGTCCTTCCGGGAATGGAGGAGGGTATCTTTCCGGGGACGCAGTCTCTGCTTGACAACCGGGAACTCGAAGAGGAACGCCGGCTTGCATATGTGGCGATCACCCGGGCAAAAAAGGAACTGTACATAACTCATACGTCGTCACGCCTGCTGTACGGAAGAACAATGAGGAATCAGATCTCGCGGTTTGTCGGAGATATTCCCGAAGAACTGATCGACGACAGAACTCAGGCGGCAGGATCCTTCGGGATGGGAGGATACGCACGGGGCGGCATAGGGGAAAATAATCCATACGGAGATTATACCGGGCATCCGAGAACGTATATTTCCGACTCACAGCCTGTGGGAGCATATTCCGGACGCGGAAATTCCGGCAGTACTATGGGATACGGAACAAAAAAACGTATGTTCGGGGGAAGTGACGAACTTACCGTAACGAGAAAAAATCCGACAACGGCAGCCGCACGGAATAAAGGTGAAGTATTTGCGCCGGGGGACAGAGTGCGTCACCCAACCTTCGGAGTGGGAGAGATCCTTTCTGTAAAGTCTATGGGGTCGGATTGCCTTTATGAGGTGATGTTTGATACCGTCGGAACGAAAAAACTAATGGCGACCTACGCAAAACTCAAAAAAGAACAGTAAAATCAAAGCGGGATGCCTCATGCAAGTGAGACATCCCATTAAATATTTATGAAAAAACAGAAATATGGAAAACAGAAAAATCAAAAAACCGTTTCGATCACCCGTGGGGAAGCGGCGGGGGAGTAGACCCAACGGTCAATGTGCCGGACCTGCTCACAGTCAATGAAATATCTGACGGGTGAGGGATCGGCAGGCGACGACTGTGTGTCGATAAGGATAAGTTTGACCTTCATCCGTTCGGGAATGATGCTTTTGATGAATACAGCCGCCGTGTCTCCGATTCGCAGATCATCGGGAAGCATATCGGAGCGGAGTTCCGCAAGACCTGCGAGATTCGGCGCGAGTTCCACAAAAACCCCGTATGTCTCAACACTCCGTACCGTACCTGCGACAGTCTGCCCCGGAGAAAAGCGTGCGGCGTTTTCCTCCCATGTGCCGAGAAGTTCCTTCTGCGAGAGAAATAACCTTCCTGTCTCGTCGTCAATGCTTTTTACCGCGGCGTAGATGTAACTGCCGCAGACGAGACGGTCGCGCGGGTGAGAGATTCGTGAAACGGAGAGGGAATCCACGGGGAGCAGGGCAGAGATACCGCATCCCACATCGGCAAAGGCACCGAAATTTTCAAGATGAGTTATTTTGACACGAAGAATATCTCCGGGTATCAGATCGTTCAGAAATTGCATGATACATTCTCTCTGAGCTTCACGTCGCGAGAGATATGCAACGGGACTGCCGTCTTCGTCATCACATAAAGAGGTGACTTTGAATGCGACGGGTTTTCCGACGCGTGTGATGACGGCAATGTCTTTGAGGACTTCGCCTGGGCGGCAGAGAACGCATTCTTCGCGGGGCATGATCCCGCGAATGCCGCCGAGGTCAAAATAAAGATTCATGGACGGATCGCACATAAGTGCGGTTTCTTCGAGAATGGCACCGTTCTGAATTGCACGTTCAAGTCCGGCGACAGACGAGGTGTAACTTCTGTTTTCGGGAGTATGTATAGTCATTCCTTCGGGTTTGTACTTTGGTATCATGATGTACCTCCTTGTCTTTTTCCCTACACTATATGCAGGGAGGAAGAGGGATAGAACACAAAAAACGTGAGAAGATACCATTCTGCGGAAGAGAAAACAGCCGAAAAACAAAGATTTTGTGAGATAATGCCCTGCTAAATTAAAAAAATGAAAAAAGTTTTCCAAAAAGTATTGACAAGCACAGCGGCGAGTGTTATAATAGGCACGTTTGATAAAGGGTAACTGCGCATAAACGCCGTACCCGCACAATTACGGAGGAAAAAATATGTCCACTTACATGGCAAAGCCCGAAACCGTCGAGCGCCGCTGGTTCGTCATTGATGCAGCCGGTAAGCCTCTCGGACGTACGGCAGTCAAAGCCGCCACGATACTTCGCGGCAAACATCGCCCCGAGTTCACGCCCCACGTTGACTGCGGCGAATACGTTATCATCATCAATGCCGACAAGGCTGTTCTTACCGGCAGAAAACTTGAGAAGAAGTACTATTGCCGTCATTCCGGATATATCGGCGGACTGAAAAAGGTACAGTACAAAGAGCTGATGAGCACCCGTCCCGAGATGGCAATGGAACTTGCCGTCAAGAGAATG
The DNA here is from genome assembly GCA_024405755.1 of Clostridia bacterium. GTDB lineage: Bacteria > Bacillota > Clostridia > Oscillospirales > CAG-272 > CAG-390. The sequence goes on from JAKSOD010000013.1 coordinate 35,115, forward strand.
CTTCCCGATAACACCATCGGTGCAAAGTCAATGACCAGACTGCACGTATACGCAGGCGCTGAGCACAAGCATGCGGCTCAGAAGCCGATCGAAGTCAATGCCTGAGTGAAAGAGGAGGAAAGAGACAATGTATGAAAGTGCAAAGCCCTATTTCTACGGAACAGGCAGAAGAAAGAAATCCGTAGCGCGCGTGCGCGTATATCCGGGCACCGGCTCCATCACCATCAACGGTAAGGACATCAATGACTATTTTGGTCTTGAAACTATGAATCTTATCGTAAACCAGCCTTTTGAGGTCACCGGTACTGTCGGCAAGTTCGACATAGTAGCCACAGTGACCGGCGGCGGTCTTTCCGGACAGGCAGGAGCGATCCGTCACGGACTTGCCCGTGCCCTTGTTCTTGCTGACGAAGCGAACAAGGCTGCGCTGAAATCCGCAGGCTTCCTGACTCGTGACCCTCGTATGAAGGAAAGAAAGAAGTACGGTCTCAAAGCCGCACGTCGCGCTTCCCAGTTCTCCAAGAGATAATTATTTTCTCAAAATACCCCCGAAAGCACTACGCTTTTGGGGGTCTTTTTTATCTTATTGCCGCAAATTTGCCACAACAAGTTGTTGAACACAATACACGTTATTAAGAGGACCTCTGTATATTCATTTTCATCGCGGACGGGATCGCGGTGCTTTATTCCGTCATACTTCAATCCTTCGTGCGGGGCAACAACACGTGCGGATTTTTGTTTCGTCTGACACAAAAATTCCTTGCGCTCCATCTCGCACTGAATTTTCAGAGGTCACCTTAAACAATATAGACGAAATCCTATGTTTCCGTGGACGTGGTTTCAATTTGACAACTATATCGGAAATCATTAACGGGACACACCAAAGTTCCAAGAGATAATTGCGTGCCTGATGAATGAGGGACATTTTGATGGTGTCCGATCTGTTTTTAAAGGAGGTTTCTATTTGATGAAGAAAAAACTGCTGATGACCGTGGGGATTCTTGCCGCTGTCATCATCTGTTTTCTGGCGGCGATGATCTTTGCTCCGGGCCTTTTTCCGTGGAATTGGAACTTTCACTCTGGAAATAACCATGACACTGAAAACCATTCTATGCCGATTTCCCACGAACATACCTATTCTGCCTGGCAGGCGGAAAAAGGAAGTTGCTGCGAACTTTTGGAAGTTCGATTTTGCTCGATCTGCGTGGAGCGTGAGCAGAGAACGATGAGTTATCCGGAGCACGAGGGCGAATGGGTCATTCAACGCCAGCCGACGGATTTCGCTGCCGGAATTGTCCAAAGGGTCTGCACCAGGTGCGGAGAGGCAGAGACGAAAAATGTCTGCCCGGAAGGACACCATCTCGGCATCACTTCGATGTCGTCCTCGGCGTTTGAAGGTTGGTTTATCCCCGGCGGCGTTTTCTCAACGGTGAACGGCACCGTCACCAAGCCGCCCACCTGCACGGAGGACGGAGAAATGGAGGTCGTCTGTTCCGTCTGCAAGGAAATCGTGACGGTAACAGTTGCCAAAACCGGTCACGTTTGTGACGTTTGGGAAACCGTAACTGAGCCGATGTGCCAATTTGAAGGTGAGAAAAAGGGCATCTGCAAGCTATGCGGTGAAACGGTGACTGAAGTCATTCCTGCGGTCGGACACGCGTTCGGTGATTGGCATGTCTTCGAAGACGCGACGTGCGAGAACGAAGGTATCCTGCGGCGCGTCTGTGATATCTGTGAAGCTTGTGAAACTATGAACATCGAAAAAACTGACCACACGTTCGGCGAGTGGCTGACTGTTGAAAAACCAACCTGCCAAAAGACCGGACGCAGAAAACACGTCTGCACCGTCTGCGGTGAAACCGTGACCGAAACCGTGCCCGTGACAAAGCATACCCTTGGCGAATGGCAGATCACCGTGACGCCCACCTGCCAAAAGACCGGTGAAAAGAAATGCACCTGCGTATTCTGCGGAGAAACGGTGACCGAAACGCTGCCCAAACTGACGCATCAGGCGGGGGCGTGGGTGACGGATCGGGAGCCTGATTGCCTGAACGCCGGAGAACAGTGCAGATATTGTACGCTTTGCGGGGAAAAGATACAATCAAAAACGCTCCCCGCAACGGGGCATGAATACCGGCCTACTGCTCCGGCGGAGGAATATCGGTGCGGCAGCGAGATCACATACAGTTGCTCTCGTTGCGGCGACAGTTATCGTGAAACCGTGCCGGAACTGATCGTATCGGTACGGTCGGATGGCTTTGCAATAGTCTATTCTACCTCGGGAAGCGGTTATGAGTATACATATACCGCGCAGGCGTATGGCGGCTTCGGTCAGGCACCGAACGGCTACACACTGAAGGTGACGGTGCGGGATGAAGCCGGCAACCCCCGGGAAACTATATTATATCTATGACCGTTCGCGGTGAGGTTCCGTCGGACGTTCCGCCTACGGTAATGGAAAAACCTCGATTATTATCAAAAAGATGGTTTAACTTGTCCTTTGGAGTTTTATGAAAAATTTTTTTAAAACTGCATAAATGTACCGAAACTGTTTAAGGGGCTGTCTCACTTACGTGATCCAGCCCCGCAAATCCTGCTCGGCAAATGA
>JAKSOD010000130.1 GCA_024405755.1 Clostridia bacterium
CATTTCACGCACGATGACGGGCATCGTTTCCAGTTCCAACACCTGACACGCCGCAAGCCGTCTATGCCCGGAGATCAGCTCATAGCCGCCGTCAGGCAACGGTCGTGCAAGTCCCGGCGTGATAGCGCCCACCTTGCGGATACTTTCAATCATTCGATCCATTTCTTCGCCTTTCATAATCTTGAACGGATGATCCTTGAACGGGTGCAGTTCGCAAAGCGGTATTTCTCGAACTCGCTCCAGTTTTGCATCGTCACGCTCTGCTTGCGAGGAAAACAGATCATCCAAAGTCGGCAGTGTAAAATCAGATTTTCTTTTTGTCATTGTAATCACATCTCCTTTTTATTCCCATTTGAGTTTGCTCTGTTCGGGCAGTAAAACTTTCTGCTCGATCTCGTTTTGAATTTGATGCCAGCGCAAAGCTTCTTTTCTCAGCATCGGCGTATCAATGAAGCCGAGCGCATTCGCTTTTGCGGCAAGCTGGTTGATATTGTTTCCGATAGCGGACAGTTCTCGCATCACATCATAGAAGCGACCGTCCGGCTTTTCTTTCGGCTCATAGCCACGGAGCAGCAGACGGATGACCGCCGTTTCCGTCAGTCCGGCAAGCCGAGCTTTTCGTTTTAATTCTGCGGCGTCGCTCGGCGACAGCCAAAATTGTTTCTTGATTCTTGTATTCATAAATTTGTTCCTTTCTATATGGGTATTAGGGTATCCCTAACGAGGCATTTGCACTTTGGGAGTGTAAATGCACTGCTCGTTAAGACGATGCAGTGATACTGTTGGCACTCTTGGGAGTGAAAACAGTCTGCTCGTTAAGATAGCGCAGATATATTTCTTATCCGCTGATTTCCTTTAAGATTTGGTCGAGCCTGCGGACGATTTCTTCTTTTTCGGTGTGTTCGATATTCTCTTTCAGGTCATTTACCATCCGAAAAACACGGTATTCTTTTTCCGTTACCGCCGCTTTGATCTCTTTTCCGAGTCCCAACCGTCGTAAGTATTCCGATAAAGATAGGGAGCAGAAGCCTGCGTTTTGCAGAAGCTTTGCTTTCTCTTGCTCGGTCACACGAACGTTGATCCCGAATGTTTTACTGCGCATTTTCTCACCTCCCTTCGCCGCCAATGACAGCAATGACGGTTATGACGGACTTTTTGCTATATAGTGATATTGCCGTCATTTTCGTCACCGCCGTCACTCTTGATGAATTTAATAAGCCTGCTTTTGCCCGTGCGCTTCGTTCGGTATTCGATGCCGAACGGCTCCAAAGCTTCGCACGAAAACTGACCTAAGTACTTCGTTACCACATTCGGCGTGGTTTCCGTTTCTTCCATTTCGGTAAGTAACTGTGTCGCCGTGCCGACCCATTCGGAGCGGTCTTTCATAAAATCAACCACCCGAAAAAGAAAAGCCGGTATTTCGGCTTGCTGAATTTCCGTACTGTTTTTACGCTCTACAAGTTCCCATTTCAAATCGTTGAACTGTAAGGTCAGCTCCTGATATTCCACGTCACGACCGCTGATAAGAAGCGTTGCCTTATTGTCGTTGCGCTTTCGTTTCAGCACATAGTTGGTGTCTGCCGCACCGATAATGCCCGTCGAACCGCTCACCTCATTAAACGGATCGTCGCCGTCCTTCATCTTTCGCAGATGATGAACAAGGATGATGGCAATGTTGTATTCATCGGCAATGCGCTTGATCGAGGAAATATCATCGTAATCATTTCCGTACATTCCGGCTTTTCCGCTGCTGCCTTTGGAGTCCCTGACCTTCTGCAA
>JAKSOD010000131.1 GCA_024405755.1 Clostridia bacterium
CAATATGCCTGATGGTGATGGTATTGCGCTCAAAGTCAATCGCATCCCATTTCAGACCGAGAGCTTCACTTCGCCTCAGCCCGTAAAAAGCGGTCATCTGAATCAGCAAGGAATAGGGATGATCTTTCGTCACTTCAAAAAGTTTTTCCAGCTCATCCAACCGGTAGTAATCGGCGATATATTTCTGCTTTTTCGGGCGTTCCACCTTGTCAGCGGGATTAAACGGAATGAGATCCATCTTTACGGCATATTTCAGAGCTTTGTGAATATTTGCGTGTTCGTGGATCACCGTGCTGGCGGAAACGGATTTCAACTCATACAGATAAAAACTCTGAATATGCTTGGCCTGAATGGAACCGAGTGTGAGACCGGTATCGCGAAAATACGGTACAATCTTTTTCTTGACCATCTGTGTGTAAGAAGAAAAAGTAGTCTTTTCCACGGAGCCGCGAATAATCTCAAGCCACGTTTCCATATAGTCGGCAAACAGCATATCCGCAGAGAGATGTCCGTTACCGTTGCTGACCGGCGGCACATAGGTCTGCCGTGTTTCTATCAGCATTTTCTCAGCTCGTTTTTTGTTTCCCTTCACGGGAAGTCCTGTCGGGATCCACGGCTGCTTTCGTTTGCCGTCGGAGTCCGTATAACTCAGGACCATATAGTAATAGTCGTTTTTAATTTGCAGGTGTCCTGCTATCATAATCTTTACCTCCTTTGTCGATAGCAAAAGAACGGGCACCCTTTCGGACCGTAATCATTATACGGCCTACTCGAATGCCCGTCCAATGTGCCATTTCAGTTCAAATCAGAATTTTACGCTGCCGGTCCGGAATTACCCGCCGAAAGCGCGTAATTGATCACGTTGACTTTCGGAACGCGGTATGCGTTACCAATCTTGATACCGGGGATATATCCGTCGTTGATGAGCGAATAGGCCAGATGACGGCTGATATTCAGCATGCTCTGCACCTGTGCCACGTTTACAATATCGGGATAATCAGTAAACATCACCTCGTACATCGTCTGGATTTCAGTCTTAGTCATCGGCACCACCCCCATCGTCGCCAAGCACATGAGCAAGGAGCTTATCAAACTCCTCTTCGGTGTTCACCGGAGTAAGTCTGATTGTGCCTTTTTCGGCATCGTCCTCCTCATAGGGAGTGAAGCTGTCGCAGACGAGATTATCGAGCTTTTCGGTCACCCCTGCGGTGACGTACTCGATTTCTTCCCGGCTTAGAATAAAGGTCAGGTCATTGCCGAGTTCGTCCCCGAAGGAAACGGTCATTCTGCCGTTGCTGCGGTCATAACCGCGACGGAAACAAGCGTTAAATTCCGTGAACATATCCTCCACGAACATGCACCCCTCGTCCGAAAAATCGGCGATCATCTTATCAAGCTCCTGCTTTCTGGTTTCGTTGAAATAGTTGAGTTCGTTATTGTTTTTCATAGTTTTAATCTCCTTTCAAATTAGCGGGCGTCGCGATCTCTGCGCTGACGCTCCAAGTGTTTGTTGTAAAATTCCATAGCCTTGACAAGTGTCTCGGTCATCTGTTTAATAGAAGTATCCGGGCGAAAATAGCTCCGCAGCGAATCCACCGGAACCTTTACATATTCTTTTTGATTGCCCTTTACTTCGGATAGTACCTGCATCGCAGTTCTGTCAGTAAACGTCTGATCCTCGCTCATGCGGCGCAAACGCTGAGCCTGAGAAAGCGACGGTGTCACCTCGTCGCAGTCCATAATGGAGAA
>JAKSOD010000132.1 GCA_024405755.1 Clostridia bacterium
CCAATCAATATACACATGAGTGACGCAGCAATGGCCAAACGGGACGCAGGATTCCGTGCGGCAGACATGGTAAAAGACGGCATGGTCATAGGACTTGGAACAGGATCAACCGTCTTCTTCGCAATGGAACGCTTAGGCGAAAGAATCAAAACCGAAGGACTCAAAATCGCAGGAGTCCCCACCTCACACCAGACAGCACAGCGGGCTGAAGAGTACGGCATTCCCTTAACCACCTTATCCCTTCACCCCAAACTCGACTTAGCAATCGACGGAGCAGATCAGGTATCTCCTGAAAAATACCTCGTAAAAGGACGCGGCGCAGCCCTCCTCAGAGAAAAAATCGTGGCAGATGCCGCTGATAAATTCATCGTCGTAATCGATGAATCAAAATCTGTAACCGGCTTATCTGCCGCAATCCCTCTCGAAGTCTTACCGTTTGCTTACGGCAGTGTCTGCCGCAGACTCAAAGAACTTGGAGGAGAACCTGTCATGAGAAACGGTGTCAAAAAAGACGGCCCCGTAATCTCAGATAACGGAAACTACATCTTTGACTGCGCATTCGGCAATATTACCGACCCGAAAGCACTCGAAGACGCCATAAACGCCATCCCCGGAATTCTTGAATGCGGAATCTTTGCAAAACTCACCGCAAAAACAACCGTCATCATCGGAAAACCCTCAGCATGAAAAAAATAGCAGTACTTGCATCAGGCAGAGGGTCAAACTTCCTGGCAATCCTTGCGCACATCAACGCAGGAAAAATAAACGGACGCTGTGTTGCGCTCATCACTGACAACAAAGACGCCCTCGCCATAACCCGCGCGGAAAAAGAAGGAATACCTGTTATCATCCACCACTTCAAAGACTATCCCGACAAAGCCGCATACGAAAGAGACCTCTTAGCCTCCATGAAAGAAACCGGAGCAGACCTCTTCGTCTGCGCCGGATACATGCGAATCATCGGAAAAGAAATCGCCGAAGAGTTTGCAGGACGCATGATGAACATCCATCCGGCACTTCTTCCGGCATTCCCCGGACTTCATTCCCAAAAACAGGCGCTTGACTACGGCGTAAAAGTTGCCGGATGCACGGTGCACTTCGTCGATGCTGGACTTGATTCAGGACCTATTATAGTACAGAAGACAGTGCCTGTTCTTGACGATGACACAGAAGACAGCTTATCAGACAGAATTCTTGAGCAGGAACATATCGCATTCTCAGAAGCCATCGCACTCTTCTGCGACGACAGGTTAAAAATAGCGGGGCGCAAAGTCATCATTCTCCCCAAAAATACATAACCTATCCCGCACCATTAAGTAAGGTATCATGGCAAAATACGAAAAAGGAGTGTCGGTAAAAGACATCTCCCGTGAACGCATCGGCATTCTCTTCTCCTTAGCAGAGGAAAATAAAGAGGATGCAAACCGTTCTGCCCGCTATGTCGAGCACGCCCGTGCAATATCTGCAAAGCAGCGTGTACGGCTGACGCAGAATCAGAAACGTTCCTTCTGCCGCAGCTGCGGCGCGTATTTTGTCCCCGGAAAAAATCTTACGGTGCGAGTCTCCCGCGGCAGAGTAATATATACCTGCAAAGAGTGCGGGAGAGTATATCGGATTCCGATAGGGAAAAGACAGGAATTATGACAAAGAATGATATGAGTTACATCCAGACACTGAAGCCGACCGTCTGGATTGGTAAAAACGGATTCAGTGAAGAGATTGCAGCGGAGCTTAAACATCAGCTCAA
>JAKSOD010000133.1 GCA_024405755.1 Clostridia bacterium
GAAGAAATCAGACGTGCGATATCTGCTGCAGACATTTACCGGTGAGTAAAGTAAGCAACAGCTTTTCCGTCTTTTACGCTGTCGATTTTGGTAAATCCGATGCGTTCAAACTGAATGATACGCCCTTCATATCCAAGCACGTCAGGCTCTGCGAATCCATCCATAACGCCTTCCGGTGTAAGAAGCGAGCAGGGGACTTTTGTCTCTGCCGGAAGCCACTGGATAATAGGTGCTTTTTCACGTCTGGCATCTGCAAGAGAGTCGCCTGCGTACTCTGCGGATTTGCCGTCAGCAGAAATTCTGATATTGAATAAGTCCTTTAATCTGAGCAGTTTTCCGGGTACGATTTCCTTCTGCGGAATTAAGATTTTTCCGGTGAACTTTAAGAGACGCTCGCCGCGTTCCGGTTTATTCGGGTACTTCGGAGCGTGTGCTTCGGTTTCCGGTGCGCCGGAGACAGCAATTTCTGCCGGCTCAGGTACGAAGAAGTATCTGTCTGCATCCGCATCAATGACTGCTTTGTTTGCAGCGAAGAGATTTTCCCACGAAAATGAGATGTCAGTATCTCCCATACCGATATCGACGACTGATGCACGGACTGCATCTGCCTGAATACCGCGGCGGGCTAACGCACGAAGAGTTCCTAAGTGAATGTCGTCCCATCCGGTGTAGAGACCTTCATTGATTCCTTTTCTCATTCCTGATGTGGAAAGTTCAAGTCCATCAATGGACATTCTTCCGTAGTGGTAGAAGTGCGGCATCTTCCAGCCGAAGTATTTGTAGATGTATTCCTGACGTCTGGTATTTGCGATGTGGTCTTTTCCTCTGATGACGTGAGTCATGCCGAGTAAATGGTCATCGATGGTGACAGAGAAGTTCATGAGCGGATAGACAAAGATTTCCGGTTTTCTCGGATGCTTTGTGCTCTTTAACACACGCATCGCAGCGAAATCACGGACTGCCGGGTCAGGGTGGGTGATATCTGTTTTAACCCGCATGGTAATTTCTCCGTCATTGTATTTTCCAGCCAGCATGTCTTCAAAGCGCTGTAAGTGCTCTTCGACGGGTAAATCTCTGCATGGGCATGCCTGTTTTTTGAGTTTTAACTGTTTGAATTCTTCGTTGTCGCAGACACACATGTATGCTCCGCCGAGTTTGATTAACTGGCGTGCGTAGTCATAGTAGATATCAAATCTGTCTGACTGATAAACAACGTCGGTAACTCCTATTCCAAGCCATTTGAGGTCTTCGATGACCATGTCGTATGCTTCGGGGTCAACACGTTTGGGGTCGGTATCTTCAACACGGTAGTAGAATTTTCCGCCGTATTTTTTGACGTAGTAGTCATTTAAGACCGATGCACGGGCATGTCCTAAGTGCAGAGGTCCTGACGGGTTTGGCGCAAAACGCATGACAACGCCTTTTTCTGCTTCGGGAAGTGCCGGAAGTTCGTGTACACGTTCTTTTTTCTCGTGCATTTTTCCGATGGCGTCCGGATTTAAGCGGTTGAGTTCTGCTTCACGTACTTCGGGTGTTAATGCTTCTACTTTTGCGAGAACTGCAGGAAGCATAGCGTTGATTTCTTTTGCCTGACTGCGCAGTTCAGGGTGTGTTCCCATAACCATGCCTAAAATGGCTCCGGCACGCGGGACTGCTTTGTGCTTTACCGCGTTTTCGAGTGCCAGAATATATATGTCGTTTTCGAGAGTGCTCTCTGCCATAAACTGGGTATAGTATTGGT
>JAKSOD010000134.1 GCA_024405755.1 Clostridia bacterium
GTATGGAGTTTTATTTTATCTCATGCATTACCATGCCGGAAAGAAGCTTCGGCTCGAACCACGTTGATTTAGGCGGCATAATTAATCCCGCATCAGCGACATCGATAACACCCTGTGCTGTTACCGGCTGCATAATAAATGCCGCTGCAAACTCACCGGAATCAACCTGCTTTGTAACCTCTTCCAGCGGCACAATACCGCCGACAAAAGCAATTCTGGGATCTCCTCTCGGATCTAAAATTGCAAGCATATCATCTAAGACAAGATTCTGCAGAACAGAAACATCCAGCCGCTCGATAGCATCAGCGCTCGGCTCAACTTTTCTGGTCAGCTCATACCACTGGCTTTCAAGATAGAGATGGATAACATGCATATCAGAAGATGTCTCACGTGCCGGGACTGCATTCTTCTTAATATCCACTTTCTTAATCGGCGTAATTGTGAATCGGAGAGCCAGGTCATTTAAGAACATATCCGCATTGAGACCTGCAAGGTCACGGATTAGGCGGTGATAGCCGTAGATTCTAACAGATTTGTGTGCAAACAAAACCGCCATGAACTTTTCTGCGTCAGGAGTTAAACGGTTTTCGGATTTGCGGCGCTCACAGACATTTGCCGAGGACTTTGCACGGTGATGACCGTCTGCGATGTAGAGATTCGGGATTCCTGCAAATGTTTCAGTAATCTTTTCCATCTCCGCCTCATCATCGATGCGGAAAATCTGGTGGAAGTTTCCGTTCTTTGCGGTGTACTCGCCAAACGGCGTTTTACCGTCGATTAAAGATAAAAGCATCTTTTCGACCGCTGCCTCATCTTTGTAGAGCAGGAAAACCTGACCGGTGTGGCAGGAAACAGAATCGATGTGGCGTGTTCTGTCCTCTTCTTTGTCGTAGCGGGTCAGCTCATGCTTTTTGATGACATTGCTGTTGTACTCTGCAACAGATACGCAGGAGACAAGACCTGTAAAGACTTCTTTTCCCATCGTAATCCGGTAGATGTAGTATGCAGGCTTTGCATCGCTTTCAAGAAGACCGTCTGCTTTGAATTTTGCAAACATTTCTTTTGCGCGCGCATAGATTTTATCATCGTGCGGGTCAAGGTCTATGAGTTCTGCATCGGTTCTGATGACAGAAAGAAGAGATTTCGGGTTTTCGGCAATCTCTTTTGCGGCGTCTTCGCGCTCGATTACGTCATACGGGACGGACGGGACGACAGAAAATGATTCTGCGGTCGGGTGAAGTCCCGGAAAAGGATATACGGTTACCATTATGCTATATTGTTTGGCGTCCAATACTAAAATAGCATGTCAGTGGTTAATGGTCCGGGGGGGACTCGTGCGGGATGCACTATACGTAAAGCATCCCTTGAAGATATTCCGGAGATTTACCGGATTGAACTCCTCTGTTTCCCCGACCCGTGGGAATACAAGGCGCTTTTTGAGATGATGGCGGTGTTTCTTACCTCATTTTACATCGCAGAAGCTGACGGGCGCGTGGTGGGTTTTTCAGCCGGAGCGGTCGAAGAGACGGGAGATGAAAAATACGGGCATGTCTGTAATCTTGCGGTATCTCCGGATATGCAGGGGTTCGGCATCGGAAGACTTCTTTTGAGAAAACTTGAGCGCGACTTTTTTGTCGAAGGGTGCAGCGCGTGCAGTCTTGAGGTGCGCAGGAGTAATACGAAGGCGCACGGGTTCTATGAACGAATCGGGTATGAGGATGTGATTGTGTTCGGGGATTA
>JAKSOD010000135.1 GCA_024405755.1 Clostridia bacterium
CCCTAAATTCCCACCGAATTATCACATACAAAATCACAGGGGATATCAAGTTTGTCAAGGATATCCCGGATCGTTTTGGTCGGAGGATTGATGAGTCTCGGTTTTACTGCGGTGCCGATGTCGATGGTTTTGAGTTTATCGAGTTCCAAAAGCACCTTTTTCATCGGAAGATCCACATCGGAAAGCCGATTCACCATATAGGAGCGTACGATCAGTGCAAGGAATGACACAAAAATCTTCCCGTGCAGAACTTCCGGATTATGCGTGCGGACACGTTTGAAATCAAGTTCGTTTTTCAGATTGTCAAAGTTCTTTTCCACCATATCCCGGCGGCGGTAGATATCAAGGATCTCCGCCGTCGTTTTTTTGAAATCTGTTTCTGCGATCAGAAAGAAGCCGCAGCGTCCGAGTTCTTCGTCGATCGCCTGGTTATTTCTCGTATATCCGAGTTTCCCGTCCTTTGATCGGTTGATGAAAAAGTATTTGTCATAATGCAGTTTTCTGTCCGGCGGCTCTTCCATATGAGCAAGGTCATTTTCCTGCCGGTCAAGAAGCTCATACAATGCTTCACTCTCATGAAAGGCCTTTTCGGGATCATAAAAAATATGGACGTTCATACGGAAACCAAGCTCCGTACACTCCGCTTTCATGCCGTAAAGGTGCTTATAACCGATCCTGTTCTTTGAAACATTGACAAGCTCCGCTCTGTGTTTTCCGATCAGTTCATGACAGTATTTCAGACTTCCCGGCAGGGCGATCACGAAGCGGTGTCCTTCTTCAACGAGAAGCCGCAGGTTTTCCGCGGAATAAAAGCCTCTGTCCATGACATATCGGATCTTTTCGCCGTTTATGAATTTGTTGTCCTCCGTCATATAGGCAAGGTGCGTTTTATCGTTGATGCTTCCCGGATAAACTCTGTAATACAGAGGCAGTCTGCTTTCTTCTCCGTAATACATGCCGAGATTGATCTGCGGCAGCTTCTCCTTATCCCGATTATATCCCCATTCGGCATCCGGTATATTCTTTCCGTATGTGGAAATGCTTGTTACGTCGTATGCGATATATTCATTCTGCTTCATTCGCTTCATCCATTCACGCAGAAACAGAAGCATATCTTCTTCCCGCATTCCCGAAAACAGTCTCGAACATTCCGCGTCACTCAGAACGCCGTTTAGTGCGGTTCTGTGTGTTTCCGTATACTCGTCGATATAATATATGACGTTTCCTTCGCTGATCATATACTGTGCGACCGTCAGAATCTGCTTATACTGCTCCGGAAAATACTTTTTCAAATCTTTTTCGATCCCGTATTTCTTTATGATCTCCGAAAACGCATAATATACCCCATGATCCCGGATCGCTCCCTGCATCGGCTGCGGCTGTTTCAGATATATTTCATAATAATTCCGGTTCGGGATCAGCATTCCCGTCGCTTCATCATATCTCCCGATGGACACTCTGTCACATGTCGGCTGTCCTTTTTCATTCCGATATACCGCAGTTGCGTAATAGAGATAGATTTTATCCCCCATCCGTCTTTTCACCGCTCCGTGTTCCGGTACCGGTACTTTCACTTCCCCATTCAGTGCCATATCTGCCTCCGAAATCATTCTTATTGTATATTACTATTATATCATACTTCTCCCAAAAAAACAAGAGGTTTCTGCAATTTTCCTCTCTTTTTCTTTGCTTTTCTTCTCTTTTTGCGGCGTATGTGTCTATTTGGCGGGAATTTAGG
>JAKSOD010000136.1 GCA_024405755.1 Clostridia bacterium
CCGTAGATATCGGAGGAAAACCCGGCGTTAACTGTCGCGGATTTTGTACATACTGTTATTTTAAACACGCAAAAGATGTGCCGCCGTTTGGATGCAGATACTGTCTTCCGTTCAAAAAAGGATGTGACTACTGTTCACGCGGCGTAAAAGAAGGATATGACGGATTCCTGCCGTTAAAAGAGGTCGCAGAAAACTTCCTTGCCGACCTTCAGATGACAACTGACGACGTAACGCGGATAACCATCTCCGGAGGCGGAGACCCCAGCTGTTACCCGGAGTTTACTGATTTAATAGAAATCTTAGGAAGCCTCAACGTCCCCCTTCATATAGGATACACCAGCGGCAAAGGATTTGACTCAGCGGAAACGGCAGACTTCTTACTGAAAAACAACTTAAGCGAAATCTCATTTACCGTCTTTGCATCAGACCCTTCCTTACGGAAAAAATATATGCACGACCCGACGCCGGAAGCCTCACTTGCAGTTCTCGAACGCCTCGCAGAAAAAATTGACGTCTATGCAGCAATCGTCATTTTACCGGGCGTAAATGACGGCGACGTCCTTGAAGAAACGCTATTGTGGCTTGAACGTATCGGCGTAAAAGGCGTCATTCTCATGCGGTTTGCAAACGGCGTTGAACAGGGGCTGATTCTCGACAATGCACCGGTAATCGAAGGCCAGAAGATGCACTCAATCGAAGAGTTCAGATGTCTTGTTGAAACCGCACACAAAAACCATCCGAACCTGCGGCTTTCAGGAACACCGCTGTATGACCCTCTCTTCGACTCGCCGTTTGCCATCCGCAAAAGACCCGACCTGCTGGAAAAACTGCCGCGCGTAACCGGAAAAACATCGGTAATCACCGGCGCTGCAGCAGCGCCGTACATTTCTGAAATTCTGCAGAAGTGCGGCGCTGACAAAGAAAACGTTGTTCCGACTGCAAAAGATATTGCCTGTCTCATGACGATTGACGATTTGAAGGCGCTCGATACAGAAAAGCTTACGGAGACTGTTATAATTCCGGGCAGAGCATTCGTATTCGACCCCGAAGCATGTGAAGTACTCGACCGCGTTATCGTCCGCGGACCTGAGATGCTCACAGCAGACGGTGAAACAAGCATGGGAATGACTGAAGACGCGGTTCTTTCCATGGAGTTTGAAGGATTTGCCGCGCTAATCCAGTTAATTAATCAGTACGGAGAATAAGTATGAACTTAGATAAAAAAGAACTCTTTCAGGTAATCGGATACACATTTTCCGATATCAAACTGCTCAACAGTGCCTTAACCCGCGTCGCTTACGCAGGAGAACACGGTATTGAAAAGAAACGGACTATGGACAGATTTGCAGTTCTCGGCGATGCAGCCCTTGATACTGCAATACTCGAGTATCTTCTGGCATCAGGCGAAGACGACAAAGGAGACATTACGATGAAAAAGATAGCTCTCGTAAATATGTCTGTGTTTCGCCGGTTCGCTGAAAGCATTAATCTCCCTGATTTTGTTTTCTGGGGTGCAGGTGAACTGCGTCAGCGTATCTGGGAATCGGGAAGAGTTTCAGCGGAATGCTTTGAAGCACTGTGCGGGGCTGCGTATCTCGACGGCGGAATGGATGCAGTAAAAATAATTCTGAAGACCGTAGGCGGAATCGGCAAATAAGTACGCACTCTTATATCATAAAACCGCAAATAGAATAGTATGGGATTTCTTGACGATTTAAA
>JAKSOD010000137.1 GCA_024405755.1 Clostridia bacterium
ATCCCACGTGAATTAACCCGTTCACTCCATTGCTTTACGGAGAGGGCAAAGCGGTTGAGCCCCGCCTCGTTTTTAATTCCATCGAATTCGATGGAATTAAAATCCGGGTTGTACATGTTCCCAGATTCCCAGAAACTCGATTGTGTTTCTGTTTCGAAGTCAGTTTCCGATGAGAACAGATCCATTTTCGGTGTTTCGGACCATATCGGTAAGAGAGATGTAATCGTTGTCTTCGATTTTTTTGACGGTGACATCAGTTCCGTTTACGTCAATTGTTGTCATGTTTATCCGGTTTGTTCAGATTCCCTGTCAGATGGAGATGAGAGATATTCTATTGGGAGCAATGATATATGTTTGGTCAATGAAGACTGATTCTTGGTGATTTTTATGAATGATTTGTGTGCGTCTGAAAAATCTGTAGTCTTGGTCTCCATCTATTCCTATTACAACTCATACAGGTCTTTTGAAGAGATTGTTCTAAAAAATGATCGGATTTTATTCCCACTCTTCGCTTGCGGTCGCATGATGGATGCGATCAAGACAGTGGTCGTTCCACACATACACGGAGCCTGCGAGGATAAGTACGGCGAACGCGACGCCCTGTGCGGCTACACCGTGTACCCCGTACTGCACACGCACAGCATCTCACGGGATCGAAAATCCTCGTGGACTTTCATCCAAGGAAACCACATAAATGTAGCGGACTCCTCGTAACAAACCCCCGGGTAAAATACAATCGGAATGTGACTTTTTATCACACCCTATTATGATAGGATATCATACACAATCCATAATAAACCTATCTTTCAATTTTTTTATAGCGCAAAACGTTTGTATTACCGATAAATAATCCTCCCCACCCTCATTTCCCCCGTTTTTCCGGCACACGCGAAGGATAGTATCCGGATATCCCTTCAGACACACATATCCTTGAAATACCTGCATCTGCGGAAATTTTTCTGTGAATTTGCGATACGGACCGTTTTCCGGATAATATCCTATCATAATAAGATTCAATCACAGTGCTCTCTCCCAAACCAGGTGGGAACACCGTCGATTGGATTTTGGAGGATATTTTCTTGATGAATGTACGGATTTGGTGCAGCGCGGGCAGAAACCTCGCTGCGGCAGAGAGGACTTACGCACAGATGAAATGTACCGGCCTCATCTTCCTTGCAATTCTGCTGCTGCTCTGCGGAACAGGCTCCGTGAGTGCAGCATGGGATGGAAACGTGAACACCTCGTGGTATGCAGATGAAATTACCGCAGGACATAACGGTACGATACAGAACCCGTACCTCGTCCACGACGAAGAAAGTCTTGCCGCCCTTGCAAACCAGACGAATAGGAACACATCGCAAAACGGGTTCAGCAACAAATATATTCTGCTTACCGCGGATCTGGACCTGAACGGCAACACACACCAGTGGTCGCAAATCGGGAACAAAACGGCCTTCAAATTCAAAGGCAGCTTCAACGGCGGCGGCCATACCATCACTAACATGAACATCACCTATGCCAGCACCCTGGAATATTATCGTCTTGGTCTCTTCGGCTACGCGGAGGGTGCAACGATCCGGGATGTACATCTGACGGATGTCGTGGTAGGGATAAAATGTACGGGTGAGATCGTCTGTGCCGGCGGATTAATGGGAGAGAGTCGGGGAAGTACAAAGATTATCAACTGTTCCGTAACCGGAACCATGACCGCAGAAGG
>JAKSOD010000138.1 GCA_024405755.1 Clostridia bacterium
CTGAGGATGAGCAAAAGGAAGTCATACCGGATACCTGCGGTGTCATTACCGTGGCGAATGGTGACGGACTTCGGGATCTGTTTATGGAACTCGGCGCAGGATACGTGATCGCAGGCGGCCAGAGCATGAATCCGAGTGCGAATGACTTTCTGAAAGCCATCAAGGAACTGCACTGCAAACGGGCGATCCTGCTCCCCAACAACTCCAATATCGTACTCACCGCACAGCAGGCCGCAGCGATGGCAGAAGGTGTACAGGTTGAGGTTGTCAGGACCGTTACGATCCCACAGGGCATCTCGGCTCTGATCGCATTCAAAGCTTCTGCCAGTATGGATGGCAACATAAGAGAGATGGATATGGCTGTCTCCGGGGTCAAAACGCTTGCCGTTACCCGTGCCGTGAAAAATGCTGACATCGGAGATATTCACGTCAAAAGAAAGCAGTATATCGGGCTTGTGGACAACGCCCTGCGGTATGCAAAAGACTCCGCAAAGGATTGTCTGCTCGCGTTGGCAAATGAGATTCGTGACAGGGAGATCATTACGCTGTATTACGGCAAAGGCGTCAAGCCGGCTGAAGCAGAAGACGCGGCGGACACTATACGACAAGCCGTCGGATCAGACGCAGAGGTTTCCGTTGTATTTGGCAATCAGCCGATTTATTCATACCTGATTTCCGCAGAATAAAACTGTTTTTATAAGGAGGGATAGCATGAATAGCTATATCATCATAACGGATTCGAGCTGCGACATGAGCCCGGATATCCTGTTCAAATGGGGAATTGAATGTATAGATCTGAAATTCAGAAAAAAGAATGAGCCGGGAATTTATTCAAACCGCGATATGCCGGTTTCAGAGTTTTATGACGCTATGAGAAACGGGACGGTATTCCAAACCTCAACGATTAATCCTGATGAATATAAAAAGGCTTATCGTGATATTTTGGACCACGGATGCGATGTTCTTTATCTTTGCTTTTCATCGGGACTCAGCGCCACATACGGTTCCGCAGAGAGCGCGGCAAAGGAACTGGCCGCGGAATATCCGCAGAGGAAGATACATGTGTTTGACTCGCTCTGCGCCTCTGCAGGTCAGGGACTTCTGCTGTACTATGCGGCGAAAAAAAGAGACGCCGGAGCGACGATGGATGAATTGATTACTTATGCTTCGGAAATCGCGCCAAAGATCTGCCACTGGTTTACCGTCGATGACCTCAAGTACCTGAAACGCGGCGGAAGGATCAGCGCAACAGAAGCATTCGCCGCAACAGTGCTGGACATCAAACCGGTCATGCACATGAATGACCTCGGAAAGCTTGAAGCAGTATCCAAAGTTCGCGGACGCAAACAAGCTATCAAGGCGTTGTATGAAAATTATCAGCTGCTCGCATCGAATCCGGAAGACGGTGTGTATTTTATTTCTCATGGAGATTGTAGGGATGATGCCGTTCTGCTTGAAAACATGATCGAGCAGCGATATGGGCATAAAGCCGGATATATTGGGGATATAGGTTCTGTGATCGGTTCTCACTCCGGCCCCGGCACACTTGCACTGTTTTTTATCGGACGAAACCGCTGAACCTGCCAATCGTATGGATCTGATAATAAAATCAGGTTTGAAACGCAAATAGGAGTTTTTACCATGCCAAGAACAAAGCTGGCAGATCGAGCGCTGCCGGATTACACAAAAGGAGAAGAAATCGCTAATATGGTCAC
>JAKSOD010000139.1 GCA_024405755.1 Clostridia bacterium
AATCGCTGCGGTAAATAATTTATGGGCTTCCGGCTTTTGTCGGAAGTCCTTTTTATTGCGATGGCTTGCCCTCTGATCAGAGAGCAGGCTATGCCTGCAATAAACCTTTAAATAATAAAGAGAAACAATAATTCGACTTTTTAGGGTTGATATTCCGGTCGGCATATGGTATAATTTTCTTATTATTTTATACAATAATGCAAAAAAGAAAAAACAGCAGCTGAAAAATGCAAGGAGTAAAAAAATCGAAATGAAATTCCGCCGTTTAGTATGTCTTATTCTGATTTGTCTTTTGATCCTTCCCGTACTGCCTTCCTGTGAGTCCGACAGTGAGAACACTACAGATACAACGATATCCGATACCGCTTCATCCGATACCGAGTCATCCGAAACATCAGTACCCGACACCGAGGCGGGCGAAACATCAGTACCCGATACCGGGGCATCCGAAACATCGGTACCCGACACCGATGCATCCGAAACATCGGTACCCGACACCGATGCATCCGAAACATCAGCACCCGATACCGGGGCATCCGAAACATCAGTACCCGACACCGGGGCAGGCGAAACATCAGCACCCGACACCGAGGCGGGCGAAACATCAGCACCCGATACAACGGCAGCACCTGTGACCGTTCCGGAGACTACTCCTGCGACCACTCCTGCGACCACGCCCGCGACTGCTCCTTCAACGACGATCCCGGAAACTACCGAACCCGCTATTACGACCGAGCACGTATTCGAGGAAATTTCCGTTGATTTCGGCGATATTCCCGAGATCCCGATGGAAGAAGGCGTGAAGAATTATCTGCTGATCGGTACCGACGCACTTACTGATACCGCAAACGGTCGTTCCGACTGCATGATAATCGTCACGGTAAACCCCGCAAAGAAACGTATTGCGCTGACATCGATCATGCGTGACACCTATGTGAATATTTCCGACGCAAAAACGTCGAACAAGATCAACGCTGCCCATTCCTACGGCGGAGCCGCAACCCTTATGAAGACGATTGAGGAAAACTTCGGTATCCATATCGATCATTATGCCCGCGCAAAATACGCGGATTTTGTCAAGGTCTGCGAGTATCTCGGAGGATTTGATCTTACCCTTGATAAATCGGAGATCAATTATATCAACGACGGACTGAAAAACGATCCCAACATCAATACTATATACAAAAACTGCAAAAAAGAAGGCTTCAGCCTGACCGTAACCTCGTCGATCCCCACAAGTTCTGCGGGGAAGGAGATACACCTCAATGCCGACGCGCTGTTCATCTACGCCCGCGCCCGCAAGCTTTCCGGCGGCGACTACAAGAGAACGGAGCGTCAGCGCAATATCGTTACTCTCGCTTTCAATAAGGTCAAGGATCTGAACGCGGGACAGCTTGCCGCCCTGCTCGATAAATGCCTGCCTTTCATTACCACCGATCTGACGAGGACAGACTGTCTCTCTCTGATCTGGAACGCGCCCACGTACGCGAAATATGATTTCGTTTCCACAAGACTCCCCATGGACGGATACTTTATCGACACATATGAGCCTTCGGGACATAAAACGAGCTGGCTCGAAATCAAGAGTGCCAAAAAGGGTGAAATGATGG
This sequence comes from Clostridia bacterium, assembly GCA_024405755.1. Classification (GTDB taxonomy): domain Bacteria; phylum Bacillota; class Clostridia; order Oscillospirales; family CAG-272; genus CAG-390. The sequence goes on from JAKSOD010000139.1 coordinate 1,611, forward strand.
AAAAATGGGCGGAAATAGTCAATAACTGACCGTATTACCGGACTGTCTTTATTGGGCAGTCCGGTTTCTGATTCAGGGGTATGGTGCAGGC
>JAKSOD010000014.1 GCA_024405755.1 Clostridia bacterium
AAGACGACAAAGAAAAGATCCCGCGCGGCTTTGTCGATCCGGTCGGCTATTTCGCGCTCTCCTCGGCAACGACGGCGTCGGAACTGCAGAACATGATGTACACCGTGGACGAATACTATCTCATCCCAATCAAACTGAACACCTACGGCTCGTCCATCTACAGGATCTCACCGAAAGGCGATATCCCGTTTGAAGCGTCCCCGGTCGCGGTCAACGGGAAAACGAAATTCACCATTCACGGCGCGGCGTCAAATGCGGAAGGAACGGATACGATCGATCTGACGCTCACAAACTTCGGACGGCACGGTAGCTTTTATAAGTTTCAGGCGGACGTATCCGGCTGGGAGACCATCACCGACAGTGACGGCGACAAGAGAGAGAACAACTTCGACTACTGGTGGACCTCGACCTGGAATATGGACGAAGGCACTCCGACCACGAGCCTCACGTTCACGACCCTGCTCACCGATGACGGCGGAAAAGAATATCCGAGCAAATATATGGCCATGATCACGTTCCGGATCGCGGGCATCAAACCCACCAAGCGGAGCGAAGCCTACCTGGAGGAACACGATATCAAGAGTATCGCCCCGACCGGAGGCGGCGGTGACAGTCTGCCCGAGACCGTCGGCGGCATCATCGGCGTGAGCCTCGTGACCGCGCTGATCGGCGGCGCCGCCGGTGCCGTCGCAAGCACCGCGGGGTCGATCATAGGTGCTGCAGCCGGAGCTGCGGCAGGAGAGGCAGGATCAGCTGCGGGCGCAGCCGCGGCAGAGGCTGCCGGTTCAGGTCTTGGCGGCTTCGACTTCGGACCGCATATCCGGGTGGACGGGGACGGTGACCTGAACGTCAGGGACCCCGCGACCGGAGAAGAACGGCTATATAAGGCCAACGGAGACGGGACTTACACCAATCCCCTGACCGGCGCGACCTATACCCCGTCGGAGCTGAAGGATTCCATTGCGAGCCGTGAGGAGAACGCCGACCTCATCCGTCAGGACGAAGCCGTCCGCAAGGAGGCGGTGACAGAGCAGGCAGAGGACAACAAAAACGTCTCCTTCTACGACGCGGAGGCAAAAGCCGAAAAGGCAGCCGCCGAAAAAGAAGCGGAACACGATCTGTATAAAGAAAAGATGTATTTCAAGCACGGTGTTGAAGAGGGTGACGACAAGGGCGTGAAGCGCGACATCCTCGAAAAGGCCAACGCGGAATACGAGAATCAGGCAAAATACGAAGCACGCGCCGAATACGCGAACGCCGGATACGAGACCGCGAAGGAGACCAAGCAGGCGGCGGACGTTGCGATCGACATTATGGCGGAAATCGACCAGACCGGCATGGGCAAAGTTGTCAAGGACGGTTACGCGGTAGCTTCCTCCGCAGCGGGCAACGTGGGCGAGGTCATGGCAGGCGAAAAATCGATGGGTGCCGCGCTCGCGCAGACCGTTGTGGATTCCACCGTGGAGCTTACGAAAAATCACGTGGACAGCGGCGCCGGGAAATTTGCCGCCAACATCTTCGGAGACAGCGCGAAGGAAATGTCCAAAGAGGCACTCAAGGGCGGAAGTCTGGAAGATATCCGGAAAGCCGGTGAAAAGGGCGCGATCAGCGGCGCCGTCAACGCGACGGTCGACGTTGCCTTCGACGGAGCCGGAGAACTTGCTTCCTCCGCAATGAAGAACGGCGAAAAAGTCATCGGCAAAGCCTTTGGCGAAGAAATCACGAAGGAAACCGCGGCGAACGCCGCAAAAACCCTTGCGAATGATGCGGTCAAAAACACGCTCAGCGGAGACGACGACTGAGAAAGGAGAACGAAACGATGGATAAAGCAATGGAAAAAGACGGTTTCTTCAGAAAACTGATCAACGAGACCGTAACCCTCTTCAAGAATCCCAAAAAACTGATCCCGACCTTCGTTCTCGCAGGTCTCTGGATCCTTCTTTCCCTGCTGACCGCGTTCGGCGTGACACCTCCGTTCGTGAAGATCCTGAATGTGATCACCTTCTCGGGCGGCGGAATGTACGGAGGACTCCTCGGCGCGATCGGCGGCATCTTCGGAAAAGCATTGTTTGCCGCGTTCGTGACCGGGATCGTCAACGCGATAGTAAAGAAAGAAAAACCTCTTTCCGACTCGGGAAAGGGGATCAAAGCACTCTTTGACAAGTCCGTTTTCAGCGGACTGAATGCCATCTCCGCGTTCGTTCTGTTCGCGGGGATCGGAATCCTGCTGAATCTGTTTTTCAACGTCACCTCCAACCCGCAGAACTGCGCGATCTCGTTCGTGTGCCTTCTGGGGACGGTCACGGCGATGGGAAGCCGACACGGATTGCTTTTCACGGTCCTGTTCAAGCTGCTCGGCATTTTTACAAAAGGGAAAGCACCGTCTATGACTGCGGTGAACCGTGCGCTGACGGGATTGTCTGCCGGATTCACACTCGGATTTTCATTGACGTTCGCAAGACTTCCGTGGTTGACGGCACTCATCGGCGGCGTTTTGGCAGTGGGCGGTATCGTATGTGCCGTCATCGGGAGAACCCCAAAGGTGCAGGTTTCCTCATTTTGTATCGTCTGACGAAAAATCTGACGGCGCATCTGCACCGCCAGAATTGTGCGGTATTGCATTAATTTTTGCCGGAATGCCGCAAGTGCGGCATTCCGGCAAAACGGCGGCGTTCGTCGGATGATAACTTCCTTCCCATAAATAATCGTCGCCGAAAAGGTTTCCATATTAATCGTGAAATCCTCCGGCATTCTGATTTTAAATCATTATACCGGAGGATCGCGTTATTAAAGTGTACGACAGTTTTTATTCTCCTTTGTCTGCTATCTCATTATTGCGAAGATTTTTACCATAAAATGTCTTATCAATAAAATGATTGATTCCGCAATACTTAAAGATCATATAGCGAGTGATCGAGAGCAAATCAAACAAAATGAAGAGAATGACCGCCGTTCCTATGACAGAAAAAACAAGCTTGCACGGAGAAAAAGAAGCATATTCCTTATAGCGCAAATACATGAATTTGTCCCATATAATCGGTCCGACATGGATCAAATATACACCAAAAGAACATTTCCCTAAAAGCACCACTGTTTTTCTGAGTCCTTTCGGTTTGATTCTTACTTGGGCAAAAAACAATAGGAGACACAGTGCCATAATAACTATGAAAGGCGAAGTGTAGTTAACAAACCTGTCAAGAATTGACCAGACAGACCCGCTCTTTTCGATAATTTTTGCATTGCAAAGATCAACCTTGTGCATTTCCATTGACCATGCAAATGCTGACGAAAAAAGAAAAACCGGAATTGTCACATACCACTTCGCCCATTTCGGGATCCCGTATAGTCTGAAATACGCTCCGAAAACATAGAGGATTATCAACCACATTCCACAGTAGCCTCCGCCAAGGACAAAATCATCCCCGCCGTTGAATATATGCAAAGTGAAGGTCGTTACAAAAAGAAATGTAAGTATTGCCAAGTGATTCCTTTTCCCGATTTTTTCCAAACCTATATTTAAAAGAGGAATAAACGGGAAAAGGAGTGCGTAAGCATTGAAATACCAAAATGTTTTTGAAGTAAGCGGTAAAAATGTTTCTGAAAGACTCCACTCAATGCTGTTATCCGTAAAAAACAACTTGGCGACCGCAAGAGGAACAACAAGCCAGAAAACCACCTCCAGCCAGCGCAATACAAAACGACTGAATTTGAATTCACGTTCTTTGTTAACAAAGCCGGAAATCACGGCATAGCAATCAACAGAGCAGTAACCGAGTGTTTCAAGGAACCATGCTGTGCAGAACTGTTCTCTGTGTCCGCCGGAGTATCCTATTACACCACCTTGTCCAAGAATGTGCAAAACCAGTATCAGGAACATTGAAACACAGCGAAACAGTTCCACACCTTCATTTCTGTCAGACGATGTTTTTCCTGCTGATTCAATCCGGAACATAGGTATTCTGCTCCATCTTGAAGAATGAATAATAATTCGTCACTTCATTTTCATCGATGGCTATGTCAATATCGGACAGGCAGAAAATCTGATTATCCGGAGTAATGACCGCTTCCACGTCACCAACCCACAAATATACAAGTTCATCACCTTTGTGCTCAGATAAGAACTTTCCGTATTCTGCAAATCCGGGAGATCCCCAGGCTGAATAATGATGCAGTCCGTTTTCATCCTTTGTCACACTGATGACAGCGATAATCTCATCACCGCTGTACGCAAAAAAATCTCTCCAATCAACAGCCATACTGTTTCCGTCGTCGCCTGTACGCATATGAGAGTATCCCGCAGACGATATTCTGAAGTTTTTCATCTGCACACCACAAGCTTTCAACTCAGATTGAATCCCGTCGCTTATGCTTTCCAGAAAAGCATAGCCTTCTTCATTACTGACCGCGTAGTCTGTTCCTGTCAGTTTACATTCAACCTTGGTATTGATCATTCCATTGATCCCGCCGGCTCCATCGACCAAGTCATTGCTTGGATTATTGTTGAAGTTAATCATCGGAATTGCTGCGATAGCACATACAGCCACAAGACAAGCGGCTGCAATTCCCAATACTGATTTCAGAATTCTTTTTTTCTTCGTCGGTACTGCTCTCACATCAGCAGCAACAATGAGATCATCGTCGATATTGCCCAGTATTTCCTGAAACATCATGCTTCTCATGTGATCCAACCTTCTTTCATTAAATATTTTTTAAGTTTTTGTCTTGTTCTTTGAAGTCCGACCTTAACTTTTCCTTCACTGAAATCAAATCTCTCGCAAATGCTTTTAATGGAATCGCCATACCAGTATCTGCGAATCAGCATAATTCTTTCAGTTTCGGGGAGGGTACGCAAAAAATCGGATATAGACTTAGATACCTGTTCTTTTTGCACATCAGTAACAAAGTCGTCATCGACGGCAATTTCTTCGATTTCGTCCAGTGATGCCGCAAACTCACCGGTGAACCGCTTGGCAGCGTGATTCTGTCTCCAACGTGATATGGATATTTCGCGAGTCAATTTTCCAATATATGCCTTAAAATTGCCGGGTTTCTGCGGTGGAATGCTGTTCCACGCTGCGTTCAATGCTTCATTTACACATTCTTCGGCATCCTGATCGTTCCCGAGAATGTTTCTTGAAATATATGTGCAGTATCTCTCATATTTGTTTTGTGTTTCTTCTACTGCCCTTTCAGACCGTTTCCAAAACAAACCAACTATTTCTTCGTCCTTCATTTTTGCCTCCTTCCTTGATTTTTGAAAGGCCTTTCACTTATATACCCGCAGAAAAGCGGAAAAAGTAACACCTGAATAAAATTATACACGAAAATTGGTAAAGAGGCGTTCGCGTTTCTCGTTAACGTCAAAAATCCGGTTTGATAAACGATCCGTTTTTCATTCTTTCCTTCCTCAGTAAATACATCTGTTTCGCGAATAATTCCCCGTTCACATCACATACTGATCATAAGGAAAGGAGTGACGTTTATGCAGGAAGCCAAAAACGCGAAAAACTGTCCGAAACCCAAAGACAAAAAACTTACAAAACCCGGTGACATCAAAGGTAAGATCGAAGTTCCCGACAAAAGAGAACGCAGAGACGGACCGGGCGGAAATTAAATTTTGCCGAAATGTCGACGGGGTGTAAAAAAACTCATTACCGAGTTTTTTTACACCCCTTTTTTCAGTTTTCGGGATTCAGCAAGGAATAAATATATGTGTTTTTCCAGATCGGATTCCCGTCTTCGTCTCTGCGGAAGAAAACATCTTTCGTAAGAAAACCCTCACGGATAAAGCCGAGTTTCTCAAGAAGCCGCCACGAAGCGGTGTTCTCCGGATCGCAGTCCGCCTCGATACGGTGCGCTCCCTCGCAAAACGCCTCCCTGCATACGGCTGATGCCGCTTCATAGGCGTAACCCCGCCTCCAATATTTGGGATTCAATATATATCCGATCTCATAGCAGTATTCGCATTCGCCTTTTCCGAAGTATATATGTCCGATCATTTTGCCGGACTCCCTCTCTTCGATGGCAAAACAATCGCCGCCTTCTATCCTCTGCGCAAGATTATCCTGCGCCTCTTTATAGTCCATTACGTCGTATGGCTCAAATGCGACCGCACGCGGATCGGAAATGTATTCGTAAAAATCATCAAGATCCGTCTGTGCCATCGGTCTGACGATCAGTCTGTCGGTCACTGTAATTTCCATCTTTCAAATCTCCTGTTCTGCTTATGTATTGTTTTCCGTTTGTCAGACGTCCTATCCGTTTTTTCATTCATTCCGAACGAAATAAGACAAATTTCAGTCAAATGCCGTTTTTCTCCCGCGCCACTTGAATTTTCTGACGGATTATGGTATTATTAAGTCAGTCTATGCGAACGGAAGGAGACGCTCGATGGCACTTACACTCGATGATAAACTCGTGGTGGGGATCTCATCACGGGCTCTGTTTGACCTTGAAGAAGAAAACGGAATATATGAAAACGAAGGACTCGATGCCTACTCGGACTATCAGCTGGGGCACGAGAACGACATTCTCAAACCCGGGACCGCTTTTCCGCTGATCAAAGCTCTTCACCAACTGAACACCAACGGCAAGTATCTGACCGAGATCATAATCATGTCGAAAAACTCCGCGGACACGAGCCTGCGCGTGTTCAATTCGATAAAACACTACGGACTCAACATCAGCCGCGCGGCACTTGTGGGCGGCGCACCGATCGCGCCGTATCTGACGGCATTCCGCACCGATCTTTTTCTTTCTGCCGACGAGGCAGACGTAGAGGAGGCGATCAATGCCGGGATCGCCGCCGGAATAATCTGCTCACATTCAAATCTTCCCATTGACCCCGAGCGGGAAATAGACAAGATACGTATCGCCTTCGACGGCGACGCAGTCCTTTTCTCCGACGAGGCGGAACGTATCTATCAGGAGCAGGGACTTGAAGCCTTTGCCGAACACGAACGGGAAAACGCCCAAAAACCGCTTCCCGAAGGTCCTTTCGCAAAACTTCTGAAAACTATTTCCGTAATACAGAAAAACTTTCCGAAAGATTCAGTTCCGATCCGCACGGCACTCGTTACTGCCCGCAATGCCCCGGCTCATGAGCGCGTGGTGCGCACTCTCCGCGCGTGGAATGTGCGTATCGACGAGGCGTTCTTTCTCGGCGGAATACAGAAAAGCGAAGTGCTGAAGGCCTTCGATGCTAACATTTTCTTCGACGATCAGACCGTGCATACCGACCCCGCGTCGAAACTCGTTCCCGCGGCGCGTGTGCCTTATAAAACTGTTTAACACAAGCGGGGGTATCTTTGAGGGGGATACCCCATATTTAATCAGAACAGCGCAGTGATATTTTCCTTCGGAACAAAACCGACTGAATTTCCGGTCACTTCCCCGCCCTTGAAAATCAAGACCGTGGGGATCACGGAAATACCGTATTTCACGGCAAGTTCCGGCTCGTCGTCAACATTTACCTTGCCAACCTTGACCTTACCGTCATATTCCCGGGCGATACCTTCAATCACGGGAGCAAGCATACGGCACGGACCGCACCAGACTGCCCAGAAATCCACAAGCACCGGGATCTCCGAACGAAGAACTTCCGACTCAAAATTATCTTTTGTGAGCGTAATTTCAGCCATTTTATTTCTTCTCCCTTATTATAATATTTTCAAAATACTATCAGTCCTCGCGGGACTTGTAGTAAAGCATACAATGACAAAATCCCTCGAAATCCGGATCTTCGATCTGTTCTCTGAATTCGCGGCACATACACTTATTGTCCTCGGTATGTTCACGGCGGCAGGGACAATATCCTCCCGTGTGTTTCAAACCCTCCCTGACAGCGTTCGCGATCTCAGCGTCGGGGTTGATTTTTACCTTCATAAGATATCATCTCCTTCCATTTTTAAGGCAATACCGCACAATTGTGGCTGTAAAAAAATCAATACTTTTTTAACAGTCACGATTATTTTTTACCCGAGTATATTGAGTTTTGCGTTGGAAATCGGATTGTTTCCGCCGCAGAGAGCAAATTCAGCCCATTCGGCGGCAGTACCGAGATAATTGACTTTCTTCAGTCCGTTGCAGCCGCCAAAACCGTTCTCCCAGATCGTATATACGGACGCGGGGATCGTGATCTCGGTAAGACCTATGCACTTATAGAATGCATTGCTGCTTATGACCGTCACGCTTCCGTCAGTCGGGATAACGCTTGACGTTCCTCCGAGGATCATTCTCTTCGCAGCCTTGACGATAAGGCAGTTTCCGTCGGCTTTCAGATATTTGTTATCCGCTGATACCGTGATCGTCCGTATCGACGGCAGTCCGAAGAAGGCTCGCCCGACTGCCTTTACTCCCTTGCCTATGTTGAGAACGGTAACGGAAGAACAGTCGGTGAAGGCGTTGCTTCCGATAGTTGTCACTCCGTCACCTATATTGATCTCTCTGATGAAAGATGCAAGTCCGTACCACGGTGCCGATGCCGTCGACGGGAACGCCGTCATGGCACCCTTGCCCGTGATATTCAGCACTCCGTTCTCATCAAGCGTCCACACAAGGTTGTCGCCGCAAGTTCCGGAAACTGTATCTGTCACGGCATAGGTTATGTCGGCGGATTTTATCACTCCGTTGCCCGAACATATCGCAATTTTGTTCCAGTCCGCTTCGGTGCCGAGATAGGTGATATGAGTAATATTATCACAGCCGGTGAATGCGTTCTGCCAGATCTGCTTGATCGTACACGGGATCGTTATATCCGTAAGATTTTTAAGATTCAGGAACGCGCTTCCCGCTATGATCTCCGCGCTGCCGTCGGTGGGGATCACGCTCGTGGCACAGCCGAGGATTATCGACTTATTGGATATCTTCACAAGGCAGTCGCCGGATGCAAAGAAATACTTGTTGTCGGGAGATACGTTGATGTTCCCGATACCCGTGCATCCGTAAAGCGCGCGAGTACCTATATTGGTCACTCCCTTGCCTATGTAAATGGATCTGAGATTACTGCAGTCGCTGAAAGAGTATGCTCCGATCGTCGTCACACTGTCTTTGATACGGACATCTGTGATCTCACTTCTGTGGGCGTGCCACGGAGTGTCCTCGGGTGATGAGAAGATGGTCATGGAACCGCTTCCCGAAATCACCATAAGTCCGTTTTCGTCAAGGGTCCATACTGCCTTTGCTCCGCAGGTACCGCTTATGGCAGTGACGGTGAAGTGAAGCTGTGCATTTTTCAGTTCGTTGTTGCCGGAGCAGATAGCTATATCGTTCCAGCCGGTCACGGCTCCGTCATAGGTAACGTCGGTAAGATTTGAGCATCCCGCAAAGGCATTTACCCATATATCTGTGATATTTGCGGGGATCGTTATCTCATTGAGTCCCGTGCAGCCTGCAAATGCGCGTGAGCCGATAACGGTCACGGATTCATCTGCGGGAATGACGCTGTCCGCGCAGCCGAGGATAAGCCGTTTTCCCGAAATCTTGATAAGGCAGTTGCCGGAATCGGTGAAGTACACGTTATATTCACTCACTTCAATGCTTTCAAGAGACGTGTTATTGAATGAATATCCGGCGACATTCTTCACATCTTTGCCGAGATACAGGGATTTGGCGGCGGAGCAGGCATTGAATGCGTAGTTTCCGACGCTCGTGACACCGTCTTCAACGACGATATTTCTGATATACGGTGCAAATTCATTCCACGGTGCGGGATTTGCGGCGGAATACGTCGTCATTGTTCCCGTGCCGCTGACGGTGAGTGTACCGTCAATGAGAGTCCAGTTTGCCGTTTCGCCGCAGCTTCCGGAGCGGGAAGTAAGATTCCACACGGCATAGAGGGTGACCGTTGAATTCTCCGTTGTGGTGAGATCGGTGACTTCGGCACCGTCGTCATAAGCCGCCGCACCGCTTGCCGAGAATGCCCAGCCGGAGAAGATATAGCCTTCACGGGCGAAGGTGTTCGTATTCAGCACGGCACTCTGACCGATCGTCATCGTCTGATCCGCCATCGTTCCCGTGCCGCCGTTGGCATTGAACTTTACGGTATATTCGTGTGCCATCTCTTCCGTAAGATATGAAACGGGAAATGCGCAGACACGGTCAAGCTGATACCTGCAGGAAGGGTATGCCGCAGATTCAAAAAGAAGATATGCATTATCCCCACGGACCGCAATTCCCTCTGCCATTGGCGGCATGGTATAGACAAATTCCGCGTTGCCCTTTTCGATCGTTCCCGTTGAGGTGACAGACGACCAACCCTTCATATTGTAAACACGGAGCTGAGAAATATAGTCCGTTGCCGAAGTGGAAGCACGGTATGAACGGGAGACGATAAGTTTACCGTCGGAAGTAAAAGTCACACCCTGCGTACGGTCCGGAAGTTGGATCCTGTATCCGCCATTGGCACTTGACTTGACTGCCGTGATCGAAGGAGATGATCCGGTTTTTTTGGAGATCGTATATGAATAAAGGTAGCTGTTCGTATCCATATCCGTAAATTCTCCCACCCAGAGCTTTCCGTTATAGTAAGTGGCAAACGAACAGGTGCCTGATGTATCAACCCTGGAGGCAAAAGAGGAAACGACGTAACAGTCATTCCCGGAATTTGCCGCCGTTTTTATTGTGGATTTTTTCAGGCACGCCATTGATGAGCCGACTGTCATCCACAGATTTTCTCCGTCAAAGGCAAGTCCTCCCAGATGTGCGGTCGTGGGAAGAACCACTGTCGTTATGTATCTGCCGCTCTCCGCATCAATAAGGTAAAGAACACTGTTGAGTGCTGCATTTCTGTCGTAAGCGGAAATCACGCAGTATTCGTCAGTAAAGGCAATTCCCTGCACAGCGTACGCTGTACCGAGAGTACCGTTGACGTTTGTTGCTTTGACTCCGGGTATCACAATGGATTTCCCGAAGTCCACGCGTCTGGCAAAATCGGGATAACCGAGATATGCAGCGGATCTTAAAAACGCTGTCTCTGTGCCGAAAAGCGCGGGAGATGTTCCCGTGGCTGCCTCCGCACTTACGTGGACGGGAATTCCCGCAAGTATTGAGACAACGAGAATAAAACAAATCAGAATTGAAAAAATATTTTTTTTCATTTTTTTATTTCCCCTCATAAATTCCGTGCATATTGAACGTAATTGCTAATGGATAACTAATATTAGATAATTATATCGTACGACGCAGAAAATGTCAATCATTTTTTCGTTATTGGTTCGTATATCGGTCAGATGTGTGATTTCAGTGCTGATATTCCGCAGATTGCAAATGCAGTTTTTTCTCCGAATATTTTCTCGCGGTTTTATCTAAACTTTATATGTAAGAAGTTTAAAATTTGCCGCAGGGATTGACAAAAATCGGCTTATGGTGTATAATTCTGACAGACATCACTGTGCTTATGTCAGGTTCATGCGGACTCATTCGCATCAAGACAAAACATTCACAATATTGGTAACATCAATGAAAATACTGCTGACTTCCGACGTATACACTCCATACGTCAGCGGCGTGGTAACGTCGCTTATGAATCTGAAAAATGAACTTGAAAAACGCGGTCATGACGTCCGCGTCATAACCCTCTCCCCGGATATCAAAACGCATAAAGATGGAAATGTTTACTATATCGGCTCCATCGGGATGGGAAAGATTTATCCGAATGTACGTGTGCGCCGTACCACAACACGTCCATTTTACAACGAGATAGTTGACTGGCATCCCGATGTGGTGCATTCGCAGTGTGAATTTTCAACATTCGGCTTCGGAAAACGGATTGCGGATAAGCTTGATATTCCGTTTATCCACACCTACCACACCGTATATGAGGATTACACTCATTATTTCTGCTTCAACAAAAAACTCGGTAAAAAACTTGTATCCGAGTTTTCCAGATTCGTGCTTAACAAGACAGACGCTGTCGTCGCTCCCTCCGAGAAGGTGCAGGATCTGCTCACGGATTATAAGGTTAAAACCCCGATTGAAACCATTCCGACCGGGATCGACGTGGAGCGGTTTGTCCACGCCCCCTGCCGCGAGTGGATAATGGAAAAACGGGCAGAATACGGACTTTCGGGAGACACATTGACTCTTGTCTTTATCGGGCGGCTTGCAAAGGAAAAGAATGTTGAGGAACTTATGGATTACCTGCCTTCCCTGCGCGAGCGCGATGTCCGACTGATGATAGTGGGCGGAGGTCCGTATCTCGAAGATCTGAAACGGGAAGCGGAAAGAGTCGGCGTTTCCGATCTTGTGGTCTTTACCGGTATGGTTGACCAACGCGACGTATCAAAATACTATCATATCGGAGATGTTTTTGTCAGTGCCTCGACAAGCGAAACGCAGGGACTGACATATATCGAAGCTCTATCTGCCGGACTTCCATGCGTATGCCGCCGTGACGCGGCACTCAACGGAGTGATCACGGACGGTGTGAACGGCTGGCAATACGACGGGCGGGAGGATTTCGTTTCTCACATACTCACGCTTGCGGACGATCCCGGCCTGCGGGCGAAAATGTCCGAGAAAGCCTCGGAGATCGCCGTTATGCGCTACTCCACCTCCGCTTTTGCCGACGAGGTGATCACTCTTTACGTTCAGCTCTGCGAGGAACTTAAAAAAGAAAATAAATAAATAATCACCCGAGCGGCAGTTTGATTTCAGCCGTTCGGGTGTTTTTGATTATAGGGGACCTCTATATATTTTTTATTGCCCCGACGGCATCAATGTGTCGTCGGGGCAATACTTTTATTTCACAGGTGAATACACTTCGGCTTCGGAAATATTGAAACTTGTACCGGTGGCTGACTTGATACCGAACATCACGTAATCAACGGACGCTGCGGTAAAGTCTGCGGTGATGTAACTCGTAGATTCGTCATACTTCAAGAATTTACCGTTTTTCACAAGATCGCTTCCCGACCAGAGCACTTTCCATGTGACTTTTCCGGAGGAATCCTTTGTTCCTCCGAGTACGTCAAAGTCTGTTATCACGGATGAAGCGTCGGTAAAGACGGTAAATCCGTTGATGCTCGTCTTTGAGGTGAAGGAGTATGCAAATCCTCCGCAGTAAGTGCTGCCCGCGGATCCGTCCGCTTCAAGAGAAGGCGTCTTGGATTTCAGTCTCCACGCGAGTATGCCTCCGCCTGACATAGAACGTATTCCGTCATAACTTTTCGCGGTGCCGTTGATTGAAGAGTATCCGATCACGCCGGGATCTGACGTTCCGCAATGCTTTGTAACGGAGGTCAGGAGAACATTCTTGCGGTCCTTATTTCCGGTTGAAGCAACGGACGTGATATCTCCCGCTTTCCCGCACTTGGAGCAGACATAAAGATAATCGTCTTTTGTGTTGGAGCAGCCCTTGAAAACAGGTGTCTGTGACTTTACGAATGTGTGCTGGCAGACCGGTTCCTGCTTTTGTCCGGGTCCGCAGCCCCACTTGGTGTTATACTGGTCGATAAGAGCCTGGATCCCTTTCATATCCACGGGGGAAGCAAGAACTTTATCGAAATTCGTAGTCTTTTTGGTGTAGTTCGTCTTAATGAAAGATGCGGTATCGTAAGCGGAATTGATCGACTTATCGGTTACAAAGCCGTAAGGCAGACCTACCGCGGAGCCTCCGGTAACGGCACAGAAGCACATTGCCGCTTCAATATAACCCGTCAGTAGATTCGGATGGTTAGCGTCATTTCCGTTGATAATGAATGTTTCCTTATTATATGTAAGTGACGTTCCGGGTACCTTTGTCGTTCCCTTCCACACGTCGTAGCAGAGAGAACCGAAACTTACGATCATATATCCGAGATCCTTGATCTGGTTCAGCTGATTTTTCATAACAGTGTAATTCTGCTGATATGTGTAGGTGCTGTCCATATAAACGAACTTGGTCTTGGTGCTTGGGAAACGTGCTTTGATTTTTTTGCAGGTATCCACCATATTGCTCTTCGAGGTTACCTGGCATACAAAAACGAAATCGTAAGATGCAAGATCAAGACCTTTGAGGTGGTCTGCGGGAGTTGAGCAGGTATTGCATTTTGTAATGAATTCATCAACTGAATGGCTGGGATATGTGCAGTCCGTTACGGTGCAGGTCTGACCGACGGCATTACAGAGCTGATAAAAATACCCCTTGTCGTTCTGGCCCTGGCTGCCCTTGTTGGTGCAGTGGCAGTAGTATATCATGGAACTTCCGATAAAGATCACTTTCTTGCCTTTGAGGCTTACACTTCCGTCAATGTGTTCGTTCCACACGGCGTAAAAGACGCACACATCTTTGTCGTAAGGTGAAGTGCGGGAAACATTCTTGCCATCTCCGAGAACGGAAAGTTCGTATCCGGCAGGCTGTTTATCCTTCTCGTACCATCCGCTTGATGAACCGTCGGTATAATACCACTTATTGTCATAGGTGCGGTATCTGTACCAACCCATAAAGTCATATCCGGAGCGGGTAAAGGTATTGATGCGGATAGCAGTGGAGGTATCGTATGTGACGGCGGTATCCGCCATTGATCCGCTGCCGCCGTTGGCATTGTATCGAACGGTGAAAGTGTTAGCCTTCCACACGGCATAAAGAGTGGTATCGGCACTCAAGTTCACATTCTGACCGTCGGCGCAGACCACGGCACCGCCTGCTGACGTCGCCCATCCGGCGAATGTGTAGCCGTTTTGGGTATATGTGCAGGCATTAAGAGCAGTATCTACTCCTGCGGGAATTGTCTGTGCCGCCATGGTACCGGTAGCTCCGGAGGCATCAAAAGTCACTTTGACGTTTCCTTCGGGGACAGGATCGGAGGAAGAAGGATCGCCGCTCACGTCGGGTTCTCCGCTCGCGTCGGGATCGCCGCTCACGTCGGGTGTGCCGCTCACGTCGGGTTCTCCGCTCGCGTCGGGATCGGAACTTCCTGAATCGTCGGATCCGGTACCGGGAATGTCGCTGTCATCATATAAACCTGTGGTGTCGGAGGGGATCACTTCTCCGGTGGTGTTGCCGGATCCCTCGGCAACAGATGTGTCATCCGTTCCGCCGGTAGTGCCGCATCCGACGGTAAAGCAGGAAAGCACCGTCAGTACGGCAAGAAAAAAGCAGATCTTTTTCATTTTTGGCTCCTTGTTATAATTACATATTGATACGGCTCATATCCTGCCGTATAGTTCGTTCCTGCGGCGAAGTGACGAAGGATCAAGATCCCGGAGTTGATCGCGGGTCAGACGGTAGCTCCAATTACCGGTGCTTCTGCCCGGGGTGTTGAGCCGCGTGTCTGAACCGTAAAGCAGCAGATCCTGCACAGGCAGGATCAGAAGTCCCGCGTGGCTTGCGAACATAGTCCGAAGAACAGCGTCATAGCAGGCATTCCAGTCGCTGCCGGAATATCCGCAGTAGTCCATGATTCTGCGGCGGGTACCGTCATCCTGCTCCCATACATAGCCGAGCAGGGTGTTGTTGTCGTGAGTACCGGTATACGCCACACAGCAGCTGTCGTAATTATGCGGCAGATGCGGTGAGTCCGCATCCCCGAGAAATCCGAACTGCAAAACTCTCATTCCCGGGAATCCGCTTTCGTAAACGAGTCGGCGTACTTCATCGGTGATCTCGCCGAGATCCTCGGCGATTATGAGAAAATCTTCTCCGTCAGCGGATTTCCCGATACCGCAGGCATCCCTGATCGCGTCAACAAGTTCCATGCCGGGTCCCGGCAGCCATTTGCCGTTTCTCGCGGTCTTCTCCCCGGCGGGAATACTGAAATAGGATTCAAACCCGCGGAAATGGTCAATGCGCATCCCGTCGAAAAGCTCGGTCATGAATCCTGCCCGTTCACGCCACCATAAATAGCCGTCTGAACGCATACGCTTCCAATTATATAACGGATTTCCCCACCTCTGTCCGTCTGCACAGAAATAGTCCGGAGGGACCCCGGCAACAGAGGAAGGATCGCCGTTTTCGTCAAGGCAGAACTGATCGGGTGCCGCCCACACATCTGCGGAATCCGCGGAAACGTAGATCGGCACGTCTCCGATTATCTTCACGCCATGTTCGTTGGCGTATTTTTTGATTTTTCTCCATTGGACAAAGAAAATGTACTGTGAAAATCTCCACAGTCTTTCCTCCGCTTCATCCGGAATGTCACTGTCCCATTCCTGCCACGGTTTCCCGCCGTTTGCTTTTTTCAGAGCCATAAACCGGCAGAATTCGGCAGTGTGCGGGTGATCACGGAAGAAATTGTTCATTTCTTCCCTTTCCGCACACAAAGTGCCGTATCTGCGGTCAAATCTTTCCGCCGCGTGTGAGAGCAGTCCGAGCCGCTCTTTGTGCAAACGGTCAAATTCGCATGAATACGGAGTCTTCTGCCTTGCGGCTTCAAGTTCGGCGTCGGTCACAAGTCCCCGTGCATAAAGATCCGGCAGATCAATGAAAAAAGGATTGAGACTGAACGCAGAATATGAACTGTAAGGTGAGTTGAAGCTGTCGGGCAGGCAGAAAGGAAGCACCTGCCAGTATGTAAAGCCGCTCTGCGCCAGGAAATCTATCCATTCCCGTGCGGGCAAGCCGAAACTTCCCTCGGAATAATCGCCCCAGAGAGAAGAAATGTGCATCAGTATACCGCTTGCGCGTTTCATTTGGTCACCGCTTTCGTATTAACCGGCGTTTTTGTCGGTTTTTACTATTTTATCACAAAAGCATACCTTTTTTCAATAGCCAAATTTATTTTTTCACCGTTTTCCTGTTTTTTCATTTTTTGACAAACAGGCTCAAAAAGACTTGCATTTCTGTACAGGCAATCGGTAAAATTAAAAGGGGGTGTCTCACTTACGTGATCCAGCCCCGCAAATCCTGCTCGGCAAATGAATTTTGCCGTTTTGGCTCCGAAAACGGATGTTTTATGATTATTTGGCTAGCCCAAACCGCAGGATATTGCTCAAAAACGGCGGCTCCTGACCGCCGTTTTTGACGGGCTGTCTTAATGCGACAGCCCGCTGCTTATTTCTTTTACGGTTTTTAATTACTGAGCAGCGTCAACGATAGCGGCAAACTTCTCGGGAACGAGGGAAGCACCGCCGATAAGACCGCCGTCAACGTCATCCTTTTTCAGAAGCTCGGCTGCGTTCTTGTCGTTCATGGACCCGCCGTACTGAATGGTGGTGGCTTCGGCGACTTCCTTGCCGTAAATGGAGGCAACGACCTTACGGATAACGGCGCAGGTCTCTTCCGCCTGCTCGGGAGTGGCGGTAAGACCGGTTCCGATAGCCCAGACGGGCTCGTAGGCAATGATGATGTTCTTCATCTGCTCGGCAGTGATACCGGCAAGATCAAGTTTGGTCTGCATACCCACCACCTCGTCGGTAATGCCGGCAAGTCTCTGCTCTTTGACTTCACCGAGGCACAGAATGACCTTCATTCCTGCCTCAAGAGCCGCCTTGGTGCGGAGGTTGACGGTCTCGTCTGTC
The DNA here is from genome assembly GCA_024405755.1 of Clostridia bacterium. Classification (GTDB taxonomy): domain Bacteria; phylum Bacillota; class Clostridia; order Oscillospirales; family CAG-272; genus CAG-390. The sequence continues at coordinate 17,437 of JAKSOD010000014.1, forward strand.
TCACCGAAATACTGTCTTCTCTCGCTGTGACCGATAATGACGTACTCAACGCCGATCGCTTTGAGCATATCGGCGGAAACTTCACCGGTGTATGCGCCCTTGGGAGCGAAGTGGACATTCTCGGCACCGATCTTGATGTTGGTGCCCTTAGCAGCCTTCATAGCGGCGTCGATAGTTACGTAAGGAGCGCAGAAAATGATGTCGCAGTTGTCCTTACCTGCCACGAGGGGGGTTACTGCCTTGATAAATTTCTTCGCTTCGGCGGGAGTGAAATTCATCTTCCAGTTGCCGGCGATTACTGTTCTTCTCTTTGCGGGATTCATATCTTTTCTACCTATACCTTTCAAAAATTATTTGTCCTGCAGGCAGGCGATACCGGGAAGTTCCTTGCCTTCAAGGAATTCGAGGGAAGCACCGCCGCCGGTGGAAACGTGTGTCATCTTGTCGGCATAGCCGAGTTTTTCAACGGCAGCAGCACTGTCTCCGCCGCCGATAATGGAAATAGCTCCGCTCTCGGCAACAGCCTTGGCAACAGCCATTGTACCGCCGGCAAAGTTTTCCCACTCGGAAACTCCCATAGGGCCGTTCCATACGACGGTTCCGGCACCGGCAATGGACTTGGCGTAGAGTTCCTGAGTCTTGGGACCGATATCAAGTCCCATCCAGCCGTCGGGAATGGAATCGGAATAAATTCTCATGAATTCGGCGTCTTCCTTGTACTCGCGGGCAATTATATTGTCAACGGGAAGCAGGAAGTTGACTTTCTTTTCTTTTGCCTTTGCAAGAACGGAAGTGGCGACTTCAAGTCTGTCGTTCTCGCAGATGGAAGTTCCGACTTCGTTGCCTTGCGCCTTGAAGAAGGTATAAGCCATACCGCCGCCGATAATGAGGGTATCTACCTTATCGAGGAGGTTATTGATAACATTGATCTTATCGGAAACCTTGGCTCCGCCGAGGATGGCAACGAAAGGACGGGCGGGATCTGCAAGAGCCTTGCCCATAACGGTGATCTCTTTTTGGATCAGGTAGCCGCAGACAGCGGGAAGTCCGCCGTACATTGCGACGCCGGCGGTTGAAGCGTGAGCGCGGTGAGCAGCACCGAAAGCGTCGTTGACGAAGATCTCTGCCATAGAAGCAAGTTCTTTCGCGAATTCGGGATCATTGGCTTCTTCTCTCTTATCGAAGCGGGTGTTTTCAAGCAGAAGAGCCTCACCGCCTTTAAGAGCAGCCGCCATTTTCTTGGTCTCGGGACCGATAGTGTCGGGAGCAAGAGCGACATTGATACCGAGCAGTTCGGTAAGACGTGCGGCGACGGGAGCGAGGGTGTACTTGGGGTTGACCTCACCCTTCGGCTTGCCCATGTGGGAGCAAAGGATGACGGCAGCACCGTTGTTAAGGAGATATTTGATGGTGGGGATCGCTTCTACGATACGCTTGTCCGATGTGATTACGCCGTCTTTCAGCGGTACGTTGAAGTCGCAGCGTACGAGAACCTTTTTGCCGGATACGTTGATATCCTCAATGGTCTTTTTATTGTAGGTCATAAATAAAACCTGCCTTTCGGAAATTTTTACATACTATAATATACCACAATTCGGTAAATTTATCAAGTAGTAAAACAAACATTCGGCGGAAAATTTTATCAGTTTTCGGTCATTTATCAAAAAAACGGTCTCCTGCCCCTTATCCGGGGTAAAAGAGACCGTTTTTCATTTTCCTGTAAATGCATAGTCACGGGGATAAGGTGATTTCAGCAGCCGTTATCTCCGGTTTCCGTCGTTTTTTCGGCGGAATCAGTATCGCGGTAAGCGGATATGTCCTCCGATGCAAGGACCTTTGGATCAATCCGTCCTTTGGTGCGCTCGTAATACTGTATGTTGTTGCGCAGCATGAAAACAAACTGATTGTTCACGCTTCTGCCTTCCTCGCGGCTGATGACGAGCAGTTTGCGCATCAATTCGTCGGAGAGTTTTACTTCCACTTTATAATTATTCTTCATTCTCTGATACCTTTTCAGTTTTATTTCGTGATTTTCAGCCGCTGTGCCACAATTGAAACGGCGGTCTTCAACGCATTCTGTCTGTCGGACAGAGTCTTTTCCTTCATCAGTCCGGCATATGACGTTCCCGCTTCGAGTCCCTCTCCGAACAAGGTGTCAAAATCTCCCCAGCCGAACATCACCGCGGGATCTGCGGTCTGCGCGCCGAGAATGATATCCACAAGAGCAGCCTCGTCGCCGTCGGTTTTTCCTCCGCAGACCGTTCCAGACGTGATCTGACGCTTCTCCTTTCCGCAGTCGAGGACGGCTCTTATCAGCGCGGCGGCTTTGCTGCCGTTTGCCACTCCGCATGGCAGAGCAAGCACGGAACAACGTGATAGTTCAACGTAAGATATATATTTTTCTCCCGTGCGGCAGGGCATCGGCAGGAATATTTCGCCTTCTCCCACGGCGCGAAGAGTTGTGACCTCCATTACCGACGGCACCCCCGTTATTTCTTTATCCGCGTGAGAGAGAATATTCAGCGCGTCGGAGTATGCCGATGCAAGCGTCGACGAAGGGGAGAGCGAGGACAGTTCCGGAAGTCCCTGAGGATCACTTGTGAATATTCTGCCGCCGAGACCCGCAAGCAGAGCATTTTTACCTCTCACGCCTCCGGTCACGGTCATTCCGTTGCCGCCGGTGAGCTTCGCGTAAACTCCGGCATAATTTGAGCAGATTATAAAATTCTGAGCATCAAATTCACCGCTGAGGGCAAGGGCTGCGGGATCATAACCGAAATCCGCATTTGCGAGCTTCGAGCGGAACAGCACCCCGTATGTTGCAAAAATATCTGATGTGAGGGCGTCTCCGAACAACAGATACCGTCTGCCTCCGAGAGCACAGCTGTCGGTCAGCGGACCGTTTACCCCCGGAGTTCCGGAGTTTATACCGATACCCGCTTCGGATACGTCATCAAGGCAGCCGGATATCATCAGCCGCACGCCTTCTTCCGCCGTCGGCATCAGCAGATCTATGGAGGAGATCAAACCCGAACGCACCATCTGGCTTACTTCGCTGCATATATCTGTACTTCCGCGCAGGGTGAGTTCAACCCCGTACCTCTCACGCATAAGTCCGGAGACAGCGGACATATTTATGATATCCGCAGATCCGCTGTTGCACATCACGGTATAGGTCTTTCCGTATTTTGCGGGAGACAGAGGAGAGTTTTCTCCTTCGGTCAGCAAAGGATCGGTCAGATCAGCAGGGATATCAGCGGACGTTTCACCCGAATCGTTATCGTCGGGCACGCCGGATATCTCCGTGACCGCAGGTGTGACGGTATCCGTTCCGTTTTTTCCGTTCGCGTCTCTGCCGCAGGCGGCAAAGAGGGGCAGAAGCAGAACTGCCATGAAAACGGCGACAAATCCGAACGGGCGTATCTTTTGATTTTTCTTGTGATCCGCCGCGATCACGGCTCTTTCGGTCTTTCTCGTTTCGTTCATTTTCTGATCTTTTTTCAAAATTGGATTCTATTTGATAATACAGGGATAATACGGGACTTACAGGATATACGGGATTTACCCGCGATCACTTCGGTATCAGTTCCGAGTCGGCGCGTGAGTTTTATGCTTCGTCGGACTTTTCCTTCTCTTCGTTCCCGTCAACGATTATTCTGGGCACCCGTGCGGAAATAAGGCAGAGGCACTCGTAATTGATCGTACCTGCACGGCGCGCAAGGTCATCAAGCTGACCCGGCTCACCGATCAGCGTCACGGAATCGCCTTCGCAGGCTCCGCAGTCTGCAACATCGAGCATACACTGATCCATACATATACGTCCGATCACGGTGCCGGAACCGCGTACATTACCGTCGGGAGATACGATCACGGCGCGTGCGCCGGTATATGCGCGTATGAATCCGTCGGCATATCCGATCGGAACGGTCGCGATCTTCATGTCGCACGGTGCGGTGAATGTCCCTCCGTAACTCACCGACTCTCCGCGGCGCAGAGTATGTACCTGGGAGATCACTGTTTTGAGTTTCATTACCGGTCTGAGGGGGAGATTCAGTGCCTCAGACGGATTGATCCCGTACAGAAGAATACCGAGACGGCAGCCGTCAAGATGATATTCGGGAAATCTTATCGTTGCGGCACTGTTGCAGATATGTCTCATTCTGAGCGGTATCCCCGCGCCGATCACACGGTCGGTCACGGTAAGGAAACGGCGCGCCTGTTCTCTTGTGCGTGCATCAGCCGTCTCCGAATCCTCGTCGGCACGGGCAAAATGCGTGAACGCGCCGTCAATATCAATACCGGGAAGTGCCGCCGCTTCCCTGACCTCACATACAGTGCGTTCGATCTCTGCGGAATTGTGCGCTGCAAAACCGATACGGTTCATTCCCGTGTCGAATTTCAGGTGAACTTTAAGTGTTATGTTCCTGCCGCTCTTGGCTATCTGCGCCGAAAGCGCGCGGGCATATTCTATTGAAAAACACGCCTGAGTGATATTGTTGTCGATAAGTGTTGCCACCTCGTCGGCAGGGGTATAGCCGAGGATCAGAATGGCAGCGTCACGGTATTTTTCGCCGCACACTCTGCGTACGGCAAGAGCTTCCTCGACTCCGGAAACGGCGAACATCCGGCATCCTTCTTCAAGCAGTGCCATAGCGCAGGCATCTGCACCGTGTCCGTAAGCGTCGGCTTTTATGACGCAGACGGGAAGGCAGTCGTCTCTGCCCTCCGTTACCCTCGCCGCAAGAAGGCGGTAATTGTAACGCAGAGCGTCAAGATCGATCTCCGTTCTGACTTTCTGTGACGGAAGCGTGGGAAGTGATGCATAGAGTTTATATATGGGATCCATGGTAAAACTTGTCCTTTCACACTGTATCATATTCTCTCTTCAAGCCCCGATGCGGGCATACCGGAAATATAATCACTTCATTGTATTATATCATATTTCTTTTCAAATTGCAATATATTTGTATCAATGCAAAAGGATAGGTGTGTTTATGAATATTAAATGGAAATTAATGGCAATAATCCTGCTGTCGGTGCTTCTTCTTGCCGGCTGCGGAAACGGCGGGATCGGCTCTGCGGGTGCCGGAAGCCTTGACTACCAGTACTGCGCATCGCAGATGTCTCTTTGGGGAGACGTCTGCGGAACTGCGTTCCGGGCGGAACTGACCCTCGGAGAATGGGACGGTACGGGAAGCCGTCCGCTGACTCTCGTTTACAGCGAGCCTGAGGCTCTGCGCGGAGTCAGTATCGTCTGTGAGGGGGGAGTATGGGCGGTGAAATACGAAGATCTGACTCTTACGGGATCTCCCGCCGAGCGTCTTTCCCTTCCCGCGCAGGTTTTTTCGCTTACCGGAGAGGTGACATTTATCGGTACGGAGCCTTTGCCGGAAGGCGGGAATGCCTCCGTGCTTTCGGTTCGTCTTGCATCCGAGGATAACGGCGGCAAAGACGCCGGTCAATCTCCCGCCACCGCACGTGTCTGTGCCGCACACGACGGCGGGAAAAGCCGCCCGATTTCCGTCAGCCTTGATCTTCCCGACGGCAGATCGGCGGCGGTGAATGTAACATCTTACGTGCGCCTGCCGGCGGAATGAACGAAAAAGCCAAAATACATACAGAAATAAAATAAAGAGGTACGTAAAAATGAAAAAACAACTGTTTGCGATCCTTCTCGCATCCGTTCTTGCCTTCGGTTTTATGACCGGCATATCTCCCGCCCCCGACGCGGCCTGTGCGGAAAACTCCGCCGTTTCCACAGACAACCGCGGAGAAATTGACAAAGCTCTCCTTATCAACTTTACAGAAGAACAAACAAAGACGGAATTTTCCGCAGATACTTTACGCACTTACGACACTTCCGAAAAAATCTTTTCATCTTCTCCTCTTCCGGACTACCCGTCGGATTCCGTACCATATTCCGTTTACATAAACGGAAGACGTCTGCCCGACGGCTTCGGCGCCGCAGTGAACGGAACGGTTTATATTCCTTTTGACGAATTTTTCACTTCCATAGGCTGCACGGCGGCTGAAAAAAACGCCGCCTGCGCCGATGGCGACGTTTACGTTGCCTGCGGGGAGAGATGCATCCCCTGCTCCCTTTGCGATCTTTCCGTGACCGTGAAGAATTTCGGCTGTCTCTGCGTTCCCGCTTCCGCGCTTGCCTGTGCTGCAGGAATGTCCCTTACCGAATCCGCGGAAAAACACGTCGCCGTCATAGGCGGAGTTCCGACTTTTCCGGGATCGGACGATATTTATCCGGAGGAGGATCTCTACTGGCTTTCCCGCATAATTTCAGCCGAATCTCGCGGAGAGCCGTTTGAAGGTCAGCTTGCCGTCGGCTGCGTGGTGCTGAACCGCACACGCTGCCGTTCCTACCCCGATACAGTAAAAGAGGTGGTATTCGACAACAAATTCGGGATCCAGTTCACTCCCGCGTCCACCGGGAGTGTTTACAATGCCCCCACCTCCTCGTCTGTCACCGCCGCAAAACTCTGCCTTGAAGGCTTTTCCCTCTCCGACAGTATCCTCTTTTTCTTCAACAGTTCGATAGCCGCCGGATCATGGATAACTTCAAACCGCACCTATACCATGACCGTCGGAAGACACGATTTTTATTCGTGATTCTGCCCCTGAACCGTTTTTTTGCTGTTTTTTTCTCTTTTTTCGCTATTTTTTCAAAAAAGCATTGACAACCTGCCCGAAGTGTGGTATTATATGACCGTGATATCAATCTGATATCAATTTTCAAACCATTTCGGAGGTTTTCCATGAAAGAAAAAATACTGAACGGTAAAAAAATCGGCATGCCCGTTCTCATAGTATCAATTATTCTCTATGCTGCCGCCATCGCCGGAATCATTTACGTTGCCGTCACAAGTCCCGAAGATACTATCGGCAATGTTCCTCTGTTTGCCGTCTGCATAGCCTATATTCTTGTGGGTTGGATCGTTTTCCCCGGACTCAAAGTCCTCAAACCTTCTGAGGCACTTGTTCTGACGCTCTTCGGAAAATACATCGGCACTCTCAAAGGCGAAGGATTTTATTTCGTCAATCCCTTCTGCACCGCCGTCAATCCTGCCGCCAATACCAGACTCGGTCAGAGCGGCGACGTAAAAACCGTTTCCGCAGTGAGCCTGAGCAAAGATCAGACCGGTGCTGTCAATGTTGAGTCAATGTCAAAAAAACTGTCATTGAAGATCATGACTCTGAGCAACAACCGTCAGAAGATCAACGACTGTCTCGGCAACCCCGTTGAGATAGGGATCGCCGTAACATGGCGCATTGTCGATACCGCAAAGGCGGTATTCAATGTTGACAACTATAAGGAATACCTGTCCCTCCAATGTGACACCGCACTGCGCAACATAGTCCGCGTTTATCCCTACGACGTAGCTCCCAATGTCGATACAACCGGTGACGGTATCGCCGACGACGGAAGCCTGCGCGGTTCAAGTGATATCGTTGCAAACCGGATCAAAGACGAGATTCAGGCGCGCGTCAACGACGCAGGTATCGAGATCGTGGAATCCAGGATCACCTACCTTGCCTATGCTCCCGAGATCGCAGCCGTAATGCTCCAGCGTCAGCAGGCATCCGCCATTATCGACGCCCGCAAGATGATAGTCGAAGGTGCGGTCGGTATGGTGGAAATGGCTCTTGACCGCCTTGACAAAAACGGCACCGTTGAACTTGACGAGGAACGCAAGGCGGCAATGGTCTCGAATCTCCTTGTTGTTCTCTGCGGAAACCGCGATGCCCAGCCCGTTGTCAATTCCGGAAGTCTTTACTGATATAATCCTGCCTTGCCATGAACGATAACGGGAAAAAGCAGGTCCCGCTTCGTCTGTCAGCCAGACTCTACGACGCTCTGGCAGCGTGGGCAGAGGACGATTTCCGCTCCGTAAACGGTCAGATCGAGTATCTGCTGACCGAGTGCGTAAAACAGCGGAAAAAGAACGGTAGATACGTCTCCGACGACATTGACGCACCTCTTGACGTCACTCTCCCATCAGATACACGGGACAAAAAATAAAATATGCATATATACCAAAGCCATCTGCGCGTGCGCAGATGGCTTTGGTATTCCTTTTTATTCAACTCCGGTCCGCCCTCACGGGCAGACTTTTTATTTTATTTTGCTTTTACCGAAAAACGTAAAAGTTTATCAGTTGCATCCGCAGCCGCATCCGCAGCCGCCGCCGGTGATGCTCAGAACGATAAGGATGGCAATGATAACCCAGATAAGGCACTGGTTGTTGTCAAAAAAGTTGCAAAGGCAGTTTCCCATAATATTTTCCTCCGAAAAATTCAATATCGAGGAGTCGCGCCTGCGTTCTGCCGCTTCGTTCCTCCTCGATATCATATTATGTCGGGATAAACCGCCGTGTGTCAGTTTTCCGCGAATTTTATCGTTTTTCCTTCGGCGTCGGAAGCAAATGCAGCCTCCATTACTTTCAGGACACGGCGCATCTGGGCATGTGTGACGATCTGCTCTTCCTCACCGCGTATGGCGCGTATGAAATTGCGGTAATAATCGTGCACATCCGACTCCATACGTTCAATGTATGAAGTTTCAAGAACCTCCTCAGCACGGGGAGCCATGGTCTTTGTTATTCCCGCTGCGGTTACAACGGGTTTTACGTCGTTCTCCGCTTTATCAAGGCAGGAAACGATTTTCGTGCGGTCGCGCCAGTCCTGAACGACAGCACTTCCCGCAGTACCCGCCATAAAGTATTTCGGAAGTGAAATAAAGTGGTGAGTACCGACTTCAATGTGTCCCACGACACCGTCTTCAAAAATAATGTCAAGCTGAAAACCGTCGTCAACTTCATCATTGGCAATATGCTCGCAGAGACAGCGCACCCCTTTGATCTTTTTGTCGTCAACGATACCGAGCATCTGGTCTATCAGATGAACTCCCCAGTCGTAGATCATTCCGCCTCCGTGCTCTTTTTCCTTTCTCCAATCCCCGGGAATACCGCGGGAACCCTGAACACGGGACTCGATCCGGAACACACGACCGAGCTTCGGGTTGTGGTACGCGATCTTCATCATACGGTAATCCACATCCCAGCGGCGGTTCTGGTGAACGCTGAAAATTCGACCGCATTCATTTGCCTCGGCAATAACGGAATCAAGTTCTTCAACGCTGAGCGTGACGGGTTTTTCGCATATCACGTGCTTGCCCGCACGCAGGCACTGCTTTGCAAGAGGCGCGTGGCACTCATTCGGGGTGGCAATTGTGACGAACACAACATCAGGGTCGGCAAGCAGTTCATCAAGAGAATTATAAGCGCGGATACCGTTCTTTTCGGCTGCTTTTGCCCGTTCGGGCTTGATATCGTAGATACCGCAGAGGTACGCCACATCACTTTTTTGCAGATGCTTGACATGCCAGCCGCCCATACCGCCGTATCCTATGACGGCACAGCCGACTTTTTCTGACATTATTATTTCGCTCATAATGTTTTCTCCATTTCATATACGGGTTGTGATCTTCTCATTGAAATACATTATAAGACAAAAAATAAGTGTTATCAAGACATCGGTTGACATACTTCGGACAAAAGTTGCTCTGCGTTTTCCGTTCCGTTATTCAGCCGGGAACAATCATCCGTTTCATCTGCCGTTGTTCTTATCCTTATTCTGCGCCACCATATCGCGTAGGGATGCAAGAGCCTCTTTCAATCCGCCCACCTCATCAATGATGCCGTACTTTACCGCTTCCTCTCCGGCGAGGACGGATCCGACGTCAGTTGCGATCTGATCGGGACGCATCATGAGTTCCCTCACCGTGTCCGCCTCCGCACGGGAATTACGGCAGATGAAATCAATGATCCTCTCCTGCATATCCCGAAAATAGGTGAACGTCTGCGGAGCACCCACCACAGTGCCGCTTATGCGTACGGGGTGTACCGTCATTGTCGCACTCGGAACGATAAAGGATCGCCGCGCGGCAACGGCAAGAGGCACCCCGATCGAATGTCCGCCGCCGAGGACAAGAGAGACCGTCGGTTTTGACATTGACGCCACCATCTCCGCTATGGCAAGTCCCGCCTCAACGTCACCGCCCATTGTATTCAGTACGAGCAGAACACCGTCTGTATCTTCGTCTTCCTCAACTGAAACGAGCCTCGGGATCAGATGCTCGTATTTCGTGGTTTTCTGATTGTCACCGAGGATATAATGTCCTTCGATCTGCCCGATAATGCACATACAGTACACCGACTCATGACCGTTGCTGATGCAGACCGCACCGTCGGAGGCGTCACGGTTTTCCGCTTCAACACCGTTTTTCGGCTTTTTGTCGCCTTTTTCGTCCTTGTCACCGTTTTCGCCGTTTTCCTTTTTCTCGCCTTCTCCGCACTTTCCCCCGCTGACGTTTTCTTTACCGTTATTATTATAATTATTATCGCAGCCGTTATCGCAACCGTTTACGTCGTCGGCATAAACGTCAAATCTTCTGAATTCCATCAATATAACCTTTCTGACCTTCCATGCTTGATTCGGAAAAATCCGCTATTATTATTTACCGCATATGTCAGAAAAATACTGCCGAATTTAAAAGCAATATCTTGGCAAAGGTTTTATTTTTTCAGTTAAATAGGATTTTCAGTCGAGCCACTCGCGGAAAAGTTCGAGAAAACGGAATCTCAGTTTGAATTTCCGGTTTTCCGTTCCCGTAATCACACGGTATTCCGCGGGAGTCAATCCGACTTCCACGGCATCCGTACCGATGTCTGCGACAGCTACCTCCGTACCGGCTTTCCCCTTTGCGGTATCCGCCGGATCAATTATATCGCGGCTTTTTTCAGTTTCCTTCTCCGTATCCTTATCCGGAACGGCGGGAGTCAGGCACAGCGACGGGAACAGAACACACCACCAGTTATGTCCCTCGCCGGATCCCAGCAGTATCCTCACGGAGTTATACTCACCCGCGGGATATATCACGCCGCCGTAATCACGGTCGGGATAGGTTTCCCTGCCCACCGTCATTGATGCTCCGTAAGTCATGTTCTCCTGCGCCAGCACCTTACACGCCGCCGCCAGCAGAACATTTTCATTCATACGGACTGTTCGGATCGCCTCGTCAACATTACGACAGCCGCACAACAGTTTTTCCGTGACGCCGAGGATCTCGTCGCGGACTTTGAGCTTCACTGCCTGATCTTCATCACTGTCGGATTCCGCAAGAATATGCAGGCGCAGTACGTTCTCGTATATGTTTCCTTCTCCGTCTGCAGTTTTTCCGGCAGCATTGCCGTCAGACATACCCCTGCCGGTGTCCGGCCGCGAATCGGCTCCGCCGCAGATCACAGGGATCATTGCGGCGAACACCCCCGCGGCAAAAAGTACAAGTGCGGCGGCAGACAGCACGGCGCGGGATCTTTTTCTTTCCTTAAAACAAATTCTTCTCACTTCGGGACTCCTTATCACATTTTTATATGTAGTCGTCCCGCGCCGACAGATTATTATTTGTCGGTTATGAGAAAGTTATTCATTTATTTTGCTTTTTTCTTTTTCGAAAAACGCTTTTCCCCGTGTCTTGCGGAATAATCACTCTTCCGGAAGGGCGATCACGGAAAGCATAGTGCCGCGCACCCCCTTTTGCCTGCGGTGAGAAAAGTATTTCTTTCCGCCGTCGGCACAGCAGGTGCATTCATCGCTGACATCAATATTCTCCGCCGGTATCCCGCACTTTTGCAAAAGATATGCATTTGCGGCTTTCAGATCCGCGCGGTATTTCCTTTTTCCTTCGGAATTTATTCCCTGAAAAACCACGAACCGTTCACGGAGTTCCGGATCAAACGCCTCGTAAAAATCCTCCCCTACCTCGTAACAGCATGGCGAAATGGAAGGACCTACGGCGGCAAAAATCCCGGATGTATCTCCGCCGAGCATAAGCAGTTTTCGTACAGCCTCACAGACTATCCCGGCGCCGGTTCCGCGCCAGCCCGCGTGGACGGCACCCACGGCTATGGGCTTCCCCGAACCGTCCTCGGCACAGAGCAGGATCGGAACGCAGTCTGCGGTCTTTATCCCCGCCGCTGTTCCGTGATCCGCCGTCACATAGCCGTCGCAGGAAAAAGCCGCTGTCCGGAAGTAACCCATTCCACGCTCCGCTTTGCCCACTTCCCGCACATCCGCGGAATGTATCTGCGGCACCGAAACGACATTCTCCGCTCTCACACCCACGGCTTCACAGAAAAGAGACAAATTCCTTATCACGGTTTCATCGGGATCTCCGCGTCCCGCCGCAAGATTGAGTGACGACGTATGCGGCAGAGTGCTGACTCCTCCAACCCGCGTGGAGAATCCGTGAGGGACACGCAAAAGATCGGATCTCACATATTCAACCCCATTTTCGGCTTGTACCGTTTCCATTCAGGACTGTTCCTTTCTTTCTGTTAATCATTTGTTCTGAAAAAATGATTCGTTTTCAGACTTGCCTTTGTTCCTATTATTTCACGTATCTGCGGAAAAATTTCGTCAAAAAAGTCGGTTTTTTCTTCCTTATCTGCATAATGATCTTATTCTTCGTCCGTCACTTCGTCTATACCCGCATCGCGGATCTCCCACGACGTAAATCCGCGCCGCATAAGTGCCGATATGCATTTCCGCCTTTCGTCGGGATCCTCCGGAAGACTGCCGTATTTTTTCTTTATGACTTTGCGGCAGATTTCCGCAAAATCCACCTTATCAAGATATGCTTCGGCATCTCTTACCGCCCCGTCGTTGTAGCCTTTTGAGCGAAGATGTGCAATAACGAGCCGCCTGCCCTCCCCGCGCCGAACGCGGAGTTCCGCTTCCCGCAGGGCATCACGCCTCTCATCGATCGCGCCTTCGGACTCTATTATTTCTGCCGCTTTTGCCGACTCGTCAGCCGAAAAGCCTCTCTGACGAAGTTTCCGCCGCAGATTTTCCGATGAATTTGCACCGAATGACAGCAGATATCTGCCCTTGCGCACTGCCATGCAGATCCGGCTCGCCGCCTGTGCTTCGTCGAATTTTTCCTCGGTGATGATGCCCTTGCGGATCTTCAGTTCTCTGTACTGTTCCGGTAAAAGCAGCAGCGACCTGCGCTCAGCATTGCCGCGACCGTTTTGTTCTCCGCAGATCCCGTCGGGAGTTATCTCACACTCGATAAGGATCGAACCGCCGTTGTCGGCGGTTCGGATACCTTTTATTTCTATCATTTGTTTTCTTTTTTTCTTTTCATTCTGCACGTTTCAGTTGTCGTCGCCGAGCAGATCGATATCAAGATCATCGTCAAGTTCGATATCAACGTCGTCGCCGCCCTCGGGTACTTCACCCTCCATCGCCTTCATATAGGCGGTGCGTACCTTTTCCTCAACCTCCGCAAAGAGCGCGGGATCCTGCTCTATCGCCTTGCGGGCATTGTCTCTGCCCTGACCGATACGCTCTCCGTTGTAGGAGATCCACGATCCGCTCTTTTGCAGTACGCCGAAGGTCACGCCCATATCCACCATCTCGCCGGAACGGGAAATTCCCTTGCCGTAAAGAATATCAAACTCCGCGGTACGAAAAGGAGGAGCAACTTTATTCTTTACGACTTTGCACTTTACGCGGTTGCCGAAAATATCGTTGCCGTTTTTGAGCTGTTCGGATTTGCGCACATCAATACGGACCGATGCATAGAATTTCAGCGCACGACCGCCGGTGGTGACCTCGGGATTGCCGTACATCACGCCGACTTTTTCACGCAGCTGGTTTATAAAGATAACGACACAGTTGGATTTTGATATAGCGGAGGACAGTTTTCTCATAGCCTGAGACATAAGTCTTGCCTGAACGCCGACCTGAGACTGTCCCATATCTCCCTCGATCTCCTGGCGCGGCACGAGAGCCGCCACCGAGTCGATAACTACGATATCAATAGCACCGGAACGAACAAGGGATTCCGTAATATCAAGCGCGTCTTCGCCGCAGTCCGGCTGAGAAACGAGCAGATTGTCTATGTCAACTCCGAGAGCCTTTGCATAAACGGGATCAAGCGCGTGCTCTGCGTCGATGAAGGCGGCTTCTCCGCCGGATTTCTGCACTTCTGCAATAACATGAAGAGCCACTGTGGTCTTACCTGACGATTCAGGCCCGAAAATCTCGGTGATCCTTCCGCGCGGAATCCCGCCGATCCCGAGAGCAACGTCAAGTCCTATCGATCCCGTATGTACCGCCTGCACTTCCATATGCTGATTCTCGCCCAAACGCATAACGGCACCGGAGCCGAAGTCACGTTCTATCTGCGACAGCGCGGTCGCAAGTGCTTTTTTCTTTTCATCACGGTCGGAAACGGGAGTCACGGCGGCGGTTTTCTTTGATGCTTTCATTTTCATTTAACCTTTCATTTTCGTCAAAAATCCGTATTCTTCCCCGCTCGGGGACACCCGCCGCAGGTCGGCGGATACGTTACGATCATATTATAAGCCTGTTTTTTTCGTTTGTCAAGAGTTTTTTAAAATAAAAATTCCAAAATAGGAAAAATAAATGTATTCGCGGATTTTTTTAGTTCGCGAATAAGTTCATAGTTCCTATTTTGGAATTCATTTGCCTTATGCTAAGTAATCAACCGTTCTTTTCGCCGCCGTCGCTTCCGCTGTCGGAAATTCCGTCGGACAGATCGGAGGATGCGGCATTTTCTTTGCCGTTACGTTCCACTATCCGGGAATAGATCCACAGTCCCGCAAGGCTCACAACTCCCGTGACCGCCATGACGATCCCCGCGGTAAGGTAGTCGCCTTCTCCGGCAAAATGCCCTCCCACCGTGGAAGAGATCACGGACGGTATCCTTGCGATCAGAGAAACCACAAGAAATCTGCCGAGAGTCATGGGTGTCAGTCCCACAAAATAAGTCAGAAGATCCTTCGGAGTTCCCGGAATGAAAAACAGCCAGAACACAAGCCTCCGCATTTTTCGCTCATCCATCAGAAAGGAATACTTTTCGATTTTCTCCCTCTCCACGAAGATCTCCACGAACTTCACGCCGAATCTCTTCGTCAGCAGAAAAATCACCGCCGAGCCGACGGCAACTCCGCCGAGGCAGATCAAAGTGCCTTCAAAATACCCGAAAGCGTAGCCGACTGCGATCTCGATCGCCTCCCCGGGCAGCAGGGCGATCACGACCTGCAGAAACTGCACTCCGAGAGCGACCATACGCGACCACACGCCGAATGAGAGCAGCCATTCGCGGAACTGTTCCGGACTGTCTCCTATCTTTGCAAAACGCTTCCACAGCACATACGTCAGTGCCGCAAAAAGGATCACGACCACCGCAAGAGATATCAATGCATATATCTTTTTTCTGCGGGCTGCCGCCTTGCCGCCGCCCGTTATGCCTGTGTTTTTTCCCATTGTCTTCCTTATTTTATATATAATCGGGCGGACTCAATTTCCGTCGTCCTTTTCACCGTCGTCAGGTGTGTCCAAAGGTTTTTCCTGCTTTTGCAGACTATGAAGAAGTGATGAGATATGGGCACCGTTCGCCATGGAGTGATCGGGGCAGAAAGTCAGTTCGGGGGTCTGACGCAGATCAAGTTCCTGAGCAAGCCGCCGCCGGATAAATCCCGATCCCGATTTCAGTCCCCGTGCGACTTCCTTTTCTTTTTCCTTGTCGCCGTCGGCGCCGAGGATCGAATAATAAATCTTTGCGTATTTGAGATCTCCGCTGACCTCCGCTCCGGTAATGCTGACGAAGGCAGATGCCACACGCGGATCCTTGATCTCGCGGACGATCAGCGACAGTGCCTTCTGTGTTTCGTCGTTTATTCTGTCTCTTCTGTAATTTGCCATTTCAAGTCCTCTTTTTGATTATTCCGCCGCAAAACGACGTTCTCACACCTTATTATTTATCGTTCCGTTCCCGGCGATCTGCGGTAAATTATTCCGCTTCGGTCTGACCTCGCAGATCATAGCAGGATAATTATACCACCGAACTCAACTGCCGTCAAGTTTAAAAAACGGGGCTGTCCGGATGAGACAGCCCGATATGCCAAGTCTTTCTTTATCTTCTGAACGGAATATCCGGAAGAATTATGGGGTCGTATTTTCCGAAACTCGTGGTGATAATGTCTTCTCCCGCAAAAGCAACGATCTTCATTTCCGGTGCTTCGTATCTTTCACGTTTTTCCGCAGTATTGGCTGAATTATTCATCTTTCGTTCCATAGTCATATGCTCCTTCCGGATTTCGTCATACACTGAATTTACATCGCAGTTCCTATTTTACCACTTTTTTTTGCAAATGCAAGTCTTATTGCAAAAAAACATTCGTATTTCCGTGTTTTTCTGTGCGGAAACGGAGAATTGTTTTTGCCGAACCGGATTTGACGCGGGCTGTCGCATTAAGACAGCCCGTCAAAAACGGCGGTCAGGAGCCGCCGTTT
>JAKSOD010000140.1 GCA_024405755.1 Clostridia bacterium
CATCCTGCAAACTTGCAGCCGATATATCCTTTCAGCCAGTAGCCGACAGCAGATGTTTTTACCATCCGCTTTTTTGCCGCAGTGATTAAGGTGTCGTCTGCGAAGTTCAAGAGACCGTCAGCGAGCGAGAGTCCGTTGTCGTCTGCTTCGATGAGGACTTTGTCGATAATCTCTTTCGGCGTAAACGGACTCATCCCTTTCCATTCATAGAGTCTGTTGATGAACTGTGCTTTTTCGGTGTTTACTTCGTCTTCTGTTGTCTGCAGCTCGTACTCGTTTTCGAGCAGATGTGTATATCCTGCAAAGGAGAGCAGTCCGGCGCACAGCGTGTACCACTGAGGATATTCATCCATGTTTCCGCTGCAGCGTTTCGCAGGAACGTATCCGCTCATGCGCCATGCCTGATAGAGGACGGCAAAGCTCCAGAGAATCATCGGATGAAGTTCTGCTGCTTCCTGCATGAGTTCTGTTTTTGTTTTCGGATACTTCTCTTCTTCTGCGGCATGGCGGGTGGAAAGCCGTGTGCGAAACATTCTGCGGGTGACGTCAGCACGGATTGAGAGGTTGATTCCGTTTACGGCGAAGAACATTTTTGCTTTGCTGGTAAACGATTCATAGGTTTTCATGTTGCGGATGGTGACTTCTCCTGTTCCCGATGTTGCAGAGAGGAGGGTTTCTGAAACCCAGTCGGTTTCTGCGGTGATGTTATCTACAATTACGTATCTGTCACCGTTTTTCAGTGCGGTGCGGATGGTTTTTTCCATTTCGCTCTGATTTTTTGTGGTTGAGTAGAGTGTGGGGATTTTTCCGGAGGCGAGTGCTCCGACAATTTGTGTGAGCATGGTGCCCCCTGCGCCGGATGTGTTTTTATCGACAATCCAGATGGGGACAGGTCCGTCGAGTCCTGAGCGGAAGATAAGGGTTGCAAGGGCTAATACGGTGTTGTCGAAGTCAACGGGTTCTGCGTAGCGGAAGTCTTTGAGGCAGCGGGCGATGTGTTCTTTTGCGGATGCAAAGTCTTTTTCTGTCGGGTTTTCCGGGACGTTTGGAATTTCATAGCTTCTGGTAAGGTAGTATCCTGTTTCTTCGTCATAGCCCTGCGCTGCGTGGATGTGTCCTTTGAGAAGCAGTGCGCCGTCATAGAGTCCTTTTAAGGGCGGTACGTTGTCGAGGCGTTTGGGCTGTGTTTCGAGGATGAGTTTTAAGTCGTCGATTGAGAGCTGCAGGGTTTTTCTGGTGGTGAAGTCTTTCCACATGCCGAATTTGCCGAGGATTCTTCTCAGCATCGGCACAGTGATTTTTTTGATGGAGTGTTCTCCGGTTTCGTTTTCGGTTACTTCGACGAGTTTTCCGTCTTTGAAGAATACGCTTGGGTGGTCTTTGTTGTAGTGCCAGAGGAATTCATTTACGCGGAAGATGAAGTTTTCTGTGTCTCCGTCGATGACGAGTTCCGGCATGGGGTGTTCTGAGATGATGATTTCGAGTTCTTCGCCGGCTGAGGGAAGCGCTGCGTCTGCGAATGCTTCGAGGCAGAGTCCGGTTGGTGTTTCTGCGGTTTCTGCGGGTTTTGTTTCGGCTGGGGTTGTGCTTTCCATGTCAGTTCTCCCAAAGTGCAGGCGCGGTGTATCTGATGTGTTCTCCGGTTGGGGTTTTGAATTCATGTGATGCCCGCTCGCGTGTTTTTTCACGGTTTTCTGCG
>JAKSOD010000141.1 GCA_024405755.1 Clostridia bacterium
GCGCCGAACTGATCGAAAAGGCACACGAGGATATTCCGGTAATAAAACAGGTCGACGAATTGGAACATCTCCGGGAATTATTCGGTAATCGGAAAGGAGGCGGCTCGGATGAATAAGTTCACGTCAATTATTCTCGCCTTTATTCTGATGTTTTTCGGATTCGTTGTCATAGCCACCGCTTCTGTATCGGCGGCGGATGAAGCCGTCACACCGGATGATGCTTTTGAAGGCAATTATACCGAATTCAAAGGCAATGACGGATCGGTCACCCGCGTATTCGAAAACGGCAGTGTCAGCACGAAAAACAAGGATGGCTCAACTACCGCAGTCGATTACAAAGGAAACCAATATTCCGAGGATAAGGACGGCAATTATTCCGTTCGTCTGACAAACGGAGAAACCGCGACTGAATATGCGGACGGACGCCAGTCAATGACGGATATAAACGGAAAAATATTTACGGTATATCCGGACGGGCATATCACGGAAGAATATCCGCATCTCGGACTTGTTGTGGACAGCAACGTCGACGGCGAAACGCTCGGCATAGGGCTCATCGGAAGCGATGAAAGGATCAAAGCCGATGAATACGGATTCTATGAAAACGGCGAGATCAAAGGCAAAGACGGCTCCTCTCTGACGGTCACCGATGACGGCGTGAATTGGATAAACGCTGAGGGCAATAAATATGATTTCAAAGAAACCGGTAACACTTGCACGGTATCGGCAAATTATAAAGACGGTTCTTACTGCGAGTCCACGCTCATTTCCTCCGGGGATAACGGAAACCGCACGGAAAATACCGATTATCTGTTCGTTACCGCAGACGGGACCCGCTGGGACGGAAATAAAAATATCACCTATGATGCGGACGGAAATCCCGTTTACTCAAACAACGACGTTATGCAGGTCACGGGTACTGACGGCTCCACTTTGTGGATAGACAACAACTCCAAAGCCTCGGAATACAGCGGTGCCGACGGAAACCGTATCGTCACGGATAAAAACGGCAATCTCACGGAATACAAAGACGGTGAAAACGACTGGAACGTCACCTATGACGAAAACGGGAACGTTGCGTCTTCATATATGACCTTTCCCGACGGCACAAGGATCGAAAAGCACCCCGATGGCTCGGAAATCTTTGTTACGCCCGACGGCACAAGGTATGAAGCCGACGGCAAGGGCAACGTTTTCAAGGACGGCGAGCAGATCAAGAAGGACGGAAAATGGCTGCCCGGCAATGAGCCGAATGAAGGCACGGAAAATTCCTCTCCCGGAACGGAGCCGAATGCAACCACGGATAATCCTTCATCCGGCAATAACAACGGCCTTCCGATGGCGGGAGCGGAAGAACTGAACGGCATCTGGTCTGTAAGCGAAAGAGCCAGCGGCAGAGCGTACCGCATAACGATGCTTACGGATCACACCCTCAAATGGGAAGAAGTCTTCATTACCACCGAAAAAGACGGCAATAAGATAAAAGAAGTCAGAAAAGAGTATGTGAGAGAATATAATTATGACCCCGAAAGCGGAATGATTCTTATTCAAAGAACGCTGACCGGAAAAACCGATGCCGACGGCTCTCCTAATTATATTCTTTCTATGAAGATCACCGTTGCAGACGGTGAAAACGGACAAAAGATAATGAACCAGGTAATGAGTCCGGTGGAAATTGAGGGAACG
>JAKSOD010000142.1 GCA_024405755.1 Clostridia bacterium
TCATATGTGTGGAGGCAATATTGAAATCCTCCCGGAGCTTGGAATTGGAGATTACGTAGTTGATATCCTCCGGCAGACATTCGCCTAGATCGTAATACACTTCGTCGTTGGCTTTGTTGTATCCGTAATAGGCGGGGGCGACCAGTATGGCAAATACGATAAGGAAAACCGGAAAGATCTTTACGATACCTTTTGCAAACTTGCCCATATTCGGGATCAGCGAGCGATGCTTTGTCTTCTGAAGCGGCTTATCCAGAACGAGGATCAGCGACGGCAGGACCGTGACACATCCGAGAACGCCGAGCAGTACGCCCTTTGCCATTACGATACCGAGATCTTTTCCCAAAGTGAAGCTCATAAAGCAAAGCGCGGCAAAACCGGCAACCGTGGTCACGGAGCTGCCGATCACACTTGTCAGCGTTTCCTTAATGGCTACTGCCATTGCTTCAAATTTATCGGAATATTTTTCACGCTGTTCATTGTAACTGTGCCAAAGGAAAATAGAATAGTCCATTGTAACGGCAAGCTGCAAAACGGCGGAAAGTGCTTTGGTAATGTAGGAAATCTCTCCGAAAATAATATTTGTTCCGAGATTGAGGAGAATCATCGCACCGATGGAAGCCAGGAAAACGAACGGGATCAGCCAGCCGTCAAGCAGAGCCACCATTGCGATGCAGGCAAGTCCTATGGCAAGACCGACATAAATCGGCTCCTCTTTTTCGCAAAGGTCTCTGAGGTCAACGACCAATGCCGTCATACCGGAAACGAAGCATTGCTTCCCGCAGACGGAACGGATTTCTTCAACGGCATCCATTGTCAGGTCATCGGACGTGCCGGTATCAAAGAATACCGCCATCATCGTAGAGTGGTCGGTATTGAACTCCTTGTAAATCGAATCCGGCAGAAGTTCCATCGGAATCGAAAGATCGGCAAGCGAATCGTACCATAAGACGGTATCGACATGGTCGATGGCTTCCACCTTTTCTTTCAGCTTTGCCACGTCTTTATTTGGCATATCTTCAAAGATCAGAAACGTAAAAGCGCCCTTATCAAAGTCTTCAAGTAGCTCGTTCTGACCGATGACCGTTTCCATGTCGGACGGCAGATAGGTCAGCATATCGTAATTGACACGGGTGGCGGTCATACCGATCACCGACGGAATCATCAGAATGACCGTCAGTATCAGTATCGGGATGCGGTATTTGACTACCGCTTTTGCAAAACGCATATCCAGCATTCCTCCAATAAATTGTTTTTCACTATCATTTTATCAGTGAACACGGCTTTTGAACACGGTTGTTGATGAGCGGATGTATGAAAAACAGACACGCATCCAAAATTGGCTGAAAAATAGGCACGGATTGCTCCGTGCCTAAAATTTGTCAATTCGTATATTCTATTGTATTACACTTGCCCTTGTAACAGCGCCGCAAATTCTTTTGCCCAGTCCTTTTTCAAGAGAAAAATGCGGCGTATTTCGTGTGCATATTCATCGGTCATGCCGGTATTGAGCCAATTCAGCACCAACCCAAAGCAGACGCACTTATAATAGTCGATCACCGTTTTTTTATCCGCTTCACCGATATCCTCATTGGTAAGCGCCGTGTTGACATAATTACTTACAAAGAATTCTGTGACTGCCATCAAATTTCTCT
>JAKSOD010000143.1 GCA_024405755.1 Clostridia bacterium
CCTCTCTGAAGTATTGATTTTTGCTTCTGTCAGTGGATATTGTCTTTTCTCATCCTCCGGGTGAGATGACAAAATCTATTTATAGTAAATACGTTAAGTCCCGAAAACGTGTTGTTCACACACGTTTTTGGTACTTATTTTGTGGTTGTCCTGCACGTTTTTCGTACTTAAGGAAAAAGACGCTTAGTTTAGAGGTTTCCTACGGTGTTCTAACCGCATTTGAGTTGTCAAAAAAAGATAATCCTGTTATTTACAGGATAACACAATCTGAATTGCCGAAACATTTGTCGGACCTTCATCTGTTTCGACGGTATCTGTAGATATAGTAACTTCTTTCTTCGTTACATTTGTAAGAAACTGCCGGACGGTAATTTCTGCTGTATCAACTGCTCGTACGATGGTTTTCCCGCGGGCTTTGATAACGACTTCTTTTGCGCCGGCATTAAACTGGGTAACAACAGCCAGTACATAGTTCATTACCGGCTTTGTACCTATATAGACCAGATTATCTTCCATTTTCTGTTCGGTTTAGACGTATTTTTTCATGTGCAGAAGTTCAGCGTTCAGAACAGAAGCACCTGCTGCGCCGCGAATTGTGTTATGACCCATTGCAACAAAGCGGATACCTTCTCTGACTCTTCCGACAGATACCGTCATAGCGCCTCCGCGGTTTCTGTCAAGACGCGGCTGCGGGCGGTTTTCATCCGGCAGATAGAGGACGGACTTTGCCGGCTGAGTCGGAAGTCCCGAAAACGGTGCTTCCCATGTCTTGAAAGCGTCGATAACTTCATCGGGTGTTGCCTTGATATCAATCCAGACATTTAAGGTGTGACCGTCAATTACCGGAACACGGTTGCAGGATGCTGAAACCGTAAACGGTGCGCCCGTGATTGCGCCGTTTTCAAACGTTCCGAGAATCTTGTTTGCCTCGCGCGCCATCTTTTCTTCTTCGCCGCTGATGAACGGAATTACATTATCATAGATGCCGAATGCCGGAACACCGTCGAATCCGGCGCCGGAAATTGCCTGCATTGTTGCGACCTGAATGCCTGAGAACTGGAATTTTCTAAGAGGCGCGAGAGCGGTTGCAAGCATAATTGTTGAACAGTTCGGATTCGTTACAATAAATCCGTCGCGTTTTTTGCGCTGTACATCGATTAATGCCGCATGTTCCGGGTTTACTTCTGCAATCATCAGCGGAACATCTGCATCCATTCTGTGTGAACTTGCATTGCTGAAAACACCTACGCCTGCATCAGCGATATCAGTTTCAAGTTTTCCTGCAAGTTCGGCCGGAAGTGCAGAGAATACGATATCACAGTCCTTAACTGCATCGACATTGGTGGGGGAAACAATGACTTCACCTGCAGATTCCGGGAATGGTGAGTCAAGGCGCCAGTTTACCGCGTCGGCATAGCGTTTTCCTGCCGAACGTTCGGATGCAGTAAGGGTAGTCAGCTTAAACCAGGGGTGGTTTGCAAGCAGCTGAACAAATCTTTGACCCACAGCTCCGGTGGCTCCAAGGATACCTACATTTAACATAGTGGAGAAATATTGGTTTTTCATGGTAATAAGC
>JAKSOD010000144.1 GCA_024405755.1 Clostridia bacterium
CTGTCGGTTCCACTCTTTGATCGATTACAATGTGTTCGTGATGATCGCTTGTCAGATGTGAATCCACGGCGGTTCGGGTACGTTTATAACCGCACACAGTACATTTGCCGGTCTCCGTCCCGTCCTTCACGCAAGTAGCATCATCATTCGGAACAAACTCTCCGAAGGTATGCGCGCCTTCGGTTTCAGCAAGCATTTTGCCGCATCCCGCGCAAATCTGCCAATGCTTCTCCGTAGTCATCCAGTAATTGCCGGGGGTACATTTGTGACAGCTGATCGTGAACTCCGTATCGCCCTCCGCAGGATCAGCGTTCATTACCCAGGTGTTCACATTCCCCGATTCCCATATCATCCCGGCGCTGCATTCATATTCCGAAGGAAGCGTAAAAGTCACAATGCTTCCGGACTGTGTATAATACACACCGTTTTCTTCTTTATCACATTCTTTGACCACCGCTTTCCCGTCGTCTCCCTCGAAGACGATCTTATACCAGGCAGCGGTCTCGTCGACGATGCGTCCGTCGGCGATGCCATAGATAATACTGGCGCTTTTATCTGTCTTTGTGATCACTCCGTCGCTCATGTTTGCGCCGAATTCAAGTGCAGCGCCGGCGCCGAGCGTGATATTGCCGTAATTTTCCCCAACATAAACATACGCATTTGTTATTTCAATATTTCCCGTGTTCCCCTCGATTTCGACATATCCGCTGCTGATTTTAACGCTGCCCTCGTTCTGGTTTATATAAATATCAGCTTCCCCGGTATTTTCAACCAAAACGACGCCGCTTTTTTCGTTTTTACCGACACAACCGCTGTGCATGTATACAGTACCTTTATTACTGGAGACGGTACCGTAATTATGATTCACGGTTCCGGTATTTTCTCCAATTGTTCCGTCGTTTCTGCCGATCAAGCCGGCGGTTTCCTGAATCGTCCCGTAGTTTCTGCCAATATCGTTGCCAATGCCGACGAAACCGACCGTTCCGCCCTCATCATTCACACCCAACAATCCGGTGTTTTCAATACGGTTGATGGTTTTGTAATTGGTTCCCACATTTCCTGCTGTAAGACTTTCAATGGTACCGTGGTTTTCATTAACGGTTCCACGTGAAGAAAAGATTGTTCCCTTGTTATCTTTTACGGTTCCGCCGCCGTAGAGCGTGTTGATCGTCCCATTATTCACATTCATCGTATCCGAAGAAACACCTAAAGCCGGGAAAACATCCACCGTCCCATGGTTATCACCGGCAGCGAATGAGGTGATCGCACAAGCAGTTGTCAGCAGCACAACAGCAAGCAGTATCCCCAATATTGATTTAGCCATTGAATCCGTTTTTTTCGCGGATGACATAAAAATACCTCTCTTTATTCAAAGCATAATCGTTTGCTTTTTTACATACAGCATCCCCAAATAAAATAATATCACATTTTACCGTTCCTTTCAATAATTATTTTGCTTTTTCACGAAGGACAAGGGGACGGTTCTCTGTCTTGTTTTTTACCAAAACCCGTGATAGAATAAAGTTGGGTGATAAAAATGCCAAGA
>JAKSOD010000145.1 GCA_024405755.1 Clostridia bacterium
ACATTCGGATAAAACGGATGCTGACGGATAATATCAGCGCCAAGGCTTGCGAATCTGTCATACTCAGCGTAAGATAAAACTCCTTTCGCATCTCCGCCGGAAAGCCATGAAGCTAAAGCACCGGCAGGGTCGCCTTCGAGAACAGCCGTCCATCCCGCCGCTGCTGCTTTGACCGCTTTTTTTCCGCCTTCATCCGAGTAGCCGAAAGCGATAGGTCCGCCTAAAAATGCCTTTGTTCTGCCGGAAAATGATGCACCAAGCTGCTGAATTTCTGTAAGAGTTGCAGGCGTTCCGGCTAAGTATTTTCCCGGAACCGTAGTTCCGGCTATCATCACTACAAGCGCTGCGTTTCTCAGATTTGCGATTTTAAACGGGTCTGCACGAAGCTGGTCGATGGTGACGTATTCCGGATTTTTTCCTGCTTCTTTTAAGACGCCTGCGACTGTTCTGATATACGGAGAAATATACGGCGGAACACCGAGACACGCCGGTTCATCGACGTATCCGTCTATGAGTACGGTATCAGAGGTCATGACCTATGAGATGGAGAAGTTTTCGTGCAATCTGCAGTTTCCCGTGTTTTACCGGGTCAACTGACGTATCATCAAGGTCAAAGCCGATGAGTTTTACCTCAGCGGCTCCAAGTTCGTGAGCTGCAAAAACACCACGGTCACCGTCAGAAAATCCGCCGAAGTTATAGACATGGGAAATAGGGGCTGACTGGGTTGTTCCGATAACAAAACCCTTTATCTTCGGAACCCAGGATTTCACGAGCGGAATATTATCTCCGTGAGCGTGAACTGCCAGAAGTGTTCCTTTTTCGTTCATGGATAAGACGTCGTCATCGAGTCCGTCTAAATCAGTAAATACAATGTCCGGCACAATGCCGCATTTTGCAAGGGTACGCGCCGCCGCATCTGCGGCGATTGTTGTGCAGCCGGAAAAATCAGTTTTTTTCGCGTCACTTAAAAGACACGGAGCATTTCCTGCGACAATAACACGTTTTCCTTCGATACGTTCTTTTAAGACCGCAATATCATCCCGCTTCAGAAGGGACGAGAGGATTTCTGCAGAACGCTCGTCATCCTCGCGGGAAAATCCGAAGTAGTCAAGAATTTTTATGTAGTACGGCGCCCACTCTTCATACTTCATAAAAATCCTCAGACAGCAGGTGAATCCTCAGCTGATTCATCCTTAGTGATGCCGACGAGCTTTAAGAAGTTTGCAAACACCGGATCTACAATCATCGAAAGCAGTGCTTCCTTGTCTTTTGCAAGCGAGAACGCGGATAATGGAATCGAAAGCGCAGCCATTGTGGCATGTCCTCCGGCTGAAGCTCCCGGAATCGGGGAGAACGCCTCTTTCATGACGTCACCGATATGGATTCTGACATCACGGTTACGCGCAGAACAAATAATTGCTGCATCAGAAATACCATAGACTAAAGCGGTATTTACTCCTTCGAGATTGAGAAGCATATCAGCTGCCTGAGGCAGTGCATCGCGGTTTCTTACGTAACCTACGTTGGT
>JAKSOD010000146.1 GCA_024405755.1 Clostridia bacterium
GCTGAATTAATCGCGAGGGATTCAGGCTTCATAATTGATACCGGAATATCAACCAGTTTTTCAACCAGTGATGAGAGAATCGGCGCACAGATAATTCCGGCAGCCCCGTCATTTCTTGCCCGCACAGCAGCAATCAGACCCTCCTCATATGAACCTGCTGCATACCCGCGAATCCTGTACTCTTTTCCCCCGCAGGAGATACGTGTTCCTTCAACATCATCAAGCAGAAATTTGACCGCGATAACGGCGATGAATTTGCCATAGTTCGGAGAGAAGACCTCAACAATCCGTTTCACAGTGGTAAGACGCGGGTCGCGTTCTCCGGTGAGAATCTTATACAAAGTAACAGCCGGGATATCAGTAAGCTCAGATAAACGGCGGACACTCATTCTCTGCAGTTCCATCTCTTCTTTCAGAGCGGTTTTAAAGTCAGTCTCAAAGATACGCTTTTCAAACATGCATCACACTCTTATCTAATAATTGACATATAACAATAAAAACACAACTCATTGCACAGATTAATTATACAAAAATACACACTTCAATCAGCTTTAGATAATAAAACAAATTAGAAAATAAGAAACACAGGAGTCCTGAGTACAATCATAAGGACAATCCCTACAGCTGCTGCAAACAAAGATGCTGCACGAAGAGACCGTATCACCGCATTTCCGCCGGATTCGAGTGTCCGAACCGGATTTCCTATTGTGTAAACGCCGGGTTTATCAAACTGTATCCCGCATCCTCCGGCGATAAGAGACATAGGAATTCCGCCGTTAAATCCCGGGCGTTTTTTCCTGTCGCGGATAAAAACACCCCATGCACTCTTTCCTTTCCCGGACACCGCATAGATAATCAGGAGAAGGAGTCCTGTAACGCGCGCAGGGATATAGGCGAGAACATCATCCATGCGGGCAGCAAACCAGCCGATACGAATCCGCTCATCACGATACCCGAGCATAGCATCCATGGTATTTGCCGCGCGGAACAAAACCGCACCGCAGATACCCATTCCGAAGAGCAGCTCGAACACAACAAACCAGAAGATGGGGGCAATGATACTGTCAACAAGATTTTCTGCCGCGGATTCATACGCACCGGAACGAATCTGCTCAAATGTAAGTCCTGCAGTGCTGCGGCTTACCATTTTTGAAACTTCCGCGCGCCCGGCATCCTCGCCTTTTGAAAGAGCTGTTTCAACATTTCTGACATGCTCTTCAAGCGACCGCCACCCTATCGAAAAACACAGAGCAAATACGGAAAATACTGCAAATACCCATGCGGGAGCAAATAACCCTATGAGAACGCAGGGAATCAGACAGATTATAACGGTAATCAGCCAGCCGAGGATACCGACAAACCGTTCTGCCGATTTAGGATACGTATTTGTCTTTCCCCAGAGTCCAATCAGGTTTCCGAGAAGAACAACCGGGTGAAATCTGCTGACCGGATCTCCTATTATCCGGTCAAAAAGAAGACCGAAAAAAAGAATCAGCGCGCCGAAAGCCATACGAAAGCAATTCCGG
>JAKSOD010000147.1 GCA_024405755.1 Clostridia bacterium
AGTTTTTTTGCGTTTTTCATGTTTGTTTTTCCTTTCATATTAATTGTTTATTTTGGTAAGTTCACATTACGGCGCTTGATTTTACTTTCGCCGCGAACGGAGGCTTTATACTTCACCCCTCCCCTCGCGCCTGCGCCATACAATGCGACCTATCATCAACGCTCCCAACATGAGCAGAGCGCCGACTACGTAAAGAATGACGGTGCCGGTGCTTCCCGTAGCGGGGAGCGCGGCAGAATTGACGGGGTCAATCAGCTGTTTATTAGAATTATTCCAAATATAACTTGACCCGCTTATCGTTACAGTACGATAAGAGACGGTTACGTCAAGCGTTCCGGAAAACACTTTATGTCCGGAGGGGGCTTGCGTTTCAGAGAGTTTGTATTTATGTCCCGAAGGAATCTTTGTGACGCTTACAACGCCGTTTGCCCCGGAGGTGAAGGTGATATCGTCTACATGAGCACCGTTGCAGTAGGGACAGTTTGGATCATGTACAAGCTTGAACTTTGCTCCCTGAAGTCCTCCTCCGTCTTCAGAAACTTTTGTAAACGAAAGCGTTCCGAGTCTTCCGGAAATTTCGGGAATATTCGCGTCCTTTGTTCCGCTTTCGGTGTGACCGTCTGGGAATTCCAGAGTGTACGTTGCCGTAGTCGTCTTATTGGCGGGATACAACTGACCGTCAACAAATCCGGCTGCTTCCGTTTTGATGCGTACGTTGTAATACAGTCGGTAATGACCGTCAGAATCGGGTGCAGCAGCCTTCGGATTCCAAGTGATTGTCCTTGTCTGCGCATCATACGCCGCCACGCTGTTACTTATCTGATTTCCGTTGCTGTCGGTAAATGTGAGGAAATCAACGTGATCGCTCATCGGGTCGGTAACGGAAATCGTTTCCAGTACGGGCGATAACGCATACAGAATTGAGTTGTAATATGCGGTAAGTTCCGTACCGGAGCTCGTATAAAGGCTGTAATCGGAGAAGCTCTTCAGGTGATCGTGCGCGGTGATACCGATACCGGCAATGTATCTCCAGTTTTCAAAGTCGAACTTTGAACCCCAGTCCAGGTTGTTGCCGAGCATTACGGTGTACAGATGAGAGTTCAGTCCGTCGTCGTCCGTGATCTTTTTCGCATAGTAAGGAGCGCCGATATAATATCCGTCGTTGACCGTATGCAAAGGATTCTCGGTATCGACATGACGCTGAGCGGCAGGGATATATTCGTAATGATTATAGCTGCTCCAAATGTTGAGCCACTTATTTACATAGGCAGTACTCTTGGCTTCTGCAGGCAGGTTGGCAAGGTCGGTCACGCTCTGTGCGCCGTCTGTCAGCAGAAGGACGTACGTGTCTGAAGAAGATACTCCGGAGGGCAAACCGTTTGAAAGAATGTCGTACGCGCATCTCATAGCGGCGGAAACGTTCGTTCCGCTGTACTGCGGGAGGTTTTCCAATGCCGTCTGTGCTGCCGCAACACCGCCATTTGCCGTAACGTCGATCCAGATGCCGTTATT
>JAKSOD010000148.1 GCA_024405755.1 Clostridia bacterium
CCTGCAAGATATGAGGCATCGATATAATCAGTTGCCGTTTTAAAGGTCTGTACTCTTTTCTTCTTCGCAAAGTACGAGGCAACACTTAATGTGATGCTTGTTTTTCCGCAGCCCGATTTATTTCCTGCGAAAAGAACTGCTTTCATACAAGACTCCGCAGAACTGCTCCGAACTCGCTTTCTACAATCGAATGAACGCCTATGGTTTTTGGATGCAAATCGAGTTCAACAATGACATAATCATGTCCCTGCTCTTTTAAAGGTGCTGCCTGCCGCGGACCGTTCGTTGATGAAAAAACCGTGATTCCGTTAAGTGCCTCAGGAGATACCGCATGAGGCACACCTGAAAGAACAAGTACCTCAGGTTTTTCTTCGCGGATTATTTTTTCGATTGTGCTCCCGTTTTCTCCGTACTCATCCAAGGCTCCTGCAAGTTTTGGATTAATGCCGCGGGATTTCAGTTCAGATAAAATCTGCTCTGCATCCGCTCTGACCTTCGGAAGTCCGCGGTTTTCCAGATTGCAGAGATAATGGATGTCTGCATCCGGTGCTGTTTTTTCTGCTGCTTCATGAACTGCGCAGAGATAATCTGCAAACATGTAAGCGGTTTCTTTTTTGGCGTTCATGACAACAAGAGTTTTTTTGCCTGCACGAATTACGTTCAGCAGTTCTGCCGCTGCCGCATGTTTTAAATCGCCGCGTGAGGGCTGAATATACGTTTTTGAAGCCGCACCGCGTGAGTGTTCAATAGCATTTGCTGCCTGTAAAATCCGTTTCTGACGGGCAAACTCCTCTTCTGAAATCCAGCCGGCACGAAGTGCCGGTTCAAGCGCTGCTAAGACTCCCTCAATATTTTCTCTGAATCCCGCATGAATAGAGACGGCTATCGCCGGTGTTGAAATACCTGAACCTTCAATGCCTGCCTCTAAATCCTCGCCAATTATCATCGAAACACAGGTTCCCACAACCGCGATGCGGTTTGGATGAAACTCTGATTCTGCGAAGCGGAGAAGTTCTTCAAGGGTTTTCTGTCCGCCGAAGACGAACTCTTCATCGCCTAATGAGGTGGTAAGAACACGAATCCCGTCTTCTTCAAGCAGCCGTGCGTGTTTAAATGAACAGCCGGATGGTCCGTGCAAAACTGCAACATCGACCTGCAGATCGCGAAGAGTGTATAAGGCGGCAACTATAGAACTTGGTCTTGGATGATAGTACTGCATGTTATCTCCATGTTTTTACGCACATAAGAACTGCGGCATCGAGTTCCTTTGCCCGTGTCAGTGATTCATTTTTCAGCTCGTCGAAGGATTTTCCTTCAGCGTAAATAACATCTGCCGGATTGATTTCATTGATAACTGCTTTGAGTTCTTCGTCATCAATTCCTTCACAGACGGCATGCGCTCCTTCGCCGGTGACAAGGACTGTCCGCTTTGCGGTTTTTGTTTTCAGATACGCTGCTGCATCACGGATTGATTCCGGGTTTGTTCCTGAGTTTGCATTGTCAAGGAA
>JAKSOD010000149.1 GCA_024405755.1 Clostridia bacterium
GCCGTTTTTCATGTGGTCGTCGTTATGGTCTTTCATGTGGTCGTGCGGAAAGCCCTGAAATGAAAACCTCGCTTTTCTGCGCTTTTTTACGGCTTTTGAAACACTTTTGCGAAGCAATAGTGGGCTTTCCGGGGCTTTGAGGAAACGGAAGAGAATTTTCCTACACGCTCCCAAATGTCGCGCGGTACCAACTCCGCCACACCCCGTTTTTTCTTCCGCGGCTCCGATCTGCTTTTGATCGGAAACCGCGATCTGTTTTACTTTTCTATTATAATATAAATCTTCGCTTTTTTCAAGTACCCGAATGACTTTTTTTATTCTTTTTTATCATTCCTCTTGCTTTTTTGCCTCGGCGGCTTTGATCATTCTTCTTTCACTCCAGCGTCAGACTGTCGCAGTTCAGAAAATCGTGCGCGCTGATAAGGGAATTGGTCGGTATCAGTTTCTTCGCCCCGCATTTTTGGCATCTCACAAGCACTCCCTCATCCGTTACTTCCGCATCATACTCGCGATCGCAATCTGATTCGCAATCCGATTCACTTCCGCTTCCCGCGTCACTTTCCCGTCTGCACTTGCAATAGATTTTTCCCTCCGCATCAAGATCATGGATCACAAACATCACGATCTCATATATCTGCGGATCGGGCAGTGCATTTTCGTCTCCCGCAAAGTCCTTGAAGTCCTCGATCCCGTTTTCTTCCAGCATATCGAGCAGTTCAAGTTCCGATCGGGCAAGCTCCGCTTTTACGTGGTTTTCGTCTCCCATAAAGCAGATATTTATCCCTGAATATGGGCAGGACAGCATAAACACGTCTTTCCCGAAAAATACTGATGAATTCAGCGTATAGGTATGCGGCTTCCCGCAGAATATGCAGGGGACGGTAAGTCGGACTTTCCCGGCGTCTGCGCTGTCTTTATAATAAACTATATCAAGTTCATCATTTGAACGCGGATCGCCTGCGGCGGTCGGTTTTTTGTTTTTCGTCTCGTCTTTTTCCCTTGCTTTCCGCGTTTTATACGACGGACAGTCGGAATTTGAGCAGCGCAGTACTATTCTGTCCGCTGAAAGTGAAAACATTCCGACGGCACTCATTATTCCCGATCCGCATTGAGGGCAGCGATAGGCTACCGTGGTTTTTTTAGGTTCTAACAACATTGGTGGGATATCCTCCGGATCCGTGCCGGATGTTTTGGCGTTTCCGGCATCAATTAAAGTATATGATTCCCCGCAGGTATTCGTTTATCCCGCAGGTAACTGTGTTTCCCGGCTTTGATTCAGAATTTTTCTGTCTCGGACAGCACTTCTTTGTCGGGGGTGACAGAATATATTTCGGGAGCGTTGATGTTCCGCTTTTCTATCTTTTCGCACAGCAGAAGAAGACGGGCGTTGGCGTACCGGACTTCGCTGCCCTCTCCGAGATACAGGCAGACATTCCTTTCTTCAGATGCGCGGGCTGTCGCATTAAGACAGCCCGTCAAAAACGGCGGTCAGGAGCCGCCGT
>JAKSOD010000015.1 GCA_024405755.1 Clostridia bacterium
AAAACGGCGGCTCCTGACCGCCGTTTTTGACGGGCTGTCTTAATGCGACAGCCCGACGGAAAATTATTCGGCGTCTGCAGGAGCCTCGTCGGTCTCGTCGGCTTCTTCCTCTTCGAGAAGTGCGCGGATGGAGAGGCTTACTCTCTGCTGTTCGTCGTCGACCTTGATGATCTTGACACGGACCTGCTGACCGGAAGTCAGCACGTCGGCGGGATTCTCAACTCTGGTGCGGGCGATCTGAGATACGTGGATCAGACCGTCAACATCATCGGTGATGCGGGCAAATGCGCCGTAGCTCATGATGTTGGAAATGGTAACATCAATCACATCGTCAACGGCGTACTGTGCCTTGAACACGTTCCACGGATGGCTTTCCTCGGTACGGTAGCCGAGAGAGATCTTGCGGGTCTCGGGATCATATGATTTTATGAATACTGTGATCTCATCACCAATATTCAGCACGTCGGCAGGCTTATGGATAGGTTTCCATGAAATCTCTTTCTTATGGAGCATTCCGTCAACTCCGCCAAGATCTATGAAAGCACCGTAATCGGTCATGCCGCGCACTTTACCGGTGTACTGCTTGCCGACTTCGATCTCTTCCCAGAACTTGTCCGCAAGCACCTTGCGCTCTTCTCTTGCGGCAGCACGGATCGAACCGATAACGTCCTTCTTGGACTGGGACTTCACGTCGATCACTTTGAATTTTACGGTCTCGCCTACAAGTGCGGTGAGATCGGCATCCTTCGGGCAGCCGCTCTGAGATGCAGGAATAAAGATGCGTGCGCCGTAAAGGCTCACGGTAAGACCGGCTGCGTTGGCTCCGGAGACTTTGCCCTCGAGAGTCTCGCCGGATTCCTTCGCTTCAACAAGTTTATGCCAGTTCTTGTTAAGGTCTGCGCGCTTCTTCGATACGGTGGCGCAACCGTCTATATCGCTGACACGGATAATAAATACATCTATCTGGTCACCGATCCTGAACTCACGACTCAGCTTCAGAGAAGCATCGTCGGATATCTGATCGGCGGTCAGTATGCCGGTGACTTTTGCGCCGAGGTCGAGTTTGATCTCGATATCGTTTACTGCAATGACAGTACCGGTAACGGTGTCTCCTGAATTTAATGTTTTGAACGCTGAGTTGAGCATTTCGTCAAAGTTTTCGGTCTCCTTGACGTTTTCGACATTGTCGATAATGGTTTCGCTCATGGTTTTATGTACCTCCTCTATAATGTCACCGGGCGTTGATGCCCCTGCGACAATTCCCACCTTCCGGCGGTCGTTCGGAATTTTGCCTGCCAGCTGTTCTGCAGTCTCCACACGCACGGTGCAGGGACAGTATCCGAGGCAGATGGAATACAGCTTTGAAGTGTTTGAACTGTCATTTCCGCCGATCACGACAACTGCGTCGCACTTCTTCGCTATTTCCGCCGCTTCAGTCTGGCGGTTTTCCGTAACATTACATATTGTATCAAAAATTATCGGGTTTGTATATAGTTTTTTCAAAAAATTAATACTTTTTTTCCATTCTGCTGTATTTTGAGTCGTCTGAGCCGCAATTACGGGGCATATTTCTTCCCCATATGGCAATTCTCCCCTCTCTGCCGCCGCTTTCAGTTCATCTGCGGTGGAGCAGACAAAACTTCTTCCCTCAAAATAACTGACTACGCCGACGACCTCAGGATGTGAGGCTGACCCGATAAGGATGAATATTCTTTCTCTGCCGTCCGTGGGATCCGGAACCGAATTCTCCGTCGCTATACGGTGTATTTTTTTTACATACGGGCAGGTGCAGTCGGTAAATGTGAAATCCGGATATTCCTCTGCGCATCTGTGCAGTAGTGCGTCGGTTTCCCGTGTCATTCCGTGTGCCCTTACGAACACGCGCGCCGCTCCTTCCCTCAGTGTGGACTCCGCTATTCTTTCCACGTCTTCCGTGCCGATCACACAGACTCCCGCCTTTGCAAGACGGCGGTTATAGGAATCGTTATGTATGAGTTTGCCCAGAGTAAAGATCCTTATCTTTTCTCCCGAGGCAATCTCCCTCTCGATAAGTTCCGTTGCACGCCGTACTCCGAAGCAGAATCCGGCGTTTTTTGCCACTATGACTGAACGCCCTGTCATTTTTTCCCCTTATCCTGTTCTCTTCCGAGTTCGCACACCCGGTCAAACAGGTATTTTGTGATATATCCCGTATCCTTTGCGTATTCTCCGTTCGCGGTGTACTCCTCGTATTTCACGGGTTTGCCGACGATCACACGCACGGGACGCAGAAATCTGATTCTGTTTTTCTTCGTTTTAATATAAACCGGCAAAACGGCGGCGCGGCTGTGTTCGCATATCAGACCCGCTCCGTTCCTGACGGGTGTTTCTGCGGGATCCTGCCCCGGACGTCGTGTTCCCTGCGGAAACATCCCGACCGAATACCCTTCCTCCAGCATTGACACGGTCTTTTTTAACACCCCGGCATTGGCTCCGCTTCGGTCAACCGGGTACGCTCCGAGTGCTTTCAGCAGACTGCGCAGCACGGGAATACGGAAAAGTTCTGCTTTCGACATAAATCTCGGCTGCTGGTGTCTCAATACGGCACAGATATAGACGGGATCAAGGGCAGACAGATGATTGGCGCATACAAGATACGGTCCCTCGTCCCGATTCGGTTCATTTTTCCTGCCCTGCGGAATCACGAGGAAGATAACCCTCGCAAGCCACGCAAGCAGAAAGTGCGCCGTCGCGTAAAACTTTGTTTTCATTCTTCGTTTGTCCTGCGTTTCCGTTTACGTCACGGTTCTGCAGTCTTACCGCGCCGTACAGACGGCGGGGAGTTTAGAACGGATTATCTCCTCGGCGGCATCAACTGTGGCTTCAAGGGATATCTCGGAATTATCAAGCAGCACAGCGTCGTCTGCGGGACGCAGAGGTGCCACGTCCCGGCTGCTGTCGCGCAGGTCGCGTTCCTTTATCTCTATCAGGATCTGATCGTAATCCGGATTCTCTCCTCTTTCAATCAGTTCAAGGTATCTTCTCTTGGCACGTTTCTCTGCCGTGGCTGAAAGAAAGATCTTTACCTCGGCGTCGGGCAGGATCACGGTTCCGATATCCCGTCCGTCCATAATCACGCTGTTCTCACGTGCGATCTTCCTCTGCATTTCAAGCAAAAAAGTTCTGACCTCGGGAATTGCCGCGACCTTCGAGGCATAAGCGGAGATCTCGTTCTCACGGATCTTCTCGCCGAGGCACTCCCCGTCAAGATACATATACTGCTTTCCGTCTTCAAACCGTGCATCGACCTTTATTTTATCCAGCAGGGCAACGACGCCTTCTTTATCGTCACCGGAAATACCGTGCTGTCTCACGGCGTATCCCACCGTACGGTAGATCGCACCCGTATCTACGTATGAGATCCCGAGTTTTGCCGCAAGTGCCTTTGCCAGCGTGCTTTTTCCCGCTCCGCTCGGTCCGTCTATCGCTACGGCATATTTTGCTTTTTTCACGAGTCCGCTCTCGTCCGTAACACATACTTTCATTATTCAACCCTCGAATATTCTGTTTTTTTTCGCATTTGTGCAAAAAATCACGGTTTTTTACACATTCAGTTCACTCCGGGCATTTTCCCTTCAAAAAAAGTGTTCCCGGAACGGAAACGGTTATTCGGATTTTCTCTTTGCAGCCGCGAGTCCCGCAAGGCGTGCCGTTGACCACGCAATCTGCAGATTATACCCGCCCGTATATGCGTCGGTATCTATGATCTCACCCGCAAAGTACAGTCCCGGGACAAGTTTCGATTCCATAGTCTTCGGGTCAATCTCGCGCACGCTTACTCCTCCGGATGTGATTATAGCCTCCTCAACGGGACGCAGTCCCGACAGCGGGACCATGAAGCATTTAAGACACTCCGCGATACGCTTCCTCATTTCCCGCGTCACGGAATTTACTTTCAGATCTGCGGGTATTCCCGTCATTCCGACAAAAGGCTCTATCATCTTCTGCGGCAGAAGTCCAGACAGAGAATTCTGAAAATCACGGTTTTTATATTTTGAAAAATCAGACAGCAGTCTTGCGTCGAGAGTCTGCATATCAAGGGCGGGTTTGAGATCTATCTGTGCCTCGTATTTCCCCGGAACGATATCGTGAAGTCTCGCCGACGCCGACAGTGCCATAGGACCCGTAAGTCCGAAATGAGTGAACATTATCTCT
Source organism: Clostridia bacterium (assembly GCA_024405755.1). Classification (GTDB taxonomy): domain Bacteria; phylum Bacillota; class Clostridia; order Oscillospirales; family CAG-272; genus CAG-390. The sequence continues at coordinate 4,195 of JAKSOD010000015.1, forward strand.
CCGAAGTCCTCATACGCGACTTTGCCGCTGTTTTTTTCAACAATTTTCAGTCCCACGTTCCTCAGCGAAAGTCCCTGCATTGACGGGCAGAGTCCGCCGGGGCAGACTATCGGAACAAGCGACGGAACGAGTTCCGTTACGGTATGACCGAAACTCTCCGCCATACGGTATCCGTCTCCTTCCGATCCCGTCCGCGGATACGAAAGTCCTCCGGTACAGATTATCACACGGTCAAACACTCCGCTTCGATCTCCCGCATCAACGTCGAATCTTTCCCCGCTGCCGTTATTTTCTTTTTCTTTTTTGATCCCTCGCACACGCGCACCGACAACGTGACATCCGGATGCCCTCACCTCGCGTTTCAGGGCATCAACAATATCACTTGCCTTATCGGAAACGGGAAATACTCTCCGTCCGCGCTCCGTTTTCAGCGGTACTCCGAGAGATTCAAAATACGCCATCACGTCCTGCGGGGGAAACGCCGCATACGCCGCGTAAAGAAAACGGGGATTCCTCGGTACGTTTTCGAGGAACTCGTCCCTTGTGGCATCGTTGGTGACATTGCAGCGTCCTTTCCCCGTGATGCCGAGTTTGCGCCCGAGCATTCCGGATCCGTTGCGCTCATACACTGTCACCGCCGCTCCCGCGCGTGCCGCGGCTGCCGCCGCCATCATTCCCGCCGCTCCGCCGCCGATCACGGCAACTTTAATCCGGTCGGTATGATACGGAACATTTCCGGCGGACTCAAATGCGAGTTCCGCCGCGGTCCCGTAATCCTTCTTTTCTGTATTTGTCATCCGTTCCATTACTGTCCTTATCCTTTGCGGATTCAGTTATGGTGTTTGGTATATACCTCGTATTCGTCCCAGATCTTTTCAAGTTTTTCAAGTCTTGAACGCACGTCCTCGGGACGTTTGCGGGCAACTGCGACAATTATCGCATTGATGATCGACAGCGGTGCCACCAGCGAATCCACGAAAGATGCCATATCGCTTCTCGCAAGCAGCACCTGATCTGCATTGGCGGCGATCGGTGACTGCTCGCTGTCCGTGATCGAGATCACGTCCGCTCCCGCTGAATGTGCATATTCCACAGCATTCACTATCCTCGTGGAATACCTCGGAAAACTTATGGCGATCAGCACATCGTTCTCACCGATATTCATTATCTGCTCGAACATCTCGCTGCCTGAAGTTGTCTGTACAAATCGGATATTATCAAATATCATCCTCAGGTTGAAATTAAGGAAACCCGCAAGTGCAGAGGATGAACGGACTCCGATTATATATATGTTTTTCGCCGTAACGATCTTCTCCACTGCCTCATCGAAAGCGGTTCGGTCTATGTCTTCAAGCGTTCGGCGGATCTTGTCGGAATCCGATTCAAGAACCTTATCAAGCACGTCTCCGTCTCCGATAAGATCATTCGCAACATCCACTCTCTGCACTGCGGTAAGTCTCATCCTGATGAGTTCCTGCAAAGAACGCTGCATCTCCGGATATCCGTCAAATCCGAGTTCTATGGCAAAACGTACCACCGTGGACTCCGACACCCCCACGATCACTCCGAGTTTTGAAGCGGTCATATATGCCGCTTTATCGTAGTGTTCAAGAATGTAATTTGCTATTCGTTTCTGTCCTTTTGAAAACCCGGGCATCCCGCCCTGTATCATAGTGATAAGATCCTGTTTCATTTCGTCCCCTGTTTTTTTCGGCACAAGCGGCGTTTTGCCGTTCACAGTGCCGTTTTTCCGTTCCGCGATCCTTCTGCCGTCGGTCCGCAAACCACCTGAAATCCGGAATAATAAAATAATAGGATTTCAAAAGCTAATATTTTATTTATTATGTACTATTGTTCTTTTTTTGTCAAGTGCCATCGGCTTTTTCGTGTTTTTACCCTCAAAAACGCACCGGAATGCACCCGGCATTTTCCCTTTTACTCCGTTTTCAGCCCGTTGTACGTGCGCCGGAATGTGATCTGTCGTACGCCGCAAGTGCCCGTAAGGTGATCTCGGGATCGGAGGGATAATCCACATTCACATGTCCCCGTTTCTGTCCGACTTCACTCCCGCGTCCCGCAAAAATCACCACGCGGCGTTCCACGCCTTCGCAGATACCGGGTGAGAGTGCGCGCGCAAGTGCTTCTTTCCTGTCATATATCACGTCATAGGGCGTTCCCGCGGCGCGGATATGAACGGTGATCTCCTCCGCTATCTTCTCAAACGGCTCATCGGCACAGTCCTTTTCGCTGACTATGACGTGATCCGCACGGCGTGAGGTCAATCTGCCGAGTTCCTCTCGTCTGTTCTGTGCTTTACCGCCCACGCAGCCGAAGATCACTACCTTTCTGACACCCGGATACTCCGCATCCACCACGTCGAACAGGGCATCGAAACTCATTGCGTTATGGGCATAGTCAACGATAACCGTTACATTCCCGTCCTGACTGTGATATACCTGCATCCTGCCCTCTGCCCGCGCGCATTCGAGTCCGTCACGGATCACGTCAAGAGGCACTCCCGCGGCATATGCCATTGCCGTCGCCGCAAGCGCGTTCTGCACATTGAACATTCCGGGCATTGTCAGACGCATCTCCGCGTCTCCGCGGTCGGTCTTTACTGTAAAATGTATTCCGTCGGCACGTTTTTCGGCTCCCGAACAGAAGACCGTGTCACCCGGATCCGATCCGAATGTGACCGTCGGCACTCTGCCGCCGATATACCGAAGTGTCTCTGCCGCGTGTTCATCGTCGGCATTCACGCACGCCACCCGGCATGAATCGAATATTTTCAGTTTTGATGAAAAATAATCGTTAAAATCTTTATGTTCTATGGGACTTATATGGTCAAGTCCGACATTTATCAGGCACGCGACCGAAAAATCAACTCCGTCCACTCTGTGATATTTCAGTGCCTGGCTCGAAACCTCCACCACGGCGTTCGTCATTCCGCTCGCCCTGATATTATGCAGATGCCGCCACAGTTCCGCCGATTCCGGTGTTGACAGCTGTGAGGCAAATCTCTCCGCGCCGTCGAAAGTCTCGATTGAGGAAATACAGCCGCACGGTGTTCCGCCGGTCCTTTCGGCATAAAGATCGAGGATCTGCCTCAGGAAGCATGCCGTCGTGCTTTTTCCCTTCGTTCCCGTGATTCCGAATGTCGTCAGTCCGTCGGCAGGAGAATTATAGTACATTTTCGCAAGAAATGCCATCGCGGAACGGATATCGCTGACAAGTATGCACCCGTCTTCATCACCAATCCTCCGCTCGCTGACATAGGCTGCCGCACCGTCAGAGATCGCCGACTTCAGATATTCCTCTTTGAAACCCGCTCCCTTTACAACGAATAGAGTCCCCGGAGTCACAGCACGGGAGTCGTATGTGAACCCCGTGATCACAGCATCTTTATTCTCTCCGTCCCACGAAACAAGCAGTCCGCGCTGACGCAGAGCTTCGACATATTCCGATATTTTATAGCGATTCAGATCCATTTCCGACCTCGACAGATTATATTTGTTATGTTTTTGGTTTTTTAATTATACCACTTTATTTTCCTCATTACAACATTTTTTTTGTTTAATTATTTCCATTTCCTCATTCGCGGCACTATTAGTCGGATTTGCACAAAAATTGTGTCGTATTCTGTGGTATTTTGTTACGAAAAAAATGTCGAAATCTCTTTACAAATACGGAACTTTGTGGTATCATTATTCCGGTATCCGGATCAACTGACGACGGCAGATGCGTTTGACGGAAGGAATACGATTTCAATATCATTTTTTTCGCGGCGTATCGCTCTCCGAAGGTGACTTATCCGACAGGGGCGATTTTTTCTTTTTGTAAAAATGAATAATTTGTTTTCCCTTCCGGGACGGATCAAGAAAATGAAAACGGAGGATAATTATGAAACTCGTCTACAACGTCAATGACAAGCCTTCCTTTGGCAAGACTCTGATCTTCGCATTCCAGCAGCTTCTCGCCATTATGGCTGCAACCATCGTCGTTCCGCTTATTACCAACGGTACGTCAGCATCTCAGGCAGCCGAAGGCATCGGCTCCGCAAGTGCCATGAGTCAAGCCGCCGCTCTGGTCGGTGCAGGTATCGGTACTATCGTTTATCTTCTCTTCACAAGATTCAAGAGTCCCGTTTTCCTCGGCTCATCATTCGCATTCCTCGGCTCCATGGCTGCCGCTTTTGCCGGTGCCGTGTCCGCTCAGGTCGGCTATCTCGGTCTCATTCTCGGTGTCGTTTTTGCCGGTCTCGTTTATGTAATTATTGCCATTATTATCAAACTCGTGGGTGTTGAATGGGTGAACAAACTCATGCCCGCCGTCGTTATCGGTCCCACCGTTGCCTGCATCGGTCTTTCCCTTGCCGGTGCCGCCATCAACGACCTCAATACCGCACCTGCCGGCGGAGACAACAGAATTGCCATTGTCTGCGGTCTGGTTACACTCGCCGTTACCATAATCTGCTCAGTTTTCGGCAAAAAGACACTCAAAATGATTCCATTCATTATCGGCATCCTTGCCGGATATGTTGTCGCTCTGATCTTCACCGTTATCGGTATATACGCCGATATTGATGCTCTGAAAATCATCAGTTTTGATTCCTTTAAGGCTCTCACCGCCGACGGTGTTTCCCTCAAAACCTTTATTCAGCTTCCCGATTTCACCTTTGTCGAGGCTATCAAAGGCTTCAAGGATCTTGACGGCTCCTACATAGCCACTATCGCCATGGCGTATGTTCCCGTTGCTTTCGTCGTCTTCGCAGAGCATATCGCCGACCACAAAAACCTCTCTTCCATTATCGAAAAAGATCTGCTTGAAGATCCCGGACTCCACAACACCCTTCTCGGTGACGGTGTCGGTTCCATGGCGGGTGCCTTCTTCGGCGGCTGCCCCAACACAACTTACGGCGAATCCGTCGGCTGCGTTGCCATCTCCGGAAACGCTTCGATCATTACCATTTTCTGCACCGCGATCCTTGCGATCATTATCGCCTTTATCGCTCCTTTCGTTGCCTTCCTATCCTCTATCCCGAACTGCGTTATGGGCGGTGTCTGCATTGCTCTCTACGGCTTTATTTCGGTATCCGGTCTGAAAATGATACAGAAAGTCGATCTTGAAGACAACAGAAATCTGTTCGTCGTCTCCGTTATTCTGATCTGCGCTATCGGCGGTCTCAGCCTTTCTTTCGGTAAAGTCACCATCACTTCCATCGCCTGCGCTTTGATCCTCGGTATCCTTACAAACGTTCTTCTCTCAAAGAAGTCCAAATAATTTACATACCGGTCAAATAATTCAGGGTGTCAATTAGTCCGCGGACTTTTTAACACCCTTTTTCTTTTATTATTTACGTATCAGCAAGAAAACTGTTGATTCTTTAACAATTGTATGATATAATACTTCATATGCTATTTGTCCCGCAGCGACAGCGTCATATATGCCGCGTGCGGAAAAATGAGGTTTGTTGGTTATATATGAAGAAATATGAGAATATCGCGGTCATGTCCGCTATCCTGCAAAAAATACGTGATTACGACCGGATCGTCATTATGCGTCACATCCGTCCGGACGGTGACGCCGTCGGATCCACAAAAGGTTTACAACGTATTTTGAAGCTCTCCTTCCCGGAAAAACAGATCCTGCTCCAAAATGACGATTTCTCCGAAAAATTCGCTTTTCTCGGGCAGGAAGACGCCTGCCTGCCGGATGAAGATCTTGCCGATGCCCTCTGCATCATCCTTGACTCCGCAACTCTCGAACGTGTCTCGTCAAAGCGATTCTCTCTGTGCCGGGAGATCATTAAGATCGATCACCATATCGAAGATCAGCCATACGGCTCACTTTCCTGGGTCGAAGACCGGCGTTCGTCAGTTTGTGAGATGATCGCGGCTTTCCGGGACGCTTTCAGCGATGAACTTCTTATCGATAAAGAAGCGGCGACATACATCTATACCGGTTTAGTTACCGATTCCGGAAGATTCAGATTCAATTCCACATCTCCCGAAACGCTGCGGCTTGCCGCACTTATGCTCTCCGAAGGAATAAACACCGACCTTCTCTTCGCTAATCTTTATCTGAACGATTTCGACTCTTTCAGCGTGAATGCCGAAATCTCCCGCAGCATCCGGATCACCAAAAACGGCGTTGCCTACCTCCGTCTGACAAACGCCGACCGTGAAAGACTCGGACTTACTCAGGAAAAGGCAAGTGAAACCCTGCTCCTTATGGAATCCATAAAAGGAAGCCTCATTTGGCTCGCTTTCATTGAAAACGATGACGGATCCACCCGCGTTCGTCTCCGCTCACGCTTCGTCACCATCAAAGAACTCGCCAACCGCTACCACGGCGGCGGACATGAGTGCGCAAGCGGCGCGACGGTTTACAGCGACGCGGAACTTAACGCTCTTCTTTCCGATGCCGACGCTTTGCTCGGCGAATACAAATCCACTCACGACGGTTGGCTCTGACCGTCGGATTATATAAAGGGGACCTCTGAATATTCATCGCGGACGGGATCGCGGTGCTTTATTCCGCCATACTTCACAAAAATCCTTCGTGGTGGAGCAACAACACGTGCGGATTTTTGTTTCGTCTGACGAAAAAATCCCTCGCGCCCCATCTCGCACTGAATTTTCAGAGGTTCCCTAAAGATTTTTCATGGAGGATAATAATAATGAAAAAGAAAACAACCAAACGCTTAAGTCCGCTGATCCTGTTCGTCTGCATCATTCTTGCAGCGGCTACGCTGCTATCCGCCTGCGACGGAAACGGCAGCGGAAACGAAACGTCAGTGCCTTCCGGAACAAACAGCGAAACACCTGACGCTTCCGGTACTTCGTCCCCGGACAGCACTGCTGCCGGAAATGACGACACCACCGGTACACCCGATTCAAGTGCCGGCGATGACTCAACAGACTCCGCTGACACCACGGGCTCCGACGAAACTGCCGGAAATGACGAAACTGCCGGAAATGACGAAACTGCCGGTACACCGGATTCATCCGCCGCCGAATCCGTCACCGCGGGATCCGATGAGACTTCCGCAGTACCCGCAACTTCTTCTGAGGACACCACTCCCGTCACCCCCGTCGTTACTGATCCCACCGAACCCGTGAAATTTACGGTCGACGGCAAAGAAACCGCCTGGGAAGCCGGCAAAAAAGAAATGACTGTTTCTATCCCCGACGGACATCCCCGTATCCCGCGCATCGGAGCCGTCGCTTCCGACAAAAATGCCAAGGTTTCCGTGATCCAGGCAACAATGGCACCCGACGCTTCTGAGGCTAAAGCCAAAATCACCGTCACCGTCGGCACAAAAACCGGAGAATATTACGTAAAAATGGTTAAAGATAAGAATCAGGGCATTACCCTTCAATACGACGACAGATATACCTTCGTTCCTTCCGTAAAAGCCGGAAGCGGTCAGACCTTCACTTTCGCCAGCAGCGATTCAAGTATCCTTTCCGTGACCGACGCCGGCGTCATCACCGCTCGTGCGGTATCTTCTTCTCCCGTGAGCGTCACCGCCTCTCTCGGCGGAAAAGTCGTTGATACCCTGACCGTCAACCGTGTTGACAAGGCTCAGATCTGTCTGTTCCTTATCACCGGTCAGAGCAACGCCGCAGGTAGTTACGACGACTCTTCCGTTTCCAACAAGAATCAGTCCGACAAACCCGCCGCCGGTATTGCTTACTGCATTGACGTTGACAAGGGCACATGCGGTGCACTTTACGATCTCAGCCGCGGCCGCACCGGATTTGCTCCCTCCCTCGGAAAAAGATGGTACGCCCTCACCGGTGAAAAAACCCTGATGATTCAGACCGCTGTCAGCGGCTCGTCAATCGAGTCTTGGCTCAAAGGCGGAGACAGCTACGGCTCACGCGGCAACTGCTACGACAATACACTCAAAGCATATAACACCATATTTGCAAAATACAGCAAACATACCAATTACGAAATCATCCGTACCGGTGCTTTCTGGTGCCAGGGCGAAACCGGTCAGGTCCGCGAATGGAAAAACGGAGGTTGGAGCACAAACAATCCCAAAATTCAGACGTCCTCCGACTACTACTCCAAGTTCATGAAAATGTACGGCGATTTCAAGGCTGATATGAAGATTGAATTCTTCTCCATCATGCTTGTCCGCGCACTCAAACAGACCGTAAGTGCCGAAAGCACCGCTCTCGCGCTCCTTACCGACCTCGTTCCCGTCCGCGCCGCACAGTACACTATCAACAGCACCACCGACGACACGATCTTCATTTCCTCACGCCTCTGCGATATTGCACGCAAGGCTGAATCCGGAAGCAAATACTCCAAAGAAGTCGGATACGGATACATGGGTTCCGAAAACGTTCACTACACTCAGGAAGGTTACAACGCCCAGGGCATCGAACTTGCCAACAACACCTTCGCACGCCTTAGTGCCGTTTCCGACCGCTCCCCCAAGGAACTTGAAATCATTGACAGCGACGGACGCACCCGCATCAGCGACGGTGCAGTCGTAAAAGTCGAACAGAACAAGGGCAGACAACTTGCCGCCATCGTTCTCCCGCTTTACACCAACGCACCTCAGATCACATTCAAAATCACAAGCGGCAGTGACGAGTGCTCCGTTGACAAATTCGGCAAGGTTTCCTTTGCATCCACCGCCGCCGTCGGCACCCGCGCAACTCTCACCGTTACCTCACAGAGCGGTCTGAAAAAAGTCATCACCCTCGAACTTGTTAAAGAGCAGGGTTCAGATGCTCCTATTGACGAGCCTACCGGTCAGGAACTCGTTCTTCAATGGGATTTCAACGATCTTACCGAAATGAACAGTTACAGCGATCTCTCCCTCTCCTCACGCTCCGGAAGCGGCAAGTACAGCTTCAAAGACGGTAATATCGTTCTCCCCACCCGTGAGACCGATTTCACTCTCGCCAAACCCTTCCGCCTTGCTCAGAATTTTGACTGGTCCATTGAATGGCGCGGTATGACCGGTCAGAGCTCCGCTCTGTTCGGCGCCGAATACAGCAAGAACAACTTCATCTACGTTGCTTACAAAACCGCATCATGGGATAATCCCTTCCGTATGGTTTCTTCCACCGGCACCACAGCTATGATCCCCTACGGCAACTACGCTTCCAAAAATGCGGAAATGAACACCTGGAAAATCGATTACAAGGCTTCCACCCGCACTATGACACTTTACTTCCTCGGTGACGGCAAGTCCTCTGAGGTCGTGGGCACCTACAAGTGGAACGATGACTTTACTTTCAATATCACAAACATTTTCGGCAGATACGGAAGTGCCTCCACTGTCGTCTGCTGGAACGGTGAGATGGACTACGTCAAGGTCGTCGCTCGCACCGCTGACTGATCACTCCGCAGCCCGTATTCTCTCCGCCGCTTCGCGGTCAGAATGAATACCGTAGTTTTTATATAATTTAGGGGCTGTTAAAAAAGTCAATACTTTTTTACAGCCCCTCAAAAGCAGTGGTCAGGAGCCACTGCTTTTGACGCGACATTGGCGTTTTTGCCTTGAAACAAGGATAGATTTAACTCAATTTTCAGGGCAAAACGGCGGTGTTCAGCCGCCGAGCCAAATGTCGGCGGGGGTGTTAAAAAACTCGATATCGAGTTTTTTAACACCCCCTATGCTTTTTTTCAGCCTATCGAGATCAGGAAAGTCACCTTATGCAGAAGTGCACCCTGCTTGTTCTTATAGAACGACACGTAGTATTCTTCGCCCGGCGTTACGAACATACTCTCCGATTCCATGGCAACTTCAAGTTTGATCCGGGTGATATACTTACCGTTCCAATCGTATACAACTATGACATTTTCCTTGTTTCCAGTCAGATTCATCGGAAAATAAATATACTTTTCGTCGGATCCCATTCCCTGTGTGATGTATCCGTCCGCTATGGCATTATCCTTCTGAGTCCGGTCAACGGAATTCATTACGCTCAGCGATGTATTCAGTATGTGAAGGCTTTTTCCGGCCTGTCCGATCGCGTATTTTTTCAGTACCGGATTATACGATATCGCTCCGGCTCCCTTGGAGATATTCTTGTTCTCGATCAATTCAAGCGTTTCGGGATTTACGAAAGTCAGTATTTTTCCCTGATCGTTGCCGTGAGCAACAACAAGAAAATTCTTATCGGGATTGTATGTCATATCGCTCCCGTGTCCGAGAGGCAAAAGACCGCTGACCTTCACAAGTTTCCCGTCAGCAAGGGTGTATTTGCATATCACCGTCTTGGTATCATCAGAATTCCGAAGTACAAAGAATGCGTGCTCTCCGTCGGTCGCGGCTCCCTGACAGATGTTGCACTCCCCTTGCGGTTCGCATTGGAACACCTGCTTTGACTCGGCGGCAACATTGTATTTTTTATCAAGCATATATGCGAGTGTCATCTTCCCTTCACAGTCAACGGTACCCGTAATGGAATCCGTATCGGCGAATCGCAGAAATCCTTCCCCGCAGTGATCCTTGTCACCCAGAATGCGTTCCATGAATTCAAGCATGGCTACGGCGGTCAGGTTTTCGTCGGCTCCGAGGATAATTATCTTGTTTCCCATACGCTTCACGGCATAGCCGTTCTCCGGCAGTTCCGCCTTCACGGCGGCAGTCTCGCTGCGTTCCACGTCCCCGATAAGGATCTCGCAGTCCTCGGCAGTGACGGGGGGATCATTGGGTTTGACCCAGTCGGTGGTGACTGAAAGCAGTACTCCCGTGGCGGTCTTTATCGCTTTGTTGAACTTTGCTACATTATCCTTTACGATCGAGGATCTGATATTATCCGAACGCACTATCCGATACTCGCTCTTTCCGTCAAAAATCACATTGCCGGAATCTGCACTGCTCTCTCCCGTATTTTCTTCCGCCGCGGTTTCGTCTCCCGTATCATCCACGTTACCGGATCCTCCCGTACATGACGGCAGAAGCATCAGCACCGCCAGAAGTGTAACGGAGGCGCGAAGAAACAGTTTGCTTTTTTTCGTTTTTTTCACGGTCTTTCTTCCTTTTTCATTGGTTTATATTTTATTTGTTTTAATTATACATTTTTTACTTTATTTTGTCAACCTCAAGTTTAAAAAACGTTTTCCGATAGATTAAGGCAACACCGCACAATTCACGTCTGACGCCTTGACTGCGCATCTGCACCGCCAGAATTGTGCGGTATTGCCTTAAAATCTGTGCTGATCCCGAGTGAAGCCAGATCCTCCCAGAATACGGGATAACTCTTGCCGACGCACTCAGCGTCTGTGATACTGCCTCCCGTTACCGCGCAGATCAGCGACAGTGCCATGACAATCCGGTGATCTTTGTGTCCTTGCAATATCCGGACGGGCGTATGAATCCCTCCGCTGACTTTCGCCGTAAGGCTTCCGTCGTCATCTTCGGAAACGGTCATATCGACTCCGAACGCCGACAGTTCCTCTTTCATTGCATATAGGCGGTCGCTTTCTTTCCCTTGCAGACGTTCCGCGTGAGAAAACTCCCCGCCGCGCCCCGATACCGCTGCCGCCGCCATGAGAATGGGGCCGAGATCGGGAACGTCTCGCAGAGAGATCCGGACAGGTCCGTCTCCCGACATATATTCTCCGTACCGTCCGTCATCCTGAACTCCGCACAGACACACACTCTCTCCGTCTCCGTATTCGGCAAGAACGTCGTATTCCCCGCCCAAAATGCGTACATCCGCTCCGCGCACCGCCGAGCCGAACGCGCCAAAGACAGCCGCGGCACTCATATCTCCCCCCACCGTCACGGTGGAGGGAGTGCTTTTTCCGGTCCTTGATACCGTGACTTTTCCCTCCGTCACAGTAACACGATACCCGAAAATCTCCATTATTTTTGCAGTCATTAGTATGTATCCGCGGCTGACAGCAAGTCCCGTAAGTCTGATCTCACCCTCTTTTTTGAGGTAACCCACGGCAAACATCAGTCCCGTTACAAACTGGCTCCCCTTACTCGGATCAATCTCCATATCCGTTACGTTCAGCCGACCGCGCACATAATAACCGCTTCTTTCCCTCCGGAATTCCGCTCCGACACGCCGACAAAGTTCCTCATAAGGTCCCATGGGCCGCTGCGGAAGTCTGCCGGAACATTTTATTTCAGTTCCTATCCCGTCACACAAGCAAAGCGGCAGCAGAAACCGCAGGGTAGACGCGCTCTCACCGCAGTCGAGTATCCTCTTCTCTCCCTCTGCACCGGATGCGGACAATCCACCGTGCACCGTATAACTTCCGTCATTTTCCCTTATGATGTCCGCTCCCATTCCGCGCAGGCAGTTCACGGTTGCTGTCACGTCGGATGAAGTTCCCGCTCCGTATATCCGCGTAGTCCCCTCCGTTATCGCAGCGCAGACCAGGACTCTGTGCGCTATGCTCTTTGACGGAGGCAGGCACACCGTGCCGTGCGGGATCCCCGGAAAAACCGTTACGTTCATTTCTTCTTCCCCTCTGCGCTTTTTCCTTTACAACCGGACAAAATGCCCGATTCTTCCGTAATCCGCCGCAGTTTCTCTTCGTCGATCTCCGAAAACTTCCATTCGCCGATACCGTTAAGTATCACCGTTCGTATCAGTTCTCCGCTGTTCTTTTTGTCGTGGCGGGCAAGTCTTATTATGTCGTCTGCGCTGATTTTTACCCCCTCCGGCACTGTGGTCGGCAGTCCGATCCTTTTCAGAAGATCCGCGATCCTCAGACGCGCATCGGCGCGGGAAAACGGGATCATCCCGATCGCCACGCATTCCCCGTGCAGAAGTCTGCCGCCCGACGCGGCTTCCACGGCGTGCCCAACGGTATGTCCGAAGTTCAGCACGCGCCGCAATCCGCTTTCGTGTTCGTCTTCCGTTACGATCTTTCTCTTAATCTCTATCGCTCGTGCGATGATATCCTCCTCCGGTACGTTCCCCGGGGCGCGCATTTTTTCAATATCACCGAATAATTTTCTGTCACACGTCGCCGCCATTTTGACGATCTCCGCCATTCCCGCGGCTATCTGCCTCTGCGGAAGTGTCGCAAGAGTATCGGTATCCGCCGCAACGCAGACAGGACGCACGAATGCACCGACTGAATTTTTCACTCCGCCGAAGTCGATGCCGGTCTTTCCCCCGATCGACGAATCCGCCTGCGCCAGCAAAGTGGTGGGTGCCAGGACAAAATCTATTCCTCTCATATATGTGGCGGCGGCAAATCCCGCAAGATCCCCGCTCACTCCCCCGCCCACTGCCAGAACGCAGTCGGTACGGCAGACTCCTTTCTCCAGCATAAATCCGAGCAGATCGAGATATGTGCGGTAATTCTTGCTCTTTTCCCCCGCCGGAAAGCGAAATATAAGCGGCTCACGGCACGAGCGTGCTGCTGCTGCAACATATTCGTCGGGAACGCCGTCGTCGGACACTATTACTACCCTACGGTCAAGATCCGTGTATTCACCTATGTGTGCGAGTACTCCCTTACCGATTATGACATCATAACCCTCGGAATCTGTTTTTTTGTTTGTTTCAACATGGATCATCATTCTGTTTTTTCTCCTCTATGAAAAAGGATCCGATTTTTGGGGGCAGACTGCGGTGTTCAGCCGCCGAGCCAAATATCGGATCTTTTCGTGAAGGGGATCTCTAAAGTCATTCCGCTATGAATCCCCAGACACGCCATTCGTCTTTATACTTTACCTGCAGTACCTTTATACTGCCTTCAAGCACGTCGGTTACGCTCTGTCCGTCTGCTGTGCGTTCCCTCGTGACCGAGTAACTCACACGGCAGCTGACACAGCCTTCCGAATATACCACATATTCTCCCGTTTCTTTCTTGTCTGCGGTAAATCTCTCATAATGCGGCATCTTATTTACGGTGCGGTAGGATTCCATTACCCCAACGTATCCCGTAGTTCCCGGGATCATTCTGTCTTTCAGAGCCTTGTAGTTTGCGTCGAACGTCTCCTGATTTTCCGGATCGTCCCACGCTCCTCCGTCACAGAGATATTTTATATACTCCCCGACAAAACTTACGGCGTCGGCTTTTCTCTCTTCGTCAAACTCTCCCGACGCGTCGTAGTCGTACTCCCAGAGCAGATCGTATTCATTGGCGGTCGTGACGCAGGGGACAAGTGTCTTCTCCCCCATTGCCGCCGTTACATTCGGCATTGCAAGATAGCCTGTCAGCACATATTTATCAAAAGACGGGATTATATCCGGCAAAGCCGCAAGTTCCGACACCTGATATTTACCGAGAGCCGTACTTCCGTGTCCGAGTTCATCGGCACTTACTCCTGCCGGATCAAGATCCGACGCCGTCGCGGTTTTCCCGTTTACGGTGACCGATGCGCCGTGCGGAACGATTACGGTCACGGTATATTTGCACTCCGCGGGAGTCTCAAAAACGTAGTTTCCTCCCTCGGACGACAACAGTTTCAGAGGCTTGCCGTAAACGTCGGCAGTCACTTCCGGATCTCCGAAAAGTCCCTTTACGGTCCACACGTTCAGTATCGGCCGTGTTCCCGTTCCTCCGTCATCAAGATCTCCGAGTTCTCCCTCAACGGTCGTTCTCTCTGCCCATTCCTCCGTCAGCACCTCGCCTCCCACTCGGGCGGTAACGCTCTCCGGCACGGTCACGCTCAGCGAATGAACGGCTTTTTCGGGAAAACGGAAATAGTAATTTCTGCTCCCGTCGTCACTTACAAGTTCGAGTTGTTCTCCTTCGAGTTCTGCCGTAAGTTCCGGCGTAAAGTAAAGATCCCTGAAATGATACGTCACGCAGGCGGGACTTGAATTTGCTTCCGCCGGCGTTATATCCGGATATCCCACTCCGGTGACGGAGGGATTGCTTCCGTTTTTCTTCCCATTTATATAGAGTTGTGCGTTTTCCGGCAGAGTTACCGTGGTGACGGGGAAATCTCCGTCAAGGTAATAGTCGGCGAAAAATGAGATCCATCCGATCTTCCATTCCCCGAGTCCGAGTGCCTTTTTGCCCTCGTCCGACAGTTTCAGCAATGCAAACGGTGTCCCGTCGGAGAAAAGTATATATGATACGTCTTCTTTCCCGATGGTCTTGCCTTCTCCGCTGAAATCCGCATTGAAAGTCTGATCCGTTTTGATACCGGTATCGGGAAGCGTTGCCGTAACATTCTGCCCTTCCGGCAGAATGTATCGCAGAAATGTCACCTTTCCTACGGAAAAGTCCGGCGCGATCACTTCTTCGGCTATTTTTTCTCCGTCATCGCACCCTATATACGTTTCATCAAAATACTGTCTCAGCAGTTGACGCCATCCGTCATTATCTGTATTAAGCACAAGATCGTTTATAAATGTTTCCGCCGAATCGTCGGTGCGCAGTCCAATATATTTCCATCCGACGCACGTCAGCGTCCCGATAATCAGTATCGCCGCCGCGGCATAGATGAGCATTGCCGTCAGAAAACGGTGACGCTTCGGTTTGCGCCGCCGCACCTTCGCCGTGTCGTACGCGGTTCGGGGGCGAGTTGAACCTTTTTCAAGGACATCCGGCATTATTCCGCCGAGATCCCCTCCCTCCGCCTTTGTCGCGGGACGCGTCGGCCTCGTGTCTTTTTTTTCTTCCATTACTGTTCCACCGTTCCTTCCGCTGACGCAATTATCGAATATCCCGGGGTTTTCATATTGCCGCAGACAAGGCTCCCGTCAATTCTCATTCCGCCTTCCGCGGTGAGTGCCGCAGCGTTCACTGCCCCCCACTCATACATAATTGACGCAAGCTCATCAAACGTGATGCCGCAGGGGTAAAATCCGGTACTTTTCACGTATACGAGAATAATACTCCCATCTTTCTTCTGTCCTATCGCCGCACGTGCGGCATATCCCCCGCCGAGATCGGTCAGAGGTTTACCGTCGGCAACAAGCACGCGCGATGCTGAAATTGCCCATGTATATCCCGAATTCGCTATTTCGTATGTCGTCTTTCCGCCTATATGAAGTACTCCGTCCGGATCCATGGCGCACACACAGTAAAGTTCGTCCCCGCCGTCTCCTGCATATGTCAGCACTCCGTCATACAGCACGGCATCGATCTCTCCTTCAAGTCCCACGGCAGCCGCCGAGGCTGTTGCACCTCCGCTCTTTACCGTCAGTTTCACTTTCGCGGGATCTATCCCCGATATGACGTATCCTTTCCAACATTTGCCGCTGACTGCGGTTTTCCCGATACCTGCAAGAGTCCCCGTTGCTGCGCCCGTGTCGATCTCCGTCTTTACGCTCTCCTTCGGCGGATAGTAGTGGGCGGCGGCACGCTGTTCCTCTTTATCGAAAAACAGTCCCGTGAATACCGAGCCGGATTCCTGCATTGTGGCGCATAGACGCTCGGATGCGTTGCCCGACGGTCCGCGTGCTATGACAAACAAAGCACACAGTGCCGCAGTACCAAGCATTGCCGCTGTTAAAAGCAGCGCTATTCCTATATGCAGAAACGTCTTTATGACAGTTTTTTTTGTTCGCGTTCCTTTTCTCATGAGTGTTTCCTCATTAACCGCCCGTGCATTATGGGTTACGGTGATCTTTCGGTATGTTTTTTCTACACAAAAAAACATATTATTTATATTTACTTTATTTTACAACATTATATCTATCTTGTCAAGTACCGCACAATCCGGCATTTGACAAGTTTTTTATTCCTTACCGTCTGTTGAGACGAACAGAGATTTTCCGATACTTCTGAGACGGTTTTTCACGGTAAAATCATCTTGCGCGAAGGAAAAACGCGCAAATAAGGGAGGTGAGAAAGATCACAACCAAAAAATCAAGCACAGGACGCAAAAGAAAGGCGGTGACGGCTGATGAGATCCCAGCAAACGTATCATGCGGCAAAGATCCCTGCGCCGAGGAGTGTCTCTGCGACCCTCCGCAGTCGGAGGCGGCAGAAGAAACTGCGGAAGTTCCTTCGCGATCTGCTTTGTCAGCCGACTGCGTCTGCGCTGTGGAGGGAGAGGTGCTTCCTATCGAAAAACGCGCCTTCCCTCTCGGCGACCGGGGAAGCGTAGGCGGTTACGCTCCGTCCGGAAGTCTGTGCCGTGCGGCAGAACGGGACGAACTGCCGATCCTTATGGCTTCATACCTAAACGAGTGTTCCGCCGACACCGGGAGAATTCCCAACGCCGCCGGTTTCTGCCGTTACTGCGGCTGCGGACTCAATGAATTTTCCCTTCTCCGCGACGCTCATCCCGAGATATACGACGCCGTCTGCGCCATTCTCGAAGATGAAGCACTCAATTCCGGATTCTCTTCGTCTATTATGTCCGTATACCTCAAACTCAGGCTCGGTTACGGCGGAGAGGAAAAATCCGAAAAAAGCGTTGCGGACTCGGGTACTCTGCGGCTCATTTTCGATCATGACGCCTATGCCGACGGAGAATAACAACGGCTCCGCCGAACTGATCAGACGAGTCCCCGGCGCACCCAACGAACGGCAGCGGGAATTCTTTGCCTCCCGCGCCAGATTCACCGCCTACGGCGGCGCACGCGGCGGCGGAAAATCGTGGGCACTCCGACGCAAACTCGTTCTTATGTGTCTGCGCTACCCTTCCCTGCGCTGCCTTCTGGTCCGTCGTTCTCTTGCCGAACTCCGCTCCAACCACCTGCGGCAGATCATGGCGGAACTCGACGGTGCCGTCACGTGGAATGAGGGCGACAAATGTGTGATCTTCCCGAACGGAAGCAGGATCTTCCTCGGTTACTGCTCCTCGGAACGCGACACCCTGCGCTATCAGGGGCAGGAATACGATGTCATTGCCATTGACGAGGCAACTCAACTGACGGAATATCAGTTCTCCATCTTCAAGGCGTGCCTCAGAGGGACCTCTGATCTGCCCCGCCGTATGTATCTGACCTGCAATCCCGGAGGGATAGGACACGCATGGGTCAAGAGGCTTTTCATTGACCGCGAATTCCGGCGGGGAGAGAGCCCGGAAGATCACGTCTTCGTCCCCGCCACCGTCTTTGACAACGGCATTCTCACACAGCGGGATCCGGAATACGTCAGACGTCTTGAAAGTCTTCCGCCAAGACTGCGCGATGCCTGGCTCTACGGCAGATGGGACGTTTTTGAGGGACAGTTCTTTCCGGAATTCGATCCGGAACGGCACGTCTGCGAGCCTTTTGCCATTCCGACTCTGTGCGGATACGCCGCTGCCTTCGATTACGGTTTCGATATGCTTGCCGCCTACGTGATCGGCATCGACCGTGAGGGCGGTCTGTGGGTCTTGCGTGAATTCTGCCGCTCCGATCTTACCCTCTCCGAGGCTGCGCGCCATGTCGCCGACCTCTGCGACGGACTCCCCGTCGCTTACGCCGTCGCCTCGCCCGACTTATGGAACCGCCGTCAGGACAGCGGAAAAAGCGGATTCGAAATCATGCAGTCTGTCCCGGGCATGCCGCCTATGCGCCCGGCCGACGACAGACGTATCCCCGGTTGGCGGGTACTCAGGGAGTATCTCGCTCTTCCCGGATCCGGTTCTCCGCGCCTGCACGTCAGCCGCGACTGCCGCGAACTCCTGCGCTGCCTTCCCGCTCTGCTCCATGACCGGAATAATCCCGAAGACGCCGCTGACGAGCCTCACTCCGTCACTCACTCGCCCGAGGCTCTCAGATATGCCGTCATGAGCCGGATCCCGGACCTCTCCCCCGCCGTGCGGACTCCGCCGCAGAAACCCGATTTCCGCTTCCCGCCACGGAACGGAAACGGTATCTTTGACTGAACAGAAAGGAACACTTCATGCCAAAAAACAACAATTACGACTCAACCCTCACCGAAAAGGGCTGCGCCGGCGGATTCGGCGGCATTGACTGCCGCGGACGATCCACTGCGGCAAAAAACGCCTGCTCTGATATCCGAAACCTCCGTCTGCTCTCTGACGGCACTCTCCGATCCCGCAGCGGGTACAACCACGCGACTACTCTCATGTCAGAGCCGAGAGCAATCATGACGGATTTCAAAGACGGTGAACCCGTCCTCTACGCACTCTGCGAGGACAACGTCATCTGCATTGAGCCTGACGGCTCCCATTATACCGTAAGTTACTTAAACACGGAATCCGGCGACGCTTCGATCTTCCGTCACGGCGACGCGATCTACGCCATCGACGGTTATGAATTATACCGCAAACTCCCAGACGAAGAGGACTTCGACGCCGTCAGCGGATACGTCCCACTTTACGGCGACGGCTGGGATCCTCTCATCGGCGGCAAGATCGCAGAACCCCTGAACCTGCTCTCACGCAACTTCCGCTTACGCTTTCTCACCGGTAAAGACGGTGCCGATCAAGTCGCTTTCCGTCTTCCATTCATCTTAGTGAACTCCGTTCGCGTCAACGGTGCTTCCGTAACACCGGCTTCCATCGGAATTACCGCCACTTCGGGCGACGGTTCACCCATCAGAGCCTCCCTGCCGCCTGACAGTGAGATAATTTTCGGCCTTTCTCTGCCGTGGGATTATTTTCACCGCACTGATATCACTTCCTGCGTCAATGCTCTTTCCGTCGGAGAACTCTCCGACGAGAGAATCTGCTGCTTCGGAGGCACAAACTGCGGTGAAATGTTCTTCACACGTCCCGTTACGGATGCGCAGCTTGCCGAATCGCAAAAGTTCTTCCCCTCTTCATCTTCAATTTATTTTCCGTCGACTTCACGCATCACCTTCGGTGAAGGAAGACACCCCATCCGCTCGGTCTGCCGTTATTTCAACCGACAACTCGTCTTTACATCAGGCGACGCGTGGGTGATGAACTGGGACGGCAAAGAGGATGATCCCAAAGTTTATCTGCCGTGGATACGGCGCATCAGTCCTTCTCTCGGTGCCTCCGATCCCCTCGCTACCCTCTCTTTCGACGGCGGTGTCATGACATTCTCCGGCAGGACCTTCTTCCGGTGGAGTTCCTCTTCCGAGATCGCCACACGCTTTACCGCCCTCCCCGTCTCCGAAAATATCGCCCCACTCCTGCCGGAAGATACCTCCGGAAAGGTGTCAGGTGCCGTTGACGAGGAAAGGGGAGAAGCATGGTTCTCCTTTGCCGACGACAGCGAGGGAAGATGCTTCGTGTGGAACTACCGCCTCGAGGCATGGTACGTCTTCACAGGCATTTACGCCGACCGTATCTTCCGCTGGGGTAAGAACATTGCCTTCATACGCGGACAGGAACTCTTCGTCTTCGACGATTCCGCCGTCTGCGACACCGACGAGGACAGTTCGTCTCCGATACCCGTGAGCGTCACTTCCAACTGGCTCGATTTCGGTCATCCCGAAACCCTCAAAAAAGGTGTGTGGGTCATGCTCCGACACGCAGGCAGTCCTCTCACAGTCACGCTTTCGGACAGTTTCGGCTGTGAACGAAAAACTCTGATGGGCGGTCCCGGATCGCGTTCCGATACTCCCCTCGAAGGCTATGCCGAGGACAGGATCGACATCGGATCATTCCGCTTTTTGCGCTGCTCCGTCTCCTCCGACGGCTCCTCTCCCGTAACGCTGAGAAGTATCTGCCTTGCCGCTGACTGAAACCCAACTGAAAAGAAAGGATTATTCTGACCTATGAAAACTCAATCGCAAACCAAAACCTGGCGGCAGTATGAGGCGGGTAAGGCGTGGAAACGCAAACTCGGTCTTTACTCCTCCGTCCGCGAAAACGAACGCTTCTACCGCGGTGATCAGTGGCGAGGCGGAAACGGTCTTCCTCACCCCGTATTCAATCTGGTTCGCCGAATCACCGACTACCTGATCTCAACTGCTGCGGCGGGAGACATCAAAATCAAATACTCTGATGAAAATCTCCCCTTTGTACGCAGTGCCGATGAGGCAAAAGCAATCTGTGAAGGTATTGAACTTCTGAACTGCAATGCCGCATACCGCTGGGATCATAAAAATCTGTCATCCCTCGTCTATCGGCTGCTTACGGATGCCGCCATCTCCGGTGACGGTTTCATCTACTGCTGGTGGGACCCCGACGCCCCGGGCGGCGGAAACTGGAACGGTGACGTCGTCACGGAAGCCGTTGACAGCGTCAGTGTTTTCCCCGCCGATACCACAAAACCCGATATTCAGTCTCAGGACTTCATCATCCTCTCCGGAAAAGCGACTGTCGCCGCACTACGTGAAGAAGCACGGTGCGCAGGACTGCCCGAATCGGATATCGCCCGTATTCTCCCCGATGGCAGGATCGGTGCTGACGGTTTCTCATCCTCTCCAATCTCAGGCGGCACTTGCGCCGGTGAACTCGGTGACATCTGCCCAGAGTGCGATCCGGAGGACTCATTCGCCACTTACCTGATCAAATTCTGGAAAGAAAACGGCAAGGTCGTCTTTGAAAAGTCCACTCGCGACTGCGTTCTCCGCCGCGTTGTCACCCCCTGCACGCTCTACCCCATTGCACATTTTTCATGGTACCCCGCCAAAGACTGCTTCCACGGCGTTTCTCCCGTCAGCGGTATGATCGCCAATCAGAAATACATCAACCGCGCCTACGCTATGATGATGAAGCACATGAGCGACACCGCCTTCTCCAAAGTCATCTATGACCGCACCCGGATCCCGGAATGGACCAATGAGGTGGGAGAAGCCATTGCCGCCGTGGGCGGGGGGGATCTTGCAGACGCAGTCCGCGTGATCGAACCCGGTAAACTCGAAAACGGTTATCTTGAACTGATCGACAGCGCAGTACTCTCCACCAAAGAACTCGCCGGCGCCACGGAAACCGCCCTCGGTAATATCGATCCCACAAACACATCCGCAATTCTCGCACTCCGCGAGACTTCCCGCCAGTCGCTTGACAGAGTACGCAGCGAATTCTATGACTGCCTCGGTCAGATGGCGGCGATCTGGGCGGACATGACACTTGCTTACTGCCCTGACGGCAGACCTCTGCGCACTCCCGACGGCTTCGGCAGGCTCAACACAACTGCCCTCCGCCGTGCGCTGCTGAATGTCCGTATCGACATTTCAGACTCTTCCCGTTACTCCGCGTCAACAACTCAGGCTCTGCTTTCCGAACTGCTTGACAATGGACACATCACTTTCAGCGAATATCTCGAACGCCTTCCGCAGGGACTCATTCCCGACAAGCAGGGACTGATCGATTCACGCAGGAAAAACTTTGATCCCATAGCGGCGGCAGAAGAAAAATGTGATCCCGTAAAGGAAAACATCAAAGGAGGAAATCATGATGAATGAGGATAATCCGACCGTCGGACAGACTGTCACGGAGATCGAAACCGAGGCGGAATGCGAAACCGCAGTTCCCGAGCCTATTCCGTCCGAAGAGCCGGAAAAGGCTTTGACATTGCAAAACTCCGACGACGATACGTCAGTCGATCCGCAAAATACTCCCGCGGAAGTTAAAACGGAAGAAAAACCGATCGAAGACGGAAACGCCAATGCACGAACCACCGTCGAAGATACCACCGAAGATACCGCATCCCTCCGCGCGGAGGTGGACCGTCTCCGCGCAGAACTTCATGAAGTCCGCGAAAATGCCGAACGTCTTGCGGCAGGATATGAGGAACTTACAGATCTTTTCCCCTCCGCCGATCTCGGCTCAATGCCGGACTCTTTCCGCGACAGCGTCCGCCGCGGAGTTCCTCCCGCCGCCGCTTACGCTCTTGAAATGCGGCGCCGCGAGGTGGAAGCCGCCCGCGCCGCCGAAGCACAGCGTATTGCCCGCGAAAGCTCCGTCGGCGGTGTTTCCCGCCGTGCGGACTCTCCCCTTTCCCCCGACGAAGTCCGTGCTATGTCACGCGAGGAAGTCAGGGAAAATTTCTCACGCATACTCGAATCAATGAAATGCTGGTAACTCCGGCAAATTTAAATCCGGTATCCGGAAAACTGATTTTCAATTAAGAAAGGAAAAAATAATGGCTATTTCTAATTTCATTTCCACCGTATGGAGCGAAAACCTTCTCACCGCTCTTGACAAAACCTACATCGGCGTTGCAAACTGCAACCGTGAGTTCGAAGGAGACATCAGAAACCGCGGCGACCGCGTAAAAATCTGCGGCGTCGGTTCCGTAAACGTTTTTGACTACACCAAGGACACCGATTTCGCCTCCGCCGCTCAGACCCTCACCGACACCGCCAAGACGCTCGTTATCGAAAAAGCTAAGGCGTTCAATTTCCAGATCGACGACGTTGACCGTGCTCAGTCCAACCCCAAAATTATGGGGCATGCTATGAACGTGGCTGCCAAAGCACTTGCTAATGCCGCCGACAAATACGTCTTCTCCCTCTACAACAAAGCCAGAAATACCATCACCGACGACAACACGACCGTTGACACCATTCTCGACGATATGATCAATGCCCGCACAATTCTCATGGAAAACAATGTCGCCGATCCCTCCGATATCGTCTTCGAAGTCTCTCCCGCTATCGCCGCTCTTATCCTCAAAGGCAAACTCACTTACTCCAATTCCGACACCACTCTTGATAACGGATGCATCGGTCATGTCGCCGGCTGTCCCGTCTATGTTTCCAACAACATAGTCGTAGAAGATGCCGACACCTACGTCAAATACTATAAGTGCCTTGCCCGCACCAAGCGTGCCATTGCCTTCGCGGAGCAGCTCAGTGAGATCGACGCATACCGTCCCGAAAAACGTTTTGCCGACGCCGTTAAAGGTCTGCATCTCTACGGTGCCGAGGTCGTCTATCCTTCCGAAATGGTTCTGCTCGACCTCGGTATCGATCATTCGGAAGATGATTCAGACGAAGAGTGATAACCGATGAAGGTTCGCGACGTTTATGAAACCGCGCTCGCTTTTCTCGCCGAGAAGGGCGGGAGTTGTGTTGAATACGATTTTGAGGAACGCGCTCCGTTCATAATCGCTGCCGCCGCCGCTGAGGCTGAGACACTTGACCGTGAATACCGCCGTTCATACGGCGCGGAAAATCAGGAAAACAGCGAAAATGACAATGACGGAGGTATGAATTCGGGCTCAACGCTGATGTTTGCCCGACCGGTCAGACTTTCGCTTGATTCCGAATTCCCTCTCTGCGACCGCTTCGCATCCGTTGCGGCTTATTTCACCGCGGCTATGCTTATCGCAGGTCAGAACGCAGATCTTTACGACTTCTTCTTCGACAAATGGTGTGACGCGCTCGCCACCATTGCCGCCGGTCTTCCCGGAAAATCCGGAAGCACCCGTGACGTTTATCCTTACATTTAAGGGTTAAACATATTTTCCCAAGCCAAAACGGGCTGTCGCATTAAGACAGCCCGTCAAAAACGGCGGTCAGGAGCCGCCGTTTTTGAGCTATATCCTGCGGTTTTGGCTCCCCAAATAAAAAAAAACATCTGTTTTCGGAGCCAAAACGGCGAATTTCATTTGCCGAGCAGGATTTGCGGGGCTGGATCACGTAAGTGAGACAGCCCCTTTTGGTTATTTGTTTTTTTCTGTGAAGTTTGTCGTATGCCCCCGGCATACAGCCGTACGATTTTATTTTTCCGTCACCGCCTGGACACCCGGCGCGCCGGATGATACCGCGGATCTCACCTGACGGTCAAGTGCTGCCGCAGGATCGGCAGCATAATCTTCTCTTTCGCTTCCGCATCCCACTATCACCCTGATCCTGAATCTCTCGATCAGTTCCGAGCATCTGCTCACTCTGTCGGATATCACGTTCTCCGGAAGCATCAGTTCGGGCACATCCTCGTGCCACAGATCCATCGCAAGAAACGCTCCGCCGAGCCGCGCTCCGCGGATCTTTCCGCTCACGCTATCCTCATCTGCATCAAAAAAGTCAAAATCAAGTGATATTCCCACTTTCCCCGTGGCAGCAGGACAGCGCCCGATCAGTTCCGAGGCAAATTCGGCTGCATCGGCGATCTCAGCTTCACTGTAACCGAATCCCGTGAACACCACTTCATTTACTCCTGTCCCGAACAGCTCACACGCAAGGGATAGTTCATATTCGCGCACCACTGACCGTGTCGCCATTCCCTCCGACGGGTATCCTACCGCAAAAATCACGCTCACGTAATCCGAAAGATTTTTCAGTGCGTTTACGGTCTCGGCAGCCGATCTGTCACCCTGTTCGTCAATATTGCAGGCTCGCGACGTCTCCGAATAATAAGCAAGACGGTATTTTTTCGCATTCTCTTTCGCGTTATCCCGGTTTCCCGCGGCTCCGGATCCTTCCGCCGCCGACTCACCGGCATTGTTTGCGGTATCTGTGCTCTCAGTTTCATTTTTCATGCGCAGTATCACCGATACCGCGTTATATTCTATGGGATCGGGTGCTTTTTCTTCCCTATCCGTGCTTTCCGCTTCCGTGCTTCCGCTTTCTTCCCCGGGGATTTGTGCCGCGGTTTCCGCTTCCGTGCTGTCCGCGGCGTCACGTGCGTCAAACGCCATTTCCGCCGTCACTCCTCGGGCAATGATCCACGGCGCGGGTGAGATCGGCTGGGGTGCCGTTGTTTCGTCAGACGAAGAATCAACGGGGGCGTCCGCAAGTGACCGCAGATAATTTCCCAGCATCACGGCAACGGCAAAAAGAAGTATCGCGCAGATTACGACGATTATGGCGGCTTTCCCTCCCCATCCCACACTTATACGGTGGCGGCTCCGGTATGCCCTTCGCCGTCCGCTGCTGATCGGTCTTACTGACATTTTCAGTTTTCCTCCGCAGGTCGGATACCGACAAGGTCTATGCTCTTCCCGTATTCGTTGAGTTCAAGTGTGAGTTTTTCCCGCTCCTCTGCAAGCATCACATTGAACTGCGAACCGATTATGTCATCCTTGAAAAAATCGAAATTTTCCGTGAGATACTGATCCTCCACGGGCAGACGCATTATCACGTAATATCCCTTCCGTGATTCCACGATCCCGCTGACGCCGCCTTCTTTCAGCGCAAACGCCGCATCCTCGTATTCGTCGCCGCAGTCAGACGTGTAACGCGCAAAATATTTGCCGTGGATCGTCGTCATTGTATAATCATTGCAGTATCTCCCTTTGAGAAGTATCAGTTCCATTTCGGGTTTTTCCGAGGAAATAATCTGTTCTCTGAGATCTGAAATGAGTTTTTTGTTCGCTTCCGTCTTTCCTTCAAGGAAAATATGGTTTGTTCTCACAAATTTATCTGAGTGCATAAAATCACTGATCGCCTCATCGCTGTCCTTTATGACCGAAAGATCACGGCAGAGAATATAGGACAGTTCCGTGGCGCAGTGCTCCGCGGTCAGATAAAAGCGGACCAGCCGGTCGGTTATGTTGGCTTCCGCGAGCGATTTCAGATAATTCTTCTTTCCTCCTCCGCATTCCTCTGCCTGCTTATCCACGTCTTTCTGAACAGCTTCTTCGATCTTGGCCTCGGAAAACATTGCCGCCGATCCGCCGAGATAATACTTGTCAGCCATTGCCGCCACTGCATAATAGTCACTCGTGATCTGTTCCCACACGAGTTTTTCGAGTTCCTCACGGTGTTCCTCAGCCGTCGCGGGATCATTCCATATCCCCTCACCGTACGTCGCTTCAAGTTCAGCTTTGAAATTCAGCGTGAGATACCGCACTTCATCATAATATACGTCGCGTCCCGCTATCTGTCCCACGACCGCCATATCCTCTTTGGTGCCCTCGATCGGCTTTATCGACGACGAACAGCCTGCAAGTCCGAGCACCGCTGCCGCCGCAAGAAGCAGCACCGACACCCGAAGAATAAATATATATTTCTTTCCGAATCTGATCATTTTCCGTATCTCCGTTCCGCCGAAGTTTCCCCACGGCATAATTATTTATTATATAATAACACATTTTTGTGTCTTTTGTGTGAATACGGTGGAGTTTTTGATGTTTCTCCGCCAAAAAAAACGAAAAAAGCGCAAAAAATTGCGCTCTACTCCTTGCCGTTGCGCCTTTTGTGTGTTATACTTAATTCAGGATACCTCAAAAAATATATTGCGAGATGGGGGGCGAGGAATTTTTCCGCCTGACGGCACAAAGCACCGTAATCCCGTCTGCAATGAATTTTCAGAGGTTCCCTTCAGCCCCCGTATCCACGGGCAAAAAGGAGTACGCCGCCATGATGGAAGAAAGTTACAGCATACCTCTGAGTTCTCTTATCGAAGAATTCAATTTTGAAAAAATATTCCTCCCCGAGGACGCCGATTCCATTCTCGTTACTACCCCGGAGATCGACCGTCCCGGACTTGCCCTTGCGGGTTTCTTTGACATTTTCGAATCCGACCGTATCCAACTTATCGGAAACGCAGAGCACAAGTATCTGTCAAATATGAATGAGGAGGAAAGACTCCGTCATATTGAGGATTTCATCAGCCGCCATCCCATTGCCGTTATCCTTACGGCGGGGCACGAGCCTCTGCCTCAGTTCACGGAAATGTGCCGCAAATACTACGTTCCTCTCCTCCGTTCACTTGAACTGACTACCGACCTTATGGCTGCACTTTACGCGTCTCTGAACGTGTCGCTGGCACCGCGCATCACCCGCCACGGAGTTCTCGTCGAAGTCTACGGTGAAGGTCTTCTTCTCCTCGGTGACAGCGGAGTCGGTAAAAGTGAAACTGCAATCGAACTCGTCAAACGCGGTCACCGTCTTATCGCCGATGACGCCGTGGAGATCAAAAAAGTCTCCGCAAAGTCACTTGTCGGTTCGGCTCCCGAAATTATCCGTCACTATGTCGAACTGCGCGGTATCGGAATCGTTGACGTACGCCGTCTGTTCGGTATGGGCGCCGTCAAGGACACGGAAAAAATAGATCTCGTGGTAAGTCTGGAAGTATGGGTGCAGGGCAAAATGTATGACCGTCTCGGACTTGACGACTCTACCGTGGAGATCCTCGGAATTGAACTTCCTTCGGTCACGATCCCCGTCAAACCCGGACGCAACCTTGCGATCATTCTCGAAATTGCCGCCATGAACAACCGTCAGAAGAAAATGGGTTACAACACTGCCGAAGAATTCAATAAAAAAATCATGGGCATGATGGGCGTGCAATAATTTGGGGTTCCGGCAGGCAGGCTGAGCCTGCACCCTGTTCCGGGGACTCCGACCGTGCCTGCTTTCTGATCCGGGGGCACGCCCAAAACGCAACAAAAAAGGTATAATCGCGTGAGATGCCTTGAATGAAAAGGTTACAAAGGAGACGCGATTGTGGAGGGATTTTTGAAAAAATCCCCCCACACCCCCAAAAACTTTTGGTAATATGTTAAATCAGTCGATTATTTTGGTTCATAACTTGCTGTCTCTATGAGACAGCAAGTCAAAAACGGCGGGCAGGAGCCGCCGTTTTTGAGCAATATCCTGCGGTTTTGGCACAGAAAACAAACGAATTTCCATTATTTTTGTGCCAAAACGGCGAATTTCATTCGCCGAGCAGGATTTGCAGGGGTGGATCACGTAAGTGAGACACCCCTTTCGACGTTGCGCTCCCGCAACGTCTTTGGGCGCAGAATTCGGGTGGGCGGCGTTTCTTCTTTGGCGTTTATTCATTTTTCCTCTTTATACAAAGAAAAAACTGTTTCTTGTGTTTTTCCCAAAACTGAAAAAATGAAAAAAATTGAATTTGCTATGGCAAGCAGAGCCTGCACCCTGTTCCGGGGGCACGCCCCCGGCGTTTTGCGGAAATTCTTCCCGCGCGTCTCCCCCATCCGCGCGCGGCGGGCAGGCAGAGCCTGCACTTGTCCGGGGACTCCGTCCCCGCCTGAAAAAGGGAAAACGCCGACTGAACATCGGCGTTTTCTTTTTTCAGCCCCTGACGGTCGGTGCAAAAAGCACCGCACCGACCGTGCCGCCGCGTTTGTTTGGTGTAACGTAATAAAAGCAGGCAGAGCCTGCACATTAGTTTAAACCTT
>JAKSOD010000150.1 GCA_024405755.1 Clostridia bacterium
TTCATTACGCGGGATATATCTGTTTTGACGAACAACATAGTATAAGAAATGCCCGCAGAGTTTCCAAAGAAAGTATTCCACGGAGGAAAAACCTACACATCAGCGGACGCTGAAAAAATCATAAACGTAAGCGCCAGCTTAAACCCGTTTGCCCCTGAAATACCTGTGGAGTTTTCTCACGCGGATTTATCTGAGTATCCGGATGACTCATACACAGAACTGAAGGAAAAAATCAGCAGCGTATTCAACCGTCCGGCAGAAGAAATCTGTGTGGGAAACGGCTCGGCGGAACTGATGCGGGTGTACTGTCTTGCAGTCGCCGGAACAAACTGCAGAATAGATATGCCGACCTTCGGCGAGTATGAACTCTCTGCAAAACTCGCCGGAAAAAACATAGTAGCCTACCCTGAAAAATGGGATGTCAGATTTATCTGTAACCCGAACAATCCGACAGGAACAATGCTTGAACGCGACGAAATGCTTTCAATCATTGACTACTCCGAAAAACACGGTCAGCAGCTGTTCGTTGATGAGGCGTTTATGGAACTCGCGGAAACAAATGAGTCCGTTTCTGATGTTTCATCAGAGAATCTCTTTGTTCTGCGTTCGCTGACCAAAGCGTTTGCTGTTCCGGGTCTTCGGTTCGGCTTCGGGTTCGGTCCGGCAGAACTGATTGAAAAGATGGAAACAATACGCCCGCCGTGGTCGGTGAACTCGTTCGCAGAAAAATATGCGGCTGCAGCCCTTGAACACTACAAAGACCTGCAAACCTCTGCGAAGAAAATTACCCGCGAGCGTGAATGGATTTTTGACGCGCTTGAATCGCGCCGTCTGCCGTATTTTGCCTCAAAGACGAACTTCGTCTGCATCAATGTCGGAAAATCCGCATCGGAGGTAACTGAAAAGATGCTTTCGGAAGGCATCTATGTCCGCGACTGCACCTCGTTTGGTCTGCCTGAAAATATCCGTATCTCTGTTGAGAAACGGGAGATAAATAAACACGTTCTGGAGGTTTTGGATTCATGCTTGCGTTAATCTTCGCCGGAGGTGAAGGAAGCCGTTTAAAGCTCGGCGAAAAAGCACTGGTCACCGTTGGCGGACGGGCGATGCTTTCCCGCGTTGTCGATGCGTTTCTGGCATCGGGCGATGAGCCTGTCGCTGTTACGTCGCATAAGACGCCTTTTACGCGGAACTTCTGCAGAGCACAGGGAATTGATTTTATTGATACCGCTGGTGCAGGATATCTTGAAGATTTGCGTGAAGCAGTCGAACTCTCAGGCGAAGACGGACCGCTATTTACATCAGCGGCAGATATTCCGTATCTGACGGCTGATATTATTAATCAGGTTAAGTCTGCATATTTTGCATCCGGATGTGAGGCATGTTCTGCATGGATTCCGGTTGAGTTCTGCAGACGGTTTAATACTGAGCCGAGATACTGTATGACAATCGCAGGTGTTGAGGCGGCTCCTTGTGCGCTGAATATTTTTCTCGGGGCAAA
>JAKSOD010000151.1 GCA_024405755.1 Clostridia bacterium
TCTTCATTGAGTTCTAAGAAGTGAAGCCCCCAGTTGAATTTCGCAAGTATCTGTTCTGCCTGTTTCTTTTCGCCGAGAATGGTAAGAGCTGCTGCTATTGCTTCAACGGATGTGAGCGTAAACGGTTTTCCAAAGTTTACCGGGTTTGCCGCGACCAGAAACGGAAGTGCCCGGCGTCCTTTCCACGGGGTGAGGTTTGTGGTGTCAAGTACTTCCCATGAGCAGTCGAGCGCGGTGATGCTTTGAACCCATTTTTTATCTGCGGGAGATAAGACATCTGCTGTGGGGTCTAAGAGCAGTGTGGTTTTTGGAATCTGCGGGATTTTGGTTACGATTCGCATCATTCCGAAGCGTTCAAGCTTTTTCATGGTGCATTTTTTCGGGTCGCAGGAGTTATCACGGTATGCGATAAGAGATATTGTCATGGCTGATTCTTATTTATTTCTCGCCGGCAAATATGATACTGATGTACGTCTTTGTCTCTCCCTGTATTCTTCATCCGAATCTCCGTGCTGAAGGCATCACTTCTGAAGAAGATCTGCGGGTGTTTTCCCGTGCGGTATCACGCTGCAGAGAGTTCGGTATTGAGATTCGTGAACTGCCATGCCCTGAAACACTTTTCTTTGGAACGCCGAGAAGTCCGGGTCCTTTTGTCGGGCGGATGGATGTGCCGGAGTTTTTCAGTCTTATGGATTCTCTTGAAAAAGATGTCAGGGAGCAGATGAAAGATGAAAAGCCGCTGTGTATTATCGGAGTGAACTCGTCACCCACGTGCGGTGCTACAAAGACGTATTATACGGAGGAAAAGTCAGACGGGGCAGGGATGTTTCTCAAACGGTTTTCGGATGTACCTGTGGTAAACGTGTATGATTTTGCAAAATATGCGATATACTTTGCCGCTCCTCTTTTTTCTGCGGGCGAGCGGGCGTTTAATAAAGAGGCAGCATCAGCGCTGAAAAAGTTGTTCTACGCGGTTCATCTGCCGCAGGAGTTAGATGATGATGCAGAGTCCCGCGAGGAGAATCGTGAGCTGATGATTTATCAGAAAAATCTTGAGGCGCTTAAAAATGCGGATATCGTGGTGGGGGTTATTGACGGGGCTGATGCCGATTCGGGGACGGCTTGGGAGATGGGGTATGCGTCTGCGCTTGGAAAACGGGTTGTTGCTTTGCGGACTGATTTCAGGCGGTTTTCTGCGAATGAAGCGGTGAATCTGATGCTTGAAAGTGAGGCAGAGGTGTGCTGTTCGATTGAGGAGGTATGCGGGGTGCTTAATCCGTTTGGAGTGAAAAAGAATTAGAGGCGACTACTTCTAACAAATTATTTTTAGTATATTTTCTGGTAAGATTTCCAAAGCATCCGCTCTTTTACCTAACACTTCAAAAAACAAAAGGGCCAAGGCCGGGGATCGAACCCGGGTCTAAGGATCCACAGTCCTAAAGGATGTCCAGCTACCCTACCTTAGCCTGA
>JAKSOD010000152.1 GCA_024405755.1 Clostridia bacterium
CGAAAAAGTGAAAATCCTTTTGACAATTATTTTTTTACTGAAAGTTTAATATCGCCTGTATCTGTGGTGATTTTGCATTTGCCGCCGGAAGTCGTTTCCGGCACGTCGATCCTGCCGGTATCGCTATGAGCAATAAAAACTTTGGAGGACAAGAGAGATCCGGTCACATCGCCTGTATCGGTACTGATTTCCAATTCGTCGGCATCACATCCTTCAAACCGCACGTCACCCGTGCTGCGCTCAATCGCGATCGTTCCTTCCGTGACGACATTTTTTAGCGTGATGTTCCCGGTGCTACCTTCTGAATGGATACTCTTGCAGGAAATATCCTTAAGTTCGGTTTTCCCGGTGCTCACCGACACTTCCACGTTGCCCTCACAGACAACGGACTGAACGCTCACGTGCCCGGTCGATACAGTCAAGTCAAGCTCTCCCGCCGATAAGTTCTGCAAACGAATATCGCCTGTACTGGTTTTGATACGCATCAATCCCAGGGAAGAGGCGAGACAATCGACATGACCTGTGCTGACACTCAAATCCATTCTTCCAAAGGTAAAGTCTTTGGGGAGTGTGATATCTCCGGTGCTTTCTTCAATAACGAGTGATTCATATTCGGTTTTGGGAAGATAAATCGTTACCGTGGGCGAGTGAAAACTGAAACCGATATGCTCATACCACGCTCTGTCATCCACGACACTTATAGTCAGCGCGCCGTCCTGGACACTCGCGGAATGTTTCACGTTTTCCTCTTCATAGCAAACCACTCTGCACGTATTGTCACTTGACGCGGCAAAGAGAATATCCGCGGTATCCGTGTTCATTTTTATGCCGCTGAATTCTTCGCTTATTTCATGGGTATTCGTTTCAAAGCGTTCAGTACTCAGACGGGAAAAATCCCAATGATACGCCGTCATGACGGAGGCAAACAGTATCACTCCGATCGTCACGAGAGAAGCCGCTGTAATAAGCCATATTTTTGTTGCTTTACTCATTACGCTTCCTCCTTTTTGATAAAGCAGTTTTTAATCCATATCGCAAATTTCTTTGTAAGTTTCAAAATACCTTTTGTTGCTGCTTTACATCCGAAGAACATAAAAGCAGAAAGTCCTGCGCAGACAATTCCGGCAGCAATCACAGCGATACCTGTCAGACCGTTACCGCCTGCGGCAAAAACCGCTCCTGCCACCACGCCCGCAAAACCGCAAGCCACAAAGGAAGCAAATACAGCCCATAATGAAATGATTACAGACCAAAATACAACATAAAGAGAAAGAAATACGGCAAACGCGGCGATCAGAAGAGATAGCCATATCGGAGAACCGAGTATCAAAAGAACGATTTCCCATGCTTTCAACTTTTTCTTTGGTTTTATCTTTTCTTTTACAAGCTTCCCGAGGGGAATATCTGCTATGATCTGCGATACAATATCGTCAACGGTGCCTATCTCGGAAACCGCAGTCTCTTC
>JAKSOD010000153.1 GCA_024405755.1 Clostridia bacterium
CTGCCGTATTCCGGCAGAACGGTTGCGGGGTAAGATTCCAAGCGCTGATGCTGCACAGCAGAGGGAAGATTATAGCGGCAAAGCCGTTGAGGATTACCAGAAATATCTGCAAAGGCAGAGAGAAACCGGCAGATGAGGAGGTGATACGAGATATGACAGATAAAACCAATATAAAGGCACTACCCGTGCCTTCCATTATTTCGGATATTTTCGGCAAAAAGGATGATTCCTTTTCCATGAAAATCGGCGGGACTTTCTATGAAGTGTCCACTCATTTCGATCCGAACGGGAAGCAGACCGTTTTAGAGCAATTTGAACAGCTTTTATTACGGCACAAATTTGAATCACAGAATTGATAAATTACTCCGGGCATAGTAAAGTATAGTTGCCTTTGCTATGCCCGGTTGTCTGAAAGGAGACTAAAACAAAATGACAACAGCAACAATAAACGGGCAGGAAACCAAAATCACGGCACTCTATTGCCGTCTGTCGCAGGACGATCTGCCCGATGAAAAGACAAAGAAGAAAAAGCATCAGATAGAGGACGAGTCAAATTCCATCACCAACCAGAAGAAGATGCTTCTTGATTATGCAAAGCGAAACGGTTATACGAATACCATGTTTTTCGTAGACGACGGCGTTTCCGGTACGACCTTTGAAAGACCTGATTTTATGCGTATGGAAGAAATGATCGAAAACGGCGAAATTGACACAGTCATCGTAAAAGACCTTTCCCGTTTCGGCAGAAACTATCTGGAGGCAGGACAGTATCTTGAAATCAAGTATCCGACGCTCGGTATTCGGTTCATCGCCATTCAGGAAAATGTCGATACCGATCAGAATACAGGTGCGGAAATGATGCCGTTCCACAACATCTTCAATGAATGGTATGCGGCACAGACCTCCAAGAAAATCCGTGCGGTCAACCGTATGAAAGCGGAGAACGGAAAACGGGTTTCTGCCTCCGTTCCGTTCGGATACAAAAAGAACCCCGATGACGAGGATCACTGGTTGATTGATGAACCTGCGGCGGAGGTCGTGCGTAAAATCTATGACCTTTGTCTGGAAGGAAAAGGTCCCTGCAAAATTGCAAGGATTTTGGAAAAGGAACAAATCATGACGCCGACGGAGTATTACCATTCCATCGACAGACCGACAAGGAGCAAACTCCCACCGAAACCGTTTATGTGGTCGGAGACAACGGTGAACAGCATTCTTGCCAACCGTCAGTATACCGGATGCGCCGTCAACTTCATGACAACAACTGTCAGCTACAAGGTTCACAAAATCATCTATAACCCTACGGATGAACAACAGGTCATCCCGAATATGCAGGAGCCGATCATTCCTGAAAATGTTTGGGAACGGGTGCAGGAGTTACGGCAGAACAAACGGCGAGGAACGGCAACAAATCGGACAAGTCTTTTCAGCGGTCTTGTGTTCTGCGCCGACTGT
>JAKSOD010000154.1 GCA_024405755.1 Clostridia bacterium
CTCCTTATTCTTTTTCCTTATCAAGAATCTGTTTGTATGCGCTGCGATAGCCCGGCAGCGCTGAATCTAATTTTTGCCAGTAGCGGCCCTCGAAAAACAGGCACTTGGACAGATCCGGGCCGAATACGTCTTCGGTCAGTGCCAATCCGATTGCACGACAACCGCCGCAACAATATTTGAACCACCGACAGTTCGCACATTTTTCATTGTGCTCAGCCAAGTCTTTCATCGTTGCACAGACGTTTTGCAGGTATTTACCTTCCTGCAGAAGTTTTTGCAGCCCATCCGTTTTCACGTTCCCGAGAAACCAGTGATGCTGTTCATAATAACCGGACATCTGATGGCACGGATACAAATTCCCGTTTGCTCCGACGGCTGCCATTCCGCGATTGCCACGGCAGACAGGGATCGAATCACGGTATTCTCCCTCGTCGCATTGCAAAGTGCGGGGACGGTAGGTCTTGCTCTGCGGGAGCAACTGCGCAAAGTTCCAAACGTCGATATCCATTTTGCAGTCTGTCTGCGCATACGCTTTCAAAAAGTCCAGCATTACGTCAAAGTATTCTTCCAACGTCAGGCAGGCATCCCCCGCATTTTGTAACCAGCGAGGGGCCTCCGTCGTGCGAATGATGCGCATTGTGCCGACACCCATATCCGACAGCAGTTTTGCCGTCGGAAGCATGGTATCGACATTCAGCCTGTGAACGTTGGTCTGTGCTTTGACACGGAACTCGTTTTCAATGCAAAGGCGGATGGCACGCAGAGCGTCTTCCTCCGCACCTTTGCGATTGCGCAACCAATCGTGGTGACCGATCCCGTCGAAAGAGATCTTCATCAGGGGACGGCATCCGATTTTCTTCATCTCGTCAAGAATCTCTTGTGTAATGAAATGGCCGTTGGTGTTCAGCTCCTCTACGTACATTCCGTGATCGTAGATGCTGCGAAGAATGTCCATAAAATGCGGGTGAAGCATTGGCTCGCCGCCGGTAATGGTAAAAGCATTGATTCCGCATTTTTCCGCTTCGCAAATCAGCTTTTCGGCTTCTTCCAAAGAAAACTCGCTTTGCAGCCGGTTGTTGTCGGCAGCGTTGAAGCAATGCAGACAGTTATAGTTGCATTTGCCGGTGATCATCCAGTTCATCGCCGGAAAATAACGGTTATCGCAGACCTTTTCCTTCTGCCAATCGGAAAGTGTTTTCCCGTCCTTAGCGGTGATACATAATCCACGGCGGATCAATTCCTGCAAAAGCGGAGAATCTTCTATTTCCCGGGTACCGTCACATTGTTTCAAAAGTTCGTATTCATTTTGCTTCAGTCCCAGTGCGTTTCGCACACCCTTTATGTAATAGGCATACGGTACAAGCCGCCACGATCGAAGAGCAATAGAATCTGATAGTATGTATTTCATAATGAATTCAATTTAATCCTGTGTCCATTCGTCGCCTTCCCAATAA
>JAKSOD010000155.1 GCA_024405755.1 Clostridia bacterium
CTCGCGATTTGCGTTTCTCGATTTGCGGAAATTTGCGGTTTCTTTGGAAATGCCCCCCGACAAAAGCAAAAACCTTCTTTTCAGAGAAGGGGCTGAATAGTTACAATTCTTTTTTACTGGTAACTATTCAGCACCTTATCTTGGATAATAACTGACCAACCAACTGAATTTCAAAAAAGGAGGAATGGTTACAAGAATTGTTAATTCTCAAACACCGTCTTCAGCAAATCTGCTGCCTTCATCATACCGAAAGCGCCGTTTGCCTTACACTCTTTTTCCGAGTAGCACTGACATTTGTCAGCCGCAAATCCGGGACCTTTGACCGCAAAAGGAACTGGGTCGTGAGTATGCGTCTTTTTTACAATCGGTGTCGGATGGTCTGGCAGAAGCATAACAACGCCGTCGAAGTTCTCCAAGATATATCCCACAGCCTTATCCAGATTTTCAACTGCCTTAATCTTCTCTTCAATACTTCCCATATGTCCTGCTTCATCCGTTGCTTCGACATGGAGATACACAAAGTCTGCACCGTTGTTTACTGCATCAACTGCTGCCTTTGCTTTGCCCATGAAGTTTGTATCCAGAAATCCCGTTGCTCCTTCTACTTTGATAATCTGCATCTGAGCACATGCGGCGATGCCGAAGAGTAAATCAACCGCAGAGATAACAGCGCCCTTCTTTCCGTAGATGCTCTCAAAAGAGGGCATTGCCGGTTTCTTTCCGCCGCTCCACGGCCAGATTCCCGTCGCCGGAGATTTTCCCGCGGCAATACGTGCCTTATTTACCGGATGGTCACGGAAAACTTCTTCTGCGCACTTCATTGCGGCAAGAAGTTTTTCTGCGTCAGGTCCGGTCGGCAGATACTGTGCAATATCTTCTCCTACGATATCATGAGGCGGATACGATACAGAACCTTCAGCGTTTGGAAACATCACAATATTCCGGTAGGAAACACCCGGATAGAAAGCAAAGTCAGGGAATTTTTCCTGCAGAGATTTAAAAAGCGCCGCCCCTTCTTCGCTCGTGATATGCCCCGCAGAGAAGTCTTTCATCTTTCCGTCTTCGATGGTGACTAAGTTGCAGCGGTAAGCCATATCTGTTTCCGGGAACGGAACACCCATACTTAAAGCTTCGAGTGCACCGCGTCCGCTGTAGTATTTCATCGGGTCGTAACCCATGATGGACATGTTGGCAACATCAGACCCCGGCGTTAAGGATAAATCAACCGTCTGAAGCATTCCGCACCGTCCTTCACGGGCGATTCTATCCATATTCGGCTTTACCGCTGCTTCGAGCGGCGTCTTTCCGCCGAGTTCGGCGAGCGGTTCGTCAGCCGCTCCGTCTGCTAAGATTAAGATATATTTCATACTGTGTATATTATGTGCTGTTTCTATGATTAAGTACTTCGTTT
>JAKSOD010000156.1 GCA_024405755.1 Clostridia bacterium
TTCAGGAAAAACACCGGAATGGAGTTCAAGACCTTAGGCGAACTTGAATACTACGTCATCTGCGACGAAGAAGAACTCTACCCCGGCCGCGACCAGAAAGGCTACCATGAATCAGCTCCGTTCTGCAAATTTGAAGATATGAGAGTTGAAGCAATGAGAATGGTCGCAAAAGCAGGCGGCAAAATCAAATACGGACACTCCGAAGTCGGCTGCTTCACCAAAGACGGAAAATACTACGAACAGCACGAAATCGAGTTCCTGCCGGTATCTCCTGTCTTAGCCGTTGAAGAAATCATCCTTGCAAAATGGATTTTACGCAACTTAGGCGCACAGTACGGCGTAACCGTTTCATTCGCACCGAAGATTACCGTCGGAAAAGCAGGTTCAGGAATGCACTTCCATATGCTCGCAGAAAAGAACGGCAAAAACCTCATGGTAAAAGACGGTGCCTTATCTGATATTGCAAAGCGCATGATTGCAGGTATTCTCGACGTTGGAGACGCAGTAACTGCCTTTGGAAACACCATTCCGACCTCTTACCTCCGCTTAGTTCCGCATCAGGAAGCACCTACCTACATCTGCTGGGGAGATAGAAACCGTTCCGTCGTTGTCCGTGTTCCGCTCGGCTGGACCGGCTCAAACGATATGGCAGCAGAAGCAAACTTCGGCTTAAAGAGAAAATCAGAAAAAGTATCCAAGCAGACCTTCGAGTACCGTGTAGCTGACGGTTCTGCACAGCTTTATGAGACCGTTGCCGCGTT
Organism: Clostridia bacterium; assembly: GCA_024405755.1. Lineage (GTDB taxonomy): Bacteria > Bacillota > Clostridia > Oscillospirales > CAG-272 > CAG-390. The sequence continues at coordinate 762 of JAKSOD010000156.1, forward strand.
AATTGTCGGTGCAATGCACGGTCTTGAAATGCCCAACGCATTAGAACTCGCAGCAAAACTCTACGCATCCGGAAACATCTTTGACCCGAACTACAAAGACTTCTTAGCAACTCTTGCCCAGCTTCCGACCTGCTGCTTTGAATCCGCAGACGTCTTAGATGCAAAGCGCGCCCTCTTCGAAAAAGACGGCATCTTCCCGGCGGGAATCATCGACTCACAGATTGCCAAGCTGAAATCCTACAATGACCAGGGATTATCCGACAAAATCTTAGGCGACGAGAAGAAGTTTGCAGAACTCGTAAACGAATACATCCACGTTGCATAAAACCGTGTCCGAAGACAAACCATCTGCACCTGTCAAAAACGTATCCGCAAAACCGGAAGAACCTGACAAGAGAAGCAGAAGAGAACGGTTAAAGAGGATGTTTTCAAAAGGAAACTTCCTCGGAACCGTTGAGCGGACTCTCGGCATCTGGTATCCCGGTCCGAATGACGAACCGGATGATACCAACCCGCAGATTCAGGCGGCATTTCAGGCGTATGTGGAAAAACGTCTCGGTCAGGCATATTCCTGCGCGCCGCGTGATGTGACCGAACCCGGAACACCGAATCTGGTAATACTGAATCAGAGAACACAGAAATGTGTTGA
>JAKSOD010000157.1 GCA_024405755.1 Clostridia bacterium
AAAATCATCGGTGTCGATCACGGCTACGGAAATATGAAAACCGCCAACTGTGTGTTCGGGACCGGTGTACTGGCTTACGATAAGGAGCCGGTCTTCAAAAGCGATATGCTTGTCTGGAACGGCAGGTATTATCTTATCGGAACAGGTCACAAGGAATTCACCGCAGACAAAATGCAGGATGAGGACTATTACGTTCTGACCCTTGCCGCCGTCGCACGGGAACTGAATGTTCACGGCATCCGCACGGCGGACGTATTCCTTGCGGCAGGACTGCCCCTCACTTGGGTGGCGGAACAGAAAGCAGCTTTCAGGGATTATTTGATGCAGAATGAAATGGTTGATTTCGTCTTCCGCGAGAAGGAGTATCATATCCGTTTCGTTGGCATTGAGCTTTTCGCGCAGGGCTTTGCGGCTGCTTATGTGAATATCAAGGATTTTACCGGCGTAAATATGCTCTGTGATATCGGAAACGGCACGATGAATTTGATGTTCATCAACGATAAAAAGCCCGATCCCCGCAGGTGCTATACCGAGAAATTCGGTACCCACCAGTGTATGCTTCAGGTAAAAGAAAACCTGATGCGTCTTTACCACACCGACCCGCCGGAGGAAACCGTTACCCGTGTGCTCCGTTTCGGAGAGGCGGATATCGATCCGGTATATCTCAAAACTATCACTGATACTGCAAAGGAATATGTGGACGGCATCTTCCGCCGTCTGCGGGAGCACGGCTACGATCCCCGTCTGATGAAGCTCTACTTGGTCGGCGGCGGTGGCTGCCTCATCAAAAACTTTGCCGATTACGACGAAAGCAGAGTCGCGATCAATGAGGATATCTGCGCCACGGTAAAAGGCTATGAGCGTATGGCAGAGGCGAAGCTTCTGAGGGCCGGTGATGGGAAATGAGCATCAAGCGAATGAGTCTGCGCTTCAATCTGGATAACGAATCCGACCGCAAGGCGTGGGAGCATTTACAGAGCATCCCCGATTCCAAGAACAAGGCGGTCATCGATGCGCTCAATGCTTCTTTTGAGCAGGCAAACACCCTTGCTGATCTGATACGGCAGACGATCCGAGAATGTTTATCCGCAGGGACGTTCGTTCCTGCGGATAATTCATCTCTGAATGAAAAACCTGAGGTTTCCGAAGATGAGGCGGCACTTCTCGATGCAATGGATGCCTTTATGGGAGACTGACGGCATGAAAGTGATGCCGTTTTTATCCGTAATGAAATATGGTTGGCATTACTTTAATGCCGGTATGGGAACGCTCCGCCTTTTACGGTCGGAGATGTTTTTATACCCTCTGAAAGAATACCGTATGGAAAAGGTCTGTTTATGCCTTCGGACTCGCGTCCACAGGTATAACGAGCATCGGATTTTGCCGTACAAAATCCACTCGAATCCA
>JAKSOD010000158.1 GCA_024405755.1 Clostridia bacterium
TCTGGAGTGGTACCATATAAGTAGAGATGCGGAGTCCCCTAAAATCTGGTATAATAAGAAAAAACAGACGGAGGGACAAGATGGGAAAGAACAACAGTTACAGCAAAGAATTCAAGGCTCAGGCGTTAAAACTGTCAGATGAGATCGGAGCAAAGCAGGCAGCATCACAACTGGGGATACCGTATTTTACACTGGCAGACTGGCGGAACCGAACACGGGAGAAGATCGAAGGCACTACGCCGGAGGGTGGATCAGAAAAGCCACAGACGGAGCAGGAACTTCGTATCCGTGAGTTGGAAAAAGAAAATGCCGAGCTTCGAAATGCGAATGAAATATTGAAGGACGCACTGGGTTTTTTCGTCAAAGACCGGAAGAAGTAAAAGCATCCGTCCGCCATGAGTATATCCTGAAAAGCAAAGGCAAGCACACAGTCAAGGCCATGTGCAGAACGCTGAGTATCAGCGAGTCCGGATATTACCGCTGGCTCCGACACAGGAGCCAAATGACGGGCAGGCAGCTTCTTTCGGCAAAAATAAAGGAGATCCTCAAAGAGCATCCGGATAACGACAACTACGGCGTGAATCGGATACAGATGGCATTACAGCAGAAAGGCATTACAGTCGGCAAACGGACGGTCTACCGTGCCATGAAAGAATCCGGATTACTGCATAAAAGGCGTATTCCGCATGGAATAACCAAGGCGACGACCGAAATACAAGAGAAAGAAAACCTGCTCAGACGAGATTTCACGGCAAATGCGCCCATGAAAAAACTGCTTACGGATATCACCGAGGTTCAATGCAGTGATGGGAAACTGTATGTATCTCCCATACTGGACTGTTTCAACGGCGAGGTCGTAGCGCTTGGAATGCAGGATAATATGAAGAAAGAACTCTGTATCGACACAGTAAAGCAACTTAAGAAGCTGTATCCGAACTTGAACAATGTTATCCTGCACTCAGATCGCGGCAGTCAGTATACAAGCGAAGCATTCAGAAACGAACTTAAAGCGAATGGCATGATTCAAAGTCTCAGCGGAACGGGACATTGCTTCGACAACGCAAGGATGGAAAGCTTTTTCGCAACGCTCAAGAAAGAAAAAATCTACCGAACTGCGGCATACAAGCTCACGCGGGAAGAGGTAAAGACGATCATCTTTCGGTATATCTTCATCTACTACAATCGGGTCAGGATATACACCGGCAACTCCATGGGGTTGCCTCCGGTAAAGTACAGAGAGTGGGTAGCCGCGCAAAAGGAAGCCGCTTGAGAGCGGCGCCGCGAAATTTTCCTCCGTTCCGCTTCGCTCCACTCCGGAAAATTTCGCGTTTCCGTTCAAACATCAGATTTAGGGGATTCTCCGACTGCACA
>JAKSOD010000159.1 GCA_024405755.1 Clostridia bacterium
TTCCGGGACACGAATGGCCGGAACAAATCTGGTTACGGAGTACCGCGTACTCTAACACAAAAAAAACAGAAACCATCTTTACAGAACGCAGAGTGTCAGAGAGGTTAGACGATATTTAGGCGAAAAATATTCTGTACGTTGTAGCGGACGGATCATGATATAATGAAGTAAAATGCGTTTCACCGTTTCGGGCAAGAGTATGAACGCAGAAAAATTATAGTGTTCGTAGTTTAATGGATCTATTGGACGTGGATTATTTATCGGGGATAAACCGGACACAGATACAAATATCGCTATTGCCGGATTTCAGATTTCGCGGAAATGATAGAAAAAAAGGAGAAAATCACTATGAGCACCATTGCAATATTTCATTCAGTTTTAGGGGTTCGTCAAGGCATACTTGATGCGGCAGAACTCCTGAAAAAGGCCGGACACGATGTGCATGTTATAGACCAATATAACGGACGGGTCTTTGACGACTACACCGAAGCCAGTAGTTTTGCTGAAAGCATTGGGTATGAAGCCTACATGCGTTCCGCACTCGAAGCTGTAAAAGATTTACCCGACGGATTTATTTGTGTAGGCTTTTCCAACGGTGGCGGAGTGTCGGGATATATTGCGTTGAACAGGCGCGTTGCGGGTGTAGTACTCTGCTCAGGAGTGCTGCCACTTGAAATGTTGCATGGAGTTTTTCCTGCAGCAGGGTTTCTTGAAAAAGGATGGCCGCAGGATACGCCGGTGCAGATTCACTATGCCAAAGATGATCCGTTTCGGTTCAGGGGTGCTGTCGAAGCATTTAGCGCACATGTGAAAGAACAACAGGGAACGGTTGAGTTTTACGAATACCATGGAGCAGGCCATCTTTTTACTGACAGAAGCCTTGTGAATGAATACAACGAAGCAAATACACGGGAGCTATGGAATCATGTTCTACGGTTCTGCTCTGACATTAGCTGATAAACGTACTGCGCAGGTCACAATAGGTCCCAACGGTGTGACGAATACGCATACCGTATGGTTTATCAGCGCTTTCTCCTGCAATTTTCAAAAAAATATCCCGGTATCTCACTTGTGATACGGCTCTCCGCGCAGAATCCGGAAACCCCGGTAAATCTGTTCAAATAAAATCAGCCGGATCATCGTATGCGTAAATGTCAGCCGGGAAAACGACACCTTCCGATCCACAGCCGCGAGAACCGCCGGCGACAGGCCGAGCGGCCCCCCGATAATAAAACATATGTTCTTCCCTGAAAGTTCTGCTTCTCCCAGCAGTGCTGCGATCTCCTCGCTTGCGATCAGCGGCGCACGGGGGTCCAGCGCAATCGTCAGAAATCCGGGCTTCACT
>JAKSOD010000016.1 GCA_024405755.1 Clostridia bacterium
TTTTTGTTTATATTGTTTTTTTCAACTTCATATGATATATTAAATTCAGCCATATATAAAAGGAGGAAAAAAGATGAAAAAGATTTATAAAATTATGGCATTAGCTCTCATCGCAGTGATGCTGCTCGGCGTTTGCGCCTGCGGCAATGAAGCAAAGAAGAAGGACCCGATCATCGGCTCTTGGGAATGTGAATACGATGCAACAGATGCGACTCTAGATGATTTCGAGAATGCGTTTGGCTACACTCCTGACATTGACGACAAATTCCTCATTTCGATGTATTTTGAACTCAATGAAGACGGCAGCTTTGAACTCGGTGTCGATAGAAAAGCTACCCTTAAAAGTCAGGATAAGGTAATTGATGCTTTGCTTGATGAACTTGTTGATATGTATTACAGACAAATGGAAGCGGAAGGCTACTCCAAAGAACAGGCCGAACAGGCAAGTGTAGCTGCATATGGCTGCGGTATAAGAGAATATTTTGAGCAAATTATTGAAAAAGCCCAAGAAAAGAATGAAGACAATGAATATGTTTTAGAGGGCTACTATCGGATCAAGGACGGCAAGATTGAGCTTTCCGAGGATGAGGACGATTTTGACGACGCAATCGTGCTCAAGTATGAACTGAAGGGCGACAAGCTTACCATCAAGTCTATCTCCGGCGAATCTGACGATCTGGAAGAATTCATGGAAGACAAGGGCATTGAGCTTCCCGTGAAGTTCACCCGCTGATTTTTAACATATTAAATGAGCTGCCGATTCCGGCAGCTCATTTTTATATATAAGATTTATATTGAAATCAGTAAGCTCATATGATATATTAAATTCAGCCATATATAAAAGGAGGAAAAAAGATGAAAAAGATTTATAAAATTATGGCATTAGTCCTTGTTGCGGTGATGCTGCTCAGTGTTTGCGCCTGTGGTAAAGAAGCGACGAAAGAATCGAAGAAATCGAATGATTCTATTGTCGGCACTTGGAAAAGTGAATTGGATGCAACAAAAGAAATTTTTGGTGAATTTTCCAGTGAATTTGGTGACTTTACGTATGACGACGGAATAATGGTTACAGTCTGCATTGAATTTAATAAAGACGGTACCTGTACGAGATTTATCGATGAAAAAGACACCATGAAAAGCCTGGAAAAGTTCATCGATGCGCTTGTCGATTATGTAGTAGATCAGGCCTATGAAGCTGCCGAAGCAGAAGGTCACTCAAAAGAAGAGCTTGACGAAGAGATTCAGAATAGATATAACTGCACCCTTGAAGAATACGCTAAGAATTCTTTTACCGAGATGCTCGATTTGGAAGATCTGAGCAACGGTCATGACGAATGCTTCTACAAAATTGAAGACGGTGAGATCCTTTTCTCTTATGACGAAGACGATTTCGACGATGCTTCTGCTTGGGATTTTACCCTGAAGGGTGACAAGCTCACCATCACCGATATAGAAGATCCGGATGATGACTACACGGGATATTACGATTTCCCGATTGTCTTTAAGCGTTGACTTTTTATATATTCTTTTACGAGCTGCCGATTCCGGCAGCTCGTTTTTAATTAAATAACATTTTCCAATGCCTGCAAAGAAAATATCTTCCACCGCATGCAGCAAAATTTTATCTGCCGGCCGGTCTGTTCCGTTTTCGACTGAAACAAGAAATTTTGGTTGAAGCGCTTGACAAAATATGTTATACTGAGCATAGCATAAAATAAGGAGGGAAATTGATGAAAAAGTTTTATAAGATTTTGGCGTTAATCCTTGTGGCCGCAATGCTGCTTTGCACTTGCGCCTGCGCAACCGGCGGAGATTCCCGTAAGAAAGATAAATCTAATAAAGATTCACATTTCAACAGAGATTCCGAGGATAAAGAAAAATCTGACGACAAAGACGATGAGGGCAAAGAGTCTAAGGAAAAAGATACATCGGATGATATCGTCGGCGAATGGGAATGCGAAATAGATCTTACCGATTCTATTATTGAGAAGATCGGCACTGAGGCCGGAATTGATTTCAGCCTCTCCGAGCGGTGCATCATTGTGATCGGTCTTGATCTGAACAAGGACGGCAGCTGCAAGCTCGCTGTCAACAAGGCCGCTTCTTCGGCAAATTTCGAAAAGTTTATGCCTTCGTTTATTTCCGCACTGGTTGAAGCCATGTATAAGGTCGGTGAAGAACAAGGCGCTAGCAGAGAAGAATTTGACAATGCTTTTATTGCATTGTACGGCTGCGGCGTAGCGGAGTATATGGAGCAGAATCTCACGATGCTTCTCAATACCGATTCACTCTTTGACGATGTCGAAGATGTGGAAGGCTTCTATCAGGTCAACAAGGATCAGCTGCTGCTGTCCGAATATCAGGACGATTTCGAAGAAGCTGCTTCTTGCGAGTTTGAACTCAAAGGTGACAAGCTCACCATTACCTCTATTTCCGAAAACGGAACCGATGTGGAAGACTTCATGGAAGAGTTCAATCTGATTTTCCCGCTCGAATTTAAGCGCTGATTTTATAAAAAGAAACGAGCTGCCGATTTCCAATGATTTCGGCAGCTCTTTTTTTAATTGATTGACGAAAGAATCGGCTGAAGCTGTTTGCCCGTCAGCGCACTTTCAATCGCCCGGGGCAGGAAAGACCAGTTCGCAACAAGAGAAAACGGCTTTTTTTGCGGGTCATCCTGACCGAAGGGAACGAAATAATAGTTTTTTCTGTTCAGCAGTCTGCCGACATTTTCCGCTGCTGCACCCAAACCGTCGTTGCTTGAAATACCGAGCAAGATCGGTCGACTCACGCGCAGCTGACTTTTGCACGCCATTGTTACGGGAGTGTCCGTGATCCCGTGAGAGAGCTTTGAAAGGGTGTTTCCGGTACATGGGGCAACAACAATGAGATCTGTCATGCCCTTTGGCCCGATCGGCTCGACGGCCTGTAATGTATGGAGTATTTTGTTCCCGCAGATATCCTGGATTTCTTCGATAAATTCTTTCGCAGGTCCGAACTTTGTGTCTGTTTCAAACGCATTCACCGACATGATCGGCAGAAGCGTGTAAATGTCGGAAAGTACCTTCATGATCGGAAGAATTTTACCGAAGGTACAAAAAGAGCCCGTCAGGGCAAAACCGATGGTTGCCTGTTCGTGCATTTGATTTCCTCCAATCGGCGCAGAACCTCCTGCGCATATAATTTACCCGCCTGTGCCGGAGCATATTTCCCGGGCAATCCGGGGAGTCGGAGACAACGCTCTTTCAGCAGCTTTTCTGCATCCTCAAATAGTCCGCCGGGCGCACTCGCGAGCTCATAATAATAACAATCCTCACGAAGCGAACGACTGATTTTGAGAGAGATGATCGGTGCAGGGATCGTATTGAAAATACACTGAAATTCCGAAAATGCACTTTCCTGAAGATTCGAAGCCAAGGGCTGAATATTCAAACAGGGAGGATGGGGCTTTTTATCCGGATTTCTTGTAAAAACACATACATCTGCACCGCAGGCGATCAAAAGGCGTGACAGCTCCGCACCGATACGTCCGTAGCCCAATACCAATACTTTACATCCGCGAATCGCACCCGGAAAAGAGACGATTGCCTTTCCCAAAGCACACTCGGCACTCAACAAGGCGTTAGTCATCAAAAAAGGCTCAGATAATGCGACATCAACGATCTGAACTCCCTGAGGAAGCGTTTGTAAAAATAAAGATGAAAAGTTTCCGCCGATCAGCAGATTTCGGGGATCAAGCAGCGAAAGCCCGTTCAGCTCCGCCTGCGAAATACCGACGATTTGATTGTTTTTGACAGACGGATAGGGAAGCACTGCCAAACTGCCGGGCGGAATCGTCTGAAACCGGTCTTCATATCCCGGCACATGATATGTTCGGCAATGATAGCCGTTTTCCGATAAGGCGTTTACGGCATGAAACATCCGCTGATCGCCGCCGATACAATAAATCTCATCCATTTCTTCTCTGCCTCCTGATACAGCATATTCACCTGACGGAACGAATGTGAGAAGAAAGAATCTAATGTTTTTGAATCGAGACTTGTCGAATCCGTCTGTTTGCGGTATAATGACAAAAAAGGAGATGATTGTATGGAGCCCCATGGCTTTGTTCACGGTATGCTGGACAGCAAATGCCTGATTTTATTTATCCTGGATCGTGCGTTATATCCCGTGGATGCTCAGAAAATTTATGAGCTTTGCTTACAGGACGACTGCGTGAATTATTTTGATATTCTTCAGGCCCTTCCGCAGATGGTGGAAACCGGCCATCTCAAGGTCGATGAAAAAAACCGTTATGAGATCACCGAGAAGGGCAGAGAAACCAATGCGATTACCGCCGATGAAATTGCCTATCCCGTGATGCTTCGTGCAAAGGATGCCGTGGAACGCTTCAATCGGGAGATCCGCCGCAGTAATTTCGTAAAAACGGAGATTCTTGCAAGAAAAGACGATGAATATGCCGTCTTGATGGGACTCGATGACGACATCAGCTCGCTGCTGTCCTTGGAGTTGATGGCACCGTCTCTGAAACAGGCAAGAGTGCTTTCCAAGGCATTCGAAAAAAAGGCAGAACGAGTCTATCAGGCAATCATGGAGATCCTTTTGGAAGACGAGAAAAAGGAAGACCTGTGATTTGTGCAATCTGCCTATAAATTATCCCTTGAAAAAGGCTGAAATTGTGCTATACTATAAGTAGCAAAGCCCCATACTTTTTACTCAGAGGAAAGGAGCGACTGATATGAAATTTCAGTACACCGAGAAGAAAGTAAGTTTGCCCGAGAGCGTTCACAACTACGCAGAGAAAAAAGTTATGAAGCTGGAACGTTTCTTTGGTGACGATGCCGAAGCTCTGGTCACCTTTTCTGTAGAAAAGGATCGCAACAACGTTGAAATCACGGTAAGAGCTGTCGGTACGATCTTCCGCGCAAACGAGAGTACCTCCGATATGTACGCATCCATTGATGCGGCTGTATCCACGGTCGAACGTATGATCCGGAAGAATAAAACTCGGCTCGCCCGCAGGCTCCGTCAAGACGCGTTCGTCCGCTCCGCATCCGCAGAGGTTACGTCCTTTGTACCGGATGAACCGGAGGAAGAAAAATTCGACATCGTACGTATCAAACGCTATCCCATCCAGCTCATGACAAGGGACGAAGCTGTCCTTCAGATGAATCTGATCGCGCACAATTTCTTCGCTTTCCGCGATGAAGATGCCGATGGTGCGTTTGCCGTTGTTTATAAGAGAAAAGACGGCGGTTACGGCTTGATTGAAGACGCGAAGTAAGCTTTGATTCTTACGGGGCTGCCTCGGCAGCCCCGTTTATGTTTACAGGAGGCTCTATGAAAACGCTTTTGAAAAACGGAACCATTGTTACAGGCAGCGGCTCCAAAGTTGCCGATCTTTTGATCTGCAATGAGAAAATCGTCAAAATCGGCGAAAACCTTTTGTCCGAGGATGCAAAGGTTGTTGACTGTACCGGCAAGCTTCTGTTCCCGGGCTTTATTGATGCGCATACCCATTTTGATCTGGACGTCTGCAATACAACGACGGCGGACGACTTTGCCTCCGGCGGCAGAGCTGCGCTTCGCGGCGGCACCACCATGGTCATTGACTTTGCCTGCCCGAATAAAGGCGAAAGCCTGCAATACGGTCTCGATCTCTGGCATAAAAAAGCAGACGGAAGAACCGCCTGCGATTACTCATTCCATATGACCATTGACGATTGGAATGATGATATCATCAAGGAAATCCCGAAGATGTTTGAGCAGGGTATTTCCTCATTTAAGATGTACCTGACCTATCCCGCGATGATGATCGGCGACAAGAACATTTTCCTGGCGCTCCAGGAGCTGAAAAAATACGGCGGCATTGCCGGTGTTCATTGCGAAAACGCCGATGTGATCGACGATCTGATCGCGCAGAAGAAGGAAAAGGGCGAGATCAAACCGTCTTCGCATCCTGAGACCCGGCCGAGTGTTTTGGAGGCAGAGGCAATCGACCGCCTGCTGAAGATGGCGGAGGTCGCTGATGTTCCGGTCGTCGTTGTACATCTTTCCTCCGCAGACGGCTATGACGAGATTTGCCATGCACGCCAGCGCGGACAGAAGGTCTTCGTGGAGACCTGCCCGCACTATCTGCTGCTCGACGACAGCCGTTACTATCAGAGCGAATACATCGAAAGTGCAAAATATATCTGCGCGCCGCCTCTGCGGAAAAAGGCAGACCAGGAAAAGCTTTGGAAGGCACTTGCTTCCGATCAGATCCAAACGGTCTCAACAGACCACTGCTCGTTCTCCATTGCCCAGAAGTATGCAGGACAGGATGATTTCACGAAGATCCCCGGCGGTCTTCCGGGCGTTGAGACCCGCGGAACGCTGCTTTATACCTATGGTGTTGCAGAAGGCAGAATCACCAAGGAGCAGATGGCAAAGCTTCTTTCCGAGAATCCCGCCAAACTCTACGGTGCTTTCCCGAGAAAGGGTGTTTTGGCAGAGGGCAGTGATGCTGATATCGTTGTTTATGACCCGGAAGGGCAGAGCGTTATTTCCGCAAAGGATCAGGCCTACAACATGGACTATAATCCCTTCGAGGGCTTCCGTCAGCAGGGCCGCATCGCACAGGTCTACCTGCGCGGCAAGCTTTCCGTGGAAAACGGAAATATTTTGGACGACTGCGGCGGTACGTTTATTCCCAGAGGAAAATCACAGCTTTAACACAAAAGCAGGGAGCTATGTGCTCCCTGTTTTTTTAGGTGTTCAGTATTTTGGTAATCATCAAAAGTGTATCTTCTTCCTCTTCGGGCTGTAACGGAATCAGGGCGTTGTGTATAATCAAACCCTCAAGAAGGCAGTTAATGACGAGCGATGCCGTATTGCAATCGGAACAGGAAAAATCACCTGCGTCGTTACCGAGAGATATCATTTCGCTGACAATGGCAACGGAATCTGCGGCACGCTGTTTCAAAATAGTCTTTCCGCGTTCGCTGTTTGCGGCAAATTCCGAAATTGCATTGTCAATGCAGTTTTCCGAGTCGGAGATTTGCTCCAGTCGAGAACGGACATAATGCTCGAGGATCTTTTTTGCGCTGACGCCGTTTTGCCTTGCGGTGTTCAATGCCGCGTGCGCCTGTTGCTGTTCTGCAGAGATAATGGATGAGAATATATCTTCTGTACAGGTATAATGACGGTATAAACCGCCGCGGGAAATTTCAGCTTCCTCGGCGATCGCCTGCATTGTAACGGCAGAAAAGCCGCGCTGTGCAAACAGCCGTCTGGCTGCCTCTAATATTTTATTTCGGGACAGATCGCCGCGTACACTCATAATATCACCTCTGTATATATATTATCATACAGTGGAAGGGAATTCAATGACCTCCGTCAAAGTGTCGAAAAAACGCCGATTGTGGAGCGAGAGAGAAAGGATTTTGAAAAAAAATGCCCAAAATGGGAGGGAGATACTTAAAAATGCTTGCGATTTGCGGGAAGTGGTTGTATAATACAGAAAAAGATTTGGCAGATCCTGTTGAAAAACAAGGAGGAACAATCAATGAGCCGAATTGATAAAGAAAACTATTATCTGGATATTGCCGAAACGGTTTCCGAACGCTCTACCTGCAATAAATACCACATGGGTGCACTGATCGTTCGTAACGATGAAATCGTTTCCACCGGCTACAACGGCGCTCCCCGCGGCAGAAGCAACTGTATCGACCTCGGTTATTGCGTTCGTGATAAGCTGAACATCCCCGCAGGCGAGCGTTACGAGCTTTGCAGAAGTGTTCATGCAGAGGCAAATGCCATCATTTCCGCAGCCAGAAGTGAATGTATCGGCGGTACCATCTATCTTGCAGGCGAGGATGCCGAAACAGGGGAGCCGATCGAAAACCTTCGTCCGTGCCCGATGTGCAGGCGTCTTATTATCAATGCAGGCCTGAGCAAGATCATTATCCGTTCCGGCAAGGACAAATACGATATCTTCAACGCGCAGGAATGGGTCTTTAACGATGATTCGGTGATCGACCCGGGCGAACAGGAAACCAAATAAAAGAATCATTATGAAAACGGCTGTCCCGTGGGGCAGCCGTTTTATTCTTAGTAATTTGTGGTTGTCTCCACGGTACAGTCAATCACAACGCCGTTTGAAAACGTGCCGCAGACAATCACCTCGGTCCCGATGGCGGGAACCTCGCCTTCCGTTGAGAATTCCTGAACCCAAGCGCTGTCGTAATACGGATGCTGAATGCTGCCGGCAGAATAGACACGGCCGTAAAGGCTGACGGTTTTTCCTTCAAACTGTTCGGGGTGGAGTTGCAATCTGCTGAGCTGAACGCGCTCTAAGGTGGCGCTCATGGTCGTCATCTCAACATCACAGCCATTTCCGATGTACTCCTGCTTCGTGTTGATCGAAACACCGTCAAACCAGTAGCCGTCCAAAGCTTTATCCGATTTCCGCAGTGTTCCTTTGACTTCCACCAGCGAGCCGCACGGAGGTAGCTTCGAGGTATCGTCGAGCTTAAGCTCCCACTGCCAGTCACAACACTTGGTATTATCGTAATAGCCCCAGATATAATATCTCGTCATGTCATAATAGGCATCGTTTACGATCGTAAAGATACCGGTTTTCGTAACTTCTTTACCGACATAATCTTTTGCCATGTCGTTGTAAAAAATATTTTGATAAAGCAGGTATTCATTGGAATTCATCACTTGCGGGAGAACATCGGTAGGCTTCAGTTTTGTTTCTTTGTTGCAGGAGCAAAGAAACAGGCAGGATAAAAGAAGAATTATTACAGTTTTTTTCATAATTTCACCTCATTTTTGCGTTGTGCGCCCGATGAGCGAACAAATAACGGAGATTAAAAGGAATAACAGGAAAATCAATAAATCGGCTGCAACGATGGACGAACCGACCGGAAGCCCGGTAAGCAGAGAGAAAAACACGCCTGCGCCTGCACCAATCACAGATGTGATCGACGAACAGATAGTGACCGTGCGGAAGCTCTTAAACACACGCATTGCAGACAGAGCGGGGAAGACGATCAGTGCGGTAATCAGAAGGGCACCTACCATCTTCATGGACAGGACGATCACGATGCCGGTAATAGCGGCAAGCAGGATATTATATACCGTGGTATGACACCCGGTTGCACGTGCAAACGGTTCGTCAAAGGTAATCGCAAAGATCCTGTTATAAAAGAAAACAAAGAACAGAAGCACGAAAGCTGTAAAAATCACAGAGGTTTTAACGTCTTCCGGGCGAAGCGTCATGATCGACGATGAGCCAAACAGGGTTTTACAGACGTCCGCAGATACATTGCCTGTCGGGAATTTGCTGAACAGCAGATAAGCGATTGCAAGAGAGGAAACGGAAATCAGTGCAATCGCGGCATCTCCCTTGAGCTTCGATTTCGTAGAGCCGCGGAGCAATAATATAGATGCACCAACAGTCACAGGCATGGAAATATACATCTCCGTAACGCCAAGAACGGCGGCAACCGCCATGGTACCGAACGTAACATGAGACAATCCGTCACCGATCAGAGAATATCGGCGCAGAACGAGAGATACGCCGAGCAGGGCGGCACAAAGTGCAACGAGCACAGAAACGATCAGCGCGCGTTGAACATAGAGCTGCTGCAGGAAATAGGAAATTGTCATTGTTTTCCGTCTCCTTCCTGTGCCATCGAAAGGCCGAGGAAGGCCTGCCCGATTTTGGTATTCAGGTATTCTTCTTTTGTGCCGAAGAAAAGCGGATGGTGGCTGACATGAAGAATTTTAGAGGCATATTGCAGCGACGCAGAAACATCGTGTGTTACCATTACGACCGTGACAGCTTCTTCCTTGTTCAGCCGTTCGATCATTGCGTACATTTCCGTTGTTACTATTGGGTCAAGACCTGCAACCGGTTCATCAAGGATCAGAAGCTTTTTGGTTGCGCAAAGTGCTCTGGCAAGCAGAACACGCTGTTGCTGACCGCCGGAAAGTTCTCTGTAACACGAATGCTTAAGATCGGTGAGACCGAGAAGATCCATACTTTCCTGACAACGCTTCCGGTCGCTTTTTGAGAAAAACGGTCGGAACTTTCGTGCGTTTAAGCAGCCAGATAGCACGACCTCTTTGACCGAGGCAGGGAAGTCCCGTTGGATGTCGGTCTGCTGCGGAAGATAACCAATTTCATTTTGATGCAGACCGTTTTCGTAGGACAGCTCCCCGGAGATGGGCTTTTGTAAACCAAGGAGGGTTTTCATCAGGGTGGATTTTCCCGCTCCGTTTTCTCCTATGATGCAAAGATAATCACCATCGCAGATATCAAAGCTTAAATCAGACGCAACGACATGATTGTCATAACCAATCGAAAGGTCTTTACAAGAAATCAATTTCATGAATTGAGCGCCTCCCGCAAAATCTCCAGATTGGAGGTCATAATTTCCAGATAATTTGCACCGGCTTTGATCTTATTGGCGCTGACGCATTGGCACGAATCAAGCACCAGTACCTTTGCATTTGTGCCGGCACTTTCGATCACCGTCTTTGCTATCTCCGGATCTCCGCCGTCGATAATCAATACGGCAGGAAGATGCAGCGTTTTGAGCTTTTCTGCCAAGAATGACATGGTTTCAAAGCTGATATCCGAGGCGGCTGCGCAGCCGGGGAAGGCTGCATAATAATCCAAGCTGTAATCTTCCGCCAGATATCGAAACGGGAAGCGATCGGCAACCAGAATCGTATCATATGACGCTGCACTGCGCATTTCGCCGTAGGCTTCATTGAGTGCGGCAAGACGTTTGCAGTAACTTTTGCAATTGGCTTGATAGGTATCCATATTCTGCGGGTCGACTTCGCAAAGTGAATCACACAGTGCTTTTACCATCAGCTGGGCATTTCGAAGGGAAAGCCAGATGTGTTCATCCTTCGCGCCTTCTTCGTCTTCATCCTCCACAGCCTGCATTCCTTCGGAGAGCTCTTCTTCCAGGGCATCTACCGCATCTATCATGCAAAGGGTTTCGACTTTGCTGCCGGCAGCGGAAAGCGTGTCTTCGACCCATTCATCGGATTCGCCGCCGATATATACAAACAAATCACAATTGGAAATCAGCGCAATATCCTGCGCCGTGGGCTGATAATTATGTAAGTCCGTGCCGGAATCGAGAAGCATATGGACCTCCGCATCTTCAAAATGCTCTGCCATGAGGACCTTGAGCCAGTCATACTCCGGGAATATCGTGACAACGATTTGAAGCTTTCCGTCATCGGCGTTTAAGTTTTTGCAAGCACATAAAGCACATATAAGCATTGCAAGGCAAAGAATGATTGCAAGTAGTTTTTTCATTAAAATTCGTCTCCGATCGTTAATTTTGGGTATAAAAAGACAAGGAGATCCGGATGATACCGAAATAAGCCTGCATAAGAATGCAGACCTGTCTCCTTGTTGTGTGTATTCAATCAGAGAGTTTGACTTTCAGAGCGATTGGGTTGGAAAGGGAAGTGACAGTCGTCGAGCAGTAGGGAATCTGCGGCAGGTAACAGCAAGAGACTCGGAACAGCAGCACAAGTACAAATATAGTGATACCGTTGCCGAGCAAATGGAGACAGGTGGCAATGCGATCACAGATCAGACAGCACTCCTCTAAACATTCATGGTTTGCTTCCAGAAGAATAAAAACGGCAGAGGAGATGAGCGCAAAGATAATCAACAGGGCTACAAGACATATAAGAAAACGATGGAATGTCATATAGAATCTCCTCCTTTCCGAATTTTCTATATTTTATCACACGAATTTGATGAAGTCAACGCCGACCCACGCAATCTTAAGATGACATTTATTTAATGCATTGCGCATATACTTGTCTATCTGAAAGGAAAGCTGGGCAGAATGATGGAGAACCGATTGACCGATCTCAAGATGAAAGAAGTCGTCAACATTTCAGACGGCGCAAGACTCGGCTGCGTCAGTGATGTGATTTTGCAGGTTCCGGAGGGCTGCGTTGTCGCGCTGGTCGTTCCGGGGCCGTGCAAGGTACTCGGGATGTTTGCAAGAGCAGATGATTATATTATTCCGTGGCGCTGTATCCGCAGGATCGGCAACGATATCATCCTTGTGGAGATCGACGGAGAAAAGGATCGGACACCACGTTTGAAAAAAGGTGTTTTTTAAGCAAAAAAAGTTGAAAAAATGCTTGCATTTATGATATCAATTTAGTATAATAACTCGGCGTGGCGTAAAAACCGCGACAATATGATCCCACACATCCGGTGATTTGTCGCTTGCGTGTCCTTTCGGATAGGCGGCAGAGATGATCCGGGTGGAGGACAACAACAAAAGGAGAAAAGAAAATGTCAGTCGTATCCATGAAGCAGCTGCTCGAAGCCGGTGTCCACTTTGGTCACCAGACCAGACGCTGGAACCCCAAGATGGCTCAGTACATCTACACCGAGAGAAATGGTATTTATATCATTGACCTCCAGAAAACCGTGAAGAAGCTCGAAGAAGCTTATTCCTTCATCCGCGAGATCGCCGCTAACGGCGAAAACGTCCTGTTCGTCGGCACCAAGAAGCAGGCTCAGGACGCCATCAAGGAAGAGGCAGAGAAGGTCGGCCAGTACTACGTCAACGCACGTTGGCTCGGCGGCATGCTCACCAACTTCAAGACCATGCGCACTCGTATCGACCGCCTTGCACAGCTTCGCAAGATGGAAGAAGACGGTACCTTCGCTATGCTTCCCAAGAAGGAAGTCATCAAGCATCAGGGCGAAATCGAAAAGCTCGAGAAGTATCTCGGCGGCGTCAAGGAAATGAAGAAGCTCCCCGGCGCTCTGTTCATCGTTGACCCCCGCAAGGAAAGAAACGCTATTGCAGAAGCCCGCAAGCTCCATATCCCCATTGTTGCTATCGTTGACACCAACTGCGATCCCGATGAGATCGACTATGTCATCCCCGGCAACGACGACGCAATCCGCGCTATCCGCCTGATCGCCGCTACCATGGCAAATGCCATTGTTGAAGGCCGCCAGGGTGAAGTTTTCACCGAAGCTCCCGCTGCAGAAGCCGTTGAAGCTCCCGCTGCAGAAGAATAATTCAACTCATATGGTGCCCGCCGCAAGACGGGCACTTTTCAAAGATACAATAGGAGGAAATAATTATGGCATTTACTGCTGCTGATGTTAAGAAACTTCGTGAAATGACCAATGTCGGTATGATGGACTGCAAGAAGGCTCTTGCAGAAAACGACGGCGACATGGATAAGGCTGTTGAATGGCTCCGTGAAAAGGGTCTGGCCAAGGCTGCTAAGAAGGCCGGCAGAATCGCTGCTGAAGGCATGGCTTATGCTGTTGTCGAAAACGGCATCGGTGCTGTTGTCGAAGTCAACTGCGAAACCGACTTCTGCGCAAAGAGCGAGCTTTTCGTTCCGTTCGTTAAGGATATCGCCAAGGTCGTTCTCGATAACGATCCTGCAGACGTTGAAGCGCTCAAGGCTTGCAAGTATCCCGGCTCCGACCTGACCGTTGCGGAAATTCTTCCCGAGAAGGTCATGTCCATCGGCGAAAACCTGCAGATCCGCCGCTTCGCTCGTTTCGGCGAAAACACCTCTGTTGCATATGTTCATGCAGCAGGCAAGATCGGCGTTCTGGTCAACCTCGCTGTTGAAGGCGGCATTGACGCAACCGTAATCGGCAAGGACGTTGCCATGCAGATCGCTGCTCTGAATCCCCGTTTCTGGGACAAGAGCGATGTCACTGATGAAGTGATCGAAGAAGAGAAGAAGATCCTTGTTGCTCAGATGGACAACGATCCCAAGATGGCATCCAAG
The DNA here is from genome assembly GCA_024405755.1 of Clostridia bacterium. Classification (GTDB taxonomy): domain Bacteria; phylum Bacillota; class Clostridia; order Oscillospirales; family CAG-272; genus CAG-390. The sequence goes on from JAKSOD010000016.1 coordinate 13,810, forward strand.
CCCGCTGAGGTCAAGGAAAAGATCGCTGCCGGCAAGCTCAACAAGTTCTATGAAGAAAACTGCTTGCTCCAGCAGGCCTTCGTAAAGGACGGCTCTGTTTCCGTTGAACAGTATATTGCTTCTTCCGCAAAGGCACTCGGCGGTTCAGTCAAGTTCCTCAATGCAGTTCGTTTTGAAAAGGGCGAAGGCATTGAAAAGAAGGTCGAAGACTTCGCTGCAGAAGTTGCCGCTCAGATGAACGCAGGCAAATAATTCTTTCATGATTTGAAAAGACTGTTTCTTTTGGAAACAGTCTTTTCTTATTTTTTACAGTACAATTCAATTCGGATTTCTACTTTTTGTGTTGATTTTTGCGCCGGTTCATGGTACTATATGATACGTGTAAAATTATAAATAACAAACAATAGGAGTGTTATGAAAATGAAAATTAAAAGTGATTTTGTTCTGAGAAATGTTGCAGGAAGCTTTATTGTTGTTCCGACCGGCGCTGCCTGCATGGATTTTAACGGTATGATTACCCTGAATGAAACCGGTGCTTTTATTTGGAAGTGCCTTCAGGAAGAAACCTCTGTTGAAGCGATTGCCGACGAAATCTTAAAGGAATACGATGTTTCCAAGGCAGACGCTATGTCCGCCGTTGAGACATTTGTAAAGAAACTTGAGGATGAAGGCTGCCTTGAGTAAGAATCAATTTTCTGCTCCCGAGGCCACGAAAAAGGTCGATCTTGTGGATTTTTATCCTTTGATTGCAGAGATCCTCAGTCAGGGAGGTACTTTCTCTCTTACGATCACAGGATCAAGTATGTGGCCGACGATTCTGGGCGGACGCGATCAGGTCACGCTTATCAAAGCGCCCGATCAACTGAAAAAGTACGACTTGCCGCTTTACAGACGTAAAAACGGCCAGTTTGTGCTGCACAGAATCGTTTCCGTAAACGAAGACGGCACCTACGATTGCTGCGGTGACCATCAAACTCAGATCGAACACGGCCTGAGGCAGGAGCAGATGATCGGCCTTGCCGTGAACTTTGTCAGAAAAGGGAAGGCCTTTACCGCAGATAACCGCCATTATTGCCGCTGGGTCAAGTTCTGGTGTGCTATTTTGCGTTTCCGTCCGGTTTACTTCAAGATCCACCATTTTAATGCAACAATTTATTCCTATGCAAAGGTTGCATTTCGTAAAATTTTTAAGCAAAAAAGGAAGTGAAGCAAATGAAGAAGGCGATTGATTACTCTAAAATCATGCGCATTACCGTTCTTGTGCTGCTTGATATCGTGCTTATCAATCTGGCTTCATTCCTTGCATTATGGGTTCGATATGAATTTCATATTTCTGACCTGGATCCCATTTTCCGCGCTTCATTCTTTGAATACTCTGTCGCTTATTCCTTTATCGCGATCCTGCTGTTTATTCCTCTGAAGCTTTATAACAGTCTTTGGGAATTTGCGGGGATGAAAGAACTGTTCCATATCGTGCTTGCCGCTGCACTGCTTTGTGTGCTGCAATTTTTGGCTCGCATGATTTTCCCCGCGCTCCGGGATCTTCCGAGAAGCTATCCGATTCTCAATATGCTGTTCCTGATCCTGCTGATCTCCTGCAGCCGCTTCTCTTACCGAGCGATCCGAAGCTTGTTAAACCGCGGCAGTTCTTCGTCGAAAGTTCAGCGCCGTACGATGATTATCGGTGCGGGCAATGCAGGACTGATGGCACTTCGTGAATTCTCCGACAGTGTCAAATCGAAGAACAAGGTCGTCTGCATTATTGACGACGATAAAACCAAGCAAGGCCAATATATTTTCGGTGTTCTGATCGTCGGCGACCGCTTTGATATCCCGAAGATGGCCGAGCACTATCATGTTGAAGAGATCGTTCTTGCGATTCCGTCCCTTTCCGTTAAGGAAAAGAAGGAAATTCTCGGCCTTTGCCAAAATACCCATGCAAATCTGAAGATCCTGCCGGGTCTGTATCAGCTTGCCAACGGCGAAGTCAGCACAAACAGCATCCGTGATGTTGATGTTCTTGATCTGCTCGGTCGTGACAGCATTTCCGTCGACCTGTCTGAGATTTCCGCTTACATCGGCGGTAAGACCGTGTTTGTTACGGGCGGCGGCGGCTCCATCGGCAGCGAGCTGTGCCGTCAGATCGCAAAGTATCATCCAAAACAGCTTGTCATTATCGATATCTACGAGAATAATGCCTACGAGATCCAGCAGGAACTCAAACGGCATGATCCGTCACTCAATCTACAGGTGCGTATCGCATCCATTCGCGATACGGCCAGGATTGACCGTCTGTTTGCCGAGTTCCGCCCGGAAATTGTTTTCCATGCTGCTGCGCATAAGCACGTTCCTCTTATGGAGGACAGCCCGAACGAAGCAGTCAAAAACAATGTCTTCGGCACGCTGAATGTTGCGCGAGCTGCCGATAAATACGGAGTCAACACCTTCGTTCAGATTTCCACGGATAAGGCTGTCAACCCGACGAACGTCATGGGCGCGACAAAGCGTATCTGCGAGATGATAATCCAGTCCATGGCAAATAAGTCCAGGACAAAGTTTGTTGCCGTACGCTTCGGTAACGTCTTAGGCAGCAACGGCAGCGTCATTCCGCTGTTTAAGCGTCAGATCGCCGAGGGTGGCCCTGTCACGGTTACCGACCCGAACATCATTCGTTTCTTTATGACGATTCCCGAGGCGGTTTCCCTTGTGCTTCAGGCGGGCTATTATGCCAACCGCGGTGAAATTTTCGTTTTAGATATGGGCGATCCGGTTCGCATTGATGATCTTGCCAGAAATATGATCCGTCTTTCCGGCTTTGAACCTGACGTCGATATTCCGATCATGTACACCGGTCTGCGTCCGGGCGAAAAGATGTATGAAGAGATCCTCATGGACGAGGAAGGTCTTCGCTCTACTCCGAATCAGCTCATTCATATCGGCAAGCCGATTGAGATCAATGAAGAAGAATTCTCCGAAGATCTTGACCGCCTGTATACCGCCTGCTGTGAAAACAGTAATGAGATCCGGACAATCATTTCCGATATCGTACCGACGTATCATATTCCGGAACCCGCAGCCGCCGGGAATTGAATTCCCGCGTTGAATTCATGAGGCAGTATGATTCCGAATGCTTGGAGGAACCCCAGTGAACATTCAGCAGATGAATTTGATAAAAATGATCCGCTGCGTGGTACATAACGCTCCTTGTGAAACCCTTACGGAGCCGGATTTCGAGCAAATAGCTTCGATCGCAGGCATTCATAAGCTTTCCGGTTTTTTGTTCGAATCGCTGCCCCATCTGCCCGCAAATCAACAGCCATCTGCCGAAGAGCAGAAGTCCTGGAAGCAGATCTACAGGTCATTGCTTGTTCGTGATGCAAATCAGCGTTATGAGTTTGAACGCCTGATTGACGCCTTTGTCTCGGCTAAAATCAAAACGCTTGCTGTCAAGGGCTTTTCCGTTGCGGATATCTATCCGAACTCTGCCATGCGGACGATGTCGGATCTGGATATTCTATATGATGAAGCGGATTTCGATTCGGCTTTGGCTTTGATGAAATCACTCGAATATCAGGCGGGGTCCGTCGAGAACGGAAGCACAGACCACTTTGTTTCTGAAACAGGGCTTCATGTTGAAATGCACAGAAGCCTGTTCGAATCCAGAATGCCGGATGCCGCAAAGCCTTATCTTTCGCAGATCTTCAGCTTAGCGGAAGAAAAGCGGCCGTATCAGTATGCTCTTTCTGCGGAAGACAGCTATTTATATTTGATTCTCCATACTTATAAGCATTTTATTTATGCCGGGACGGGGATCCGTTCCGTTTTGGATTTTTACTTTTTCAAAGAGCTTCCGATGGATCGCAATTATGTGACGAACAGATGTAAACAGTTCGGTATCGAAACATTCCTGCGTGAATTCGAACAGCTTTCGGAGGTTTGGTTCTCCGGTGCCGAAGCGGCCTCCGTATCGGAGCAATTAGGGAATTATATTGCTGATTGCGGCGTATACGGCACCGATGAAAACAAGCTGCACTATGAAATGCGTCAAGTAAGCACCGGTAGGGGAGGAAGCAAGCTGAAATACATCCTTCGGCGTTTTTTCCTGCCTTACCATGCTATGAAAAGCGAATACCCCGTTCTCAAAAAGCTCCCGATTTTACTTCCGTTTTTCTGGATTTACCGCGCTTTCTATGCACTGGTGCACCGACGTTCAAAGCTCTCCGGTGAAATTCAAAGCCTCAATCATTATGACAGCCGCCAGACAGACAGCATTTCCGAGCTTATGCAGGCACTAGAAATACATCGTTAATCGAAGGGTAAAGAATGAATAAATTCAAATCTATTTTAACTCGTATCGCAAAACAATGGAATCGAAAGAACTTTCGTAGCCTGTTGTTCTTATTCCTGCTTGCGATCGGCGTGAACTTTATTGTTGAATTATGTAACAGAAGATCATTTTCCGCGCTTTTCTCCTTTATTTGGCACAAGCCGATTCCGTTCTTGTTCGGCATCTTTATCATTTATTTTACACTTTGTTTTTCTCTCCTTTTCAGAAAGCGCAATTATATTCTTCTGCTCATCGCCGGGACATGGATCGGTCTTTCTTTGACCTCCTTCATCATGCTTTCCGGCTTCCGTTCTACGCCGCTAACTGCACCTGATATTGCGATCCTGAGAGGTGTCCGTGATATCGTTCAGATTTATATGAGCGATTTTGTTATCGTTCTCATTATGATCGGCATCGTACTGGCATTGGGTGTTCTTGTATATCTGTTTTTCAAGTTCAAAACCTTTAAGGTGCCCTATGCGTTTGCGATTGTGAGCATTGCTTTAATCGGTGCTATCGTATTCGGCTCCGGCGCACTGCTGAAAAACATCGGTGTCCTTGATAAGCAGTTCCCCAATATCCCCGACGCTTATCAGAATAACGGCTTTGTCTATTGCTTCTCCTGCAGTGCGCTGTATCAGGGCATTGATAAACCGGATAACTATTCGGAGGAAGCTGTTCTCGAATTGATTGAAGCCGATGAAGCGGCGGTTCCCGAAAGACAAGCGAAGGAACCGAATATTCTGATCGTTCAGCTGGAATCCTTCTTTGACGTTTCGTATATGGAGGAGCTTTCGTTCTCCGAAAATCCGATCCCGAATTTTACGAAGCTGAAAGAAAGCTGCTCTTCCGGCCTGTTTTATGTGCCTTCCATCGGTGCAGGCACGGTCAATACTGAATTTGAAGTCCTTTCTCAAATGAATTTGCAGCATTTCGGCATGGGCGAATATCCGTATAAAACCGTTGTCAGATACCGTGTATGTGATTCGATTGCCTATATGCTGAAGGATCGCGGCTATACCACTCACGCAATTCATAATAACAATGCGACCTTCTATTCGCGCAACCGTGTATATCGTAATTTCGGCTTTGATACTTTTACTTCCGTCGAATATATGAACGATATTGAGAAAAATCCCCTCGGTTGGGCAAAGGATACCTGCCTTACCGGTGAAATCAAGAAGGTATTGGAATCCACGGAAGGTACCGATTTTGTATTCACCGTATCCGTTCAGCCGCACGGACAATATCCTTCGGAGCAGATTGATGATACGCAAACCATTACCATTACCTCCGGCTTTGAAGATAATGAATCGAAGATTTGCGGTTATGAATATTACATCAATCAGCTTCACCAAACGGATCGCTTTGTCGGTGAACTCGTGGAGGCAATGAAGAATTTTGATGAAGATGTAATCATTGTATTCTACGGCGACCATCTGCCCGGCCTCGGGATCACGCAGGACGAACTGTCTTGCGGCAATGTCCAATCGACAGAATATGTCATTTGGGCAAACTTCGGTCTTCCTGCTGAGGATAAGGACATCTATGCTTATCAGCTTGCATCGACATTATTTGATAAGCTCGGTATCACCGACGGTCTGCTTACGAAATATCATCTTGCCCATAAGGATATGAGTGCAACCTCCGAAGAATATGAAGATGGCCTTCGCCTTCTGGAATACGACATGCTTTACGGAGATTATTTTTGCTATGGCGGAAAACAGAAGTATTCGGCAACCAATCTTCAGCTCGGCACTTATCCGATTGAGATTACTAGCGCAACCTTTGATGCGGAAACCTCTGAGCTTCATGTATACGGTCAGAATTTCACGCCTTACAGCATCGTTGTTGTTGAGTCTGAACGCTGCGATACAGAGTTTATTTCCTCTACCGAGTTGTGTTGCTCGGATGTAAGCATCACCTCGGGTGATATGGTATCCGTAATTCAGATATCTATGACGGACCCGTTAAAGATGCTAAGCAGTTCAAACGAAATCGTCTGTCAAAATTAATATAAGACGGAGCCTTCCGGCTCCGTCTCAGCGTGTCAAAAAAGTATTTTTTTGGCACGCTGGCAGACGTCAAGAAAGCCCGAAAGACAAGCAACTCTCACTCGTCGGCGTACATAGGTACGGTAGAGTGAGAGTTGCGCAGTAAGTCAAAGTCCTTGCGCAGCAAGCATTTTCGGGTTTGGATGTGTTGCGGCGGTACGATTCTTGTCATATGATATTCAGAGCGTATTTCCATCGTTCTGAATCTTGACTTTGACGGTTTCGGGGTTTATTGACAGTCTGAGACGGAGCCTTCCGGCTCCGTCTTTTTAGAGGCATCTTACGAATCATTCCGTTTCCTCTCGGAAATAATTGCAAAACGAGCGAGTTTTGCGTATAATCGTTCCAGATTTTACTTGGGAGAATTATGATGAAAGTCATTCACTTAATTTCCGGCGGCGATGTCGGCGGTGCAAAAACACATGTGCTTTCCTTGCTGCAAGGCTTGAATCAATCGGAAAACGTTCACCTTGTTTGTTTTACGGAAGGCGCATTTGCAGATGAAGCACGTCAGCTCGGAATCCCGACCACTGTTTTGCCGGGTAAAAACCTGTTTTCCGTTCGCAAACGCCTGATCTCCATGATCCTGCATGGCGGATATGAAATCATCCATTGTCACGGTGCAAGAGCAAACCTGATGGGTGCGCTTCTGAAAAAGAAGCTTTCGCTGCCTGTTGTTACGACTGTTCACAGCGATTACCGTCTTGACTATCTCGGCCGCCCGGTCAGCCGCTTGACCTATGGCAATATCAATAAAATCGCGTTAAATAAACTCGATTATTGGATTGGTGTATCCGATGCGATGAAAAAGCTTCTCATCAGCCGTGGCTTTGATCCGCAGCGAGTGTTTTCAATTTATAACGGTGTTGATTTTTCCGAAAGAACCGTTAAGCTTTCCCGGGAAGATTTCCTGCGTTCACTGAACATCCCGTTTGATGATGACACAACGGTATTCGGAATTGCTGCAAGAATCAGCCCCATCAAGGATATGACCACGCTGATTACCGCGTTTTCCGCAGCAATGAAAACGACGCCGAATATCCGCCTCGTGATCGCAGGCGATGGGGAACAGGCAGCTGAAATGAAACTGCTTGCGCAGCGGCTGTGCCCCGAGGGAACCGTCTTTTTTGCCGGTTGGCTGGACGATACCGACAGCTTTTATAACGCCTTGGATGTCAATATGCTGACTTCGCTTTCCGAAGGCTTTCCTTATGTACTTCCCGAGGGAGCAAGATGGCACTGTGCAACGATCTCATCAAATGTTGGCGGCATCCCGCTTCTGATTGACGACGGTGTGAACGGTTTACTGTTTAATCCGCAGGATACCCAAACCCTCAGCGCACATATTTCCCGCATGGCTACCGACAAGGATACCCGCAGGGAAATGGCAGACCAGCTCTACGAAAAAGCATATTTACTTTGCTCCGTTACGGCAACGGTATCTAAACAAAAAGAGATCTATCAGACCGTGATTCGCCGCTCGGCTCGATTTGAACATACGCGCGACGGTGTTATCATTTGCGGTGCCTACGGCAAAGGCAACGGCGGTGATGATTTCATTCTCGAGGAAATCATTTCTCAGATGAAACAGATCGACCCGGATATCCCGCTGTATGTTCTTTCCCGAAAGCCGAAGCAGACAATGATCAGCACGGGGATTAATTCTATTCATACCTTCCGCTATTTGAAGATGCGCCGCGTCATGAAGCGTACAAAGCTTTATATCAGCGGCGGCGGCACTCTGATGCAGGACGTTACGAGTACCAGGTCCCTGCTGTACTATCTTTCCAATCTCAAAATGGCGAAAAAGTGCGGCAACCAGACCATTCTTTACGGCTGCGGCATCGGCCCGATCAGTCGACCGAAGAATCGAACCCGCGCTGCCAATATATTAAACAAGTATGCCGATTGCATTACACTTCGCGATGATTATTCGCAGCTGACGCTCTCTGAGCTCGGCGTCATCAAGCCCGAAGTTCATCTGACCGCCGATCCGGCATTGCTTTGTGATGTGCCTCTTGACGCTCACATCAAAAGCTACCTGCTCTCCCAGGGAATCAAGGACGGTGAAAAATACATTCTGTTTGCGCTTCGTCCGTGGAAGGACTTTGAAAAAAAGGTTTCTGCTTTCGCCGCAGCGGCAGAATACGCATACCGGACGCTCGGCTTGATTCCCGTGCTCTACGGAATGGAGCCGGGAAGAGACATGAGTGCTTTGGAATTGGTTGAGAATCAGATTTCCTGCCCGCACTTGATGCTTCCGGCACCGTCTGAAAGCAGATTGATCGTCGGCTTGATAAAGCGAATGTCAATTGTTGTTTCCATGCGTCTGCATGCTTTGATCTTTGCGGCAGGGCAGGGAGTACCGCTTGTCGGTGTCGTCTATGATCCGAAGGTCAGCGGCTTCCTCGACTACATCGGGCAGGATCAATATCTATCGCTGAACGATATCAATATCGGCAATCTGAACGATATGATCGACGGTGCGCTCAGTGCAGCCGTTGCAGAACCGGATGCAGTCCGGAAACTTCGAGAGCTTGCGGATATCAACCGTCAGGCGGCAGAACGTCTTTTGGAAAAATAACAAAATCGCTGTTGCAGATCACTCTGCAACAGCGATTTCTCAGTTTTCGCTACGATTCGCCTTTCCGGCGGGTTCATCGGGGAAGAAGGCTTGTGTCGGAAACGCAATGCGGGAGAACAAATCGCAGGGTGCTTCGGCACAACCCGGATCATCACAGCATTCTTTGCTCGGAATACTGTTTTCACAATCAAAAATCCGAAGCTGTGAATCACGTTCCAAGCGAATGGTAGAAAACTGGCCGAGTGTAACATATAGCTTTTTAACTTCGTCCTGCGCTGCAACCGTACCGCCGAAATATTCCATGATCGGCGCCGGTACATCGGAAAGCACCGGGTCAGGGTTCGAGACATTTGCTCCTTCTAAAACGGTAGCAGAGAGGATCATCGGATCAACGACCTCTACAACAGCACTTGGCAGCGCACAGCCGGACATCGGATCTGCAAACACCGCTGTATTGTTGCTGGAGAAGATTTTTGCTTCGCTCATACCTCCGCGCAGAACAACGCGTTTGCTGAATGCTGCAAGCCCGTTGAGACCGGTCGGCCGTGAACCAAGCGTAGAGATATCACCCAGGATCTGATAGTAGAAGGTAACATCAACGGTATGGTGCCCGCGGTTATAAGGGATCGGCTGGACGTCTATGTAGGCGTACAGCAGCTCACAGCAGCGTGCTTTCACGTTCGTTGCCGTATTCAAAGCTGTTTGAGATTCCGGCGTTAGATAGACGCGAAGGTTTTCAACGCAGTCCTTATTGATGCAGGAATCCAGTATTTTTTTCGTATGAACGCAGGTGCTCTGCCGATGCTCCGCAGCAGATACACGTTCTGAAGTTCTGTCAGGCATATCATAACCTCCTGTTTAACATCAAGCAACTTGCTTTCAATACAGTGTATGAAGACAGTTCAGTTTTGTGCAAAAAATGAGCGATTTTCAACAGAAGTGTACGTGCCGGTGTGGACAAATGAGCGCAAATGTGTTACATTATAGATATGATTTGATATAATGCAAGGAGTATGGCTGTGAAAACTGAAATTATGGGTGTCCGGTTTGACAATGTTACTATGTCCGAGGCACTTTCATTTGCTGCGGATATAATTGAGAACGATGTCCCGGCCTACTGCGTAACGCCGAATTCAGAGATCGTATATCAGGCAATGCATGACGCCGATTTTTGTCAGCTGCTCAATGATGCATCCCTGGTACTGCCTGACGGTGCCGGCGTGCTCCTTGGCGCAAAGATCCTGAAAAAGCCGCTCAAAGAAAAGGTTGCAGGCATTGACTTTGCCGCAAATCTGTTAGGGATTCTTGAAAAGAAGGGAAAAACCCTGTATCTGCTCGGCAGCAAACCCGGAATTGCGGAGTTAGCCGCTGAAAAAATGCACGAGAAGCATCCTGCGCTGAAAATCGTCGGTATGGCTGACGGCTATTATCAGGACGAGGCTCCTGTGATTGAGAGAATCAACGCCGTCAAGCCCGACGTTTTATTCGTATGTCTTGGCGCACCCAAGCAGGAACGCTTTATGAAGGCACATCTCGATGAGCTGAAAGTCCGATTTATGATAGGACTCGGAGGCTCGCTGGATGGCTTTGCCGGCACCGTAAAACGTGCACCAAAGTGGATGATTCGCCTGCAGTTGGAATGGCTGTACAGGCTCATCAAGGAGCCGAAACGCTTCAAAAGAATGTTGTGTCTGCCGAAATTTGTTTGGGCGACACTTATCAAACGCATGAAAGGCAGTAAATAATATGGGAAAGCTGATTGTATTTGAAGGAACTGACGGTTCCGGGAAATCCACGCAGTTTGAATTGCTGAAAAAGCACCTTGATGTTGATAAGACCGATTATCAGACGATTGTGTTTCCGCAGTATTCTGAGCAGTCATCTGCTTTGATACGTATGTATCTCGGCGGGGAATTCGGCAAGCGCCCCTCTGATGTAAACGCCTATACCGCTTCAACCTTTTTTGCTGTTGACCGTTATGCGTCGTATATGAAAGTTTGGAAGGACTATTATCAAAACGGCGGGTTGATCCTTTCCGACCGTTATACGACCTCCAATGCCGTTCACCAGGCCTCCAAAGAGCCCGTTGAAAAGCAGGAGGCATTTTTCCAGTGGCTGTATGACCTGGAATTCCGTCACATGGAACTTCCGTTGCCGGATCTCGTCATTTATTTGGATATGCCGACAGAGGTCACTGAGCAGCTGATGCGTAAGCGCGAGCGTGATACCAATACGCACGCAGATATTCACGAGCAGAACATGGACTATCTCCGTATGTGCAGACAGACCGGTTTAAGCGCCGCAAAGTTTTATCACTGGACCATCATCAACTGCGTGCGTGACGGTAAGCTGCGCTCGATCGAAGATATCCATGAAGAAATCTATAAGCTTGTAAAATCGTGCCTGGAGGAGTCCTGATGGTAACTATTCTTCTCGGAGACGGCTTTGAAGAAATGGAAGCCGTGATTCCGTATGATATGTTGAAAAGAGCCGGGATCCCTGTCCAGTTTGCAGGCATCGGCGGCGAGCTGATCCGCGGAAGCCGCGGAATCACAGTAAAAGCAGACCTCCTGTTGGAGGATGTTTCCTATGAGCAGATGGACATGATCGTTCTGCCCGGTGGACTCGGCGGAGTTGATTCAATCCTCGGCAACAAAAAAGCTCTGCGCCTTGTATCCTCTGCATGGGAAGACGGAAAATATGTTGCGGCGATCTGTGCTGCTCCGACGATCCTTGCGAAGCTCGGAATTACAAACGGAAAGAAAGCAACTGTATATCCGGGAATGGAGAAAAAGATGCATCGGGCACAGATGGTTGAGCACGCCAAAGCGGTCGTTGACGGAAAGCTCATTACCGCAACGGCAGCAGGTGCCGCATTTGAATTCGCAAAAGCACTGATTTCCGCACTCAAGGATGAACAGACCGCAGATAACGTTGCAAAAGGAATCGTGCTTTAAGCCGAGAGGAGCATTCTATGTCTGACGAATACCTGAACGGGCAGTCCCCACTGCCGGAGGAAACTGAATATGATGAGCTCTCTGTGGATGAGCTGATTGCCTCGGCGAAGGCCGATCTGGATTCTGACAGCGAGATTGCCGAAGAAGACATTTTTACGCCTGAGGGTTCGGATGCGAGTGCATATTTTTCTGCCCCCGAGGATCTTCTGTCGCCCGAGGCGCAGGAGGATTCTTTCTGGTCAGTGCCGGGGGATTTTCCAGCTGTACCGGAAGAAATTTCCGATACACCGGAAGAATATTTCGATGAACCGGTCGAAGACCTTGATGCGACCAGAAAGGTGGCCGGTTTTGACCCGGTGACCGGTATGCCGCTTCTCGAGAAATCTGAGCCTTCGTTCCGCACTTCTGAGTATCTTCCGAAGCAAGAACCGGCTCCCGCACCGCAGACATTGCCTGAGCAAGACGGCTTTGAGCCTGATTTCGGCACCGCCTTTGATGATTACGGAGAATACAGTGAGCCCGAAAGTACGGAGCCTGAGATCGCTCCGGAGGAGCCGCCCGTAAAAATCAAGTCAAAGCGGCACCGGATTCCGACGCTCGTGAGGCTGCTTCTGTACTTTGCGATTACGATCGGATTCGGCGTCGGGCTTGGCCTGTTCGGTTGGGAATGTGCGCAGGATGTTCTTGCGCTCGGGATGAAGAACAGAGAGGTCACCGTTTCGATTCAAAAGAACGATACCGTTGATTCTATCACCGATAAGCTGTATGATTCCGGCCTGATCCAGCATAAGTGGCTGTTTAAGCTCTATTGCAAGGTAACTGACGCCGAGAAAAAGTTCGATCCGGGCGTCTATACGCTCAATGAACAGTATGACTATCATGCGCTTGTCAACGGAATGATCGAGTATGCCCCGACGCGCGAAACTGTGACGGTCATGATTACGGAAGGCTACGACTGCGAGCAGATCTTTGCTCTGCTGGAGGAAAACAATGTATGCTCCGCCGCTGAACTTCGTCAGGCGGCACAGTATGCGGCGTTTGACTTCTGGTTCCTGGACGAGGTATCGACGGATACCGGAAATCGCCTGGAAGGTTTCCTTTATCCCGACACCTATGAATTCTATGTTCAGGATGACGCAACAAATGTTTTGCAGAAGATTTTGAATAACTTTGACCGCAAAATCAGCGAATACCGCGAAGAAATCACAACAAGCGGATATTCTGTACGGGATATCATCAACCTTGCCGCTATGATTGAAGAAGAAGCTGCAAATAACGAAGAACGTGCAATGATTTCGTCTGTTCTTTATAACCGTTTGAGCTCCGATGATTATCTGCAATATTTGCAGATGGACTCCACCGTGTTCTACGCTTGCCAGCTTTTAGGCGAGAGCTTCGATATTACCATCGACAGCCCGTATAACACCTATGCGTATCCCGGTCTGCCGTATGGTCCCATCAGTAATCCCGGCCTGTATTCGATCAAAGCTGCGCTCCGTCCCGCCGAAACCGATTACACCTATTTCGCAGCAGGCAAGGACGGCGTCAGCCACTTCTTTACCGAATTCGACAAATTTGAAGCCTTCGTAAACAGTGACCAGTATATAGGTTATACAGATGATTAAAAGCATGATTCGTAAGCCGCCGGAGCTTTTAGCCCCGGCAGGCGATATGGAAAAACTGAATATGGCACTTCTTTACGGTGCCGATGCGGTGTATCTTGCAGGAACCTCCTTCGGGATGCGAAGCTTTGCGGGCAACTTCTCCCATGAAGAGCTGCCGCTTGCAGTCAAGCTTGCACATGACCACGGCGTGAAGGTTCACATCACGGTCAATACCATGGCGCGAAACGCTGAGGTAGCAAGGCTTCCGGAGTATCTTGAATATCTGGATTCGCTGCATGTTGATGCACTGATCCTTGCTGATATGGGTGCATTTTCACTTGCAAAGCGTTATGCGCCCCACTGCGAGAAGCATATGTCCACGCAGGTCTCCATCGCAAATTACGAGACTGCGAATGCGTGGTATGAGCTCGGTGCAAAACGAGTTGTGCTGGCAAGGGAGCTGTCTTTGGACGAGATCCGCGAAATCCGCGAAAAAACGCCCAAGGATCTGGAGATCGAAACCTTTGCCCACGGAGCAATGTGCGTTTCTTATTCCGGCCGCTGCCTGCTCTCCAATTACATGACCGGTCGTGACAGCAACCGCGGTGCCTGCGCACAGCCCTGCCGCTATCAGTATGCACTGATGGAGGAGAAGCGTCCCGGGGAATATTTCCCGGTTTTTGAGGACGAAAAAGGCACCTATATTATGAATTCGCGTGATATGTGCATGATCGACCATCTGGAAGATCTGATGGACGCCGGAGTTGACTGCATCAAAATCGAGGGCAGAGCCAAATCCGCTTATTATGCCGCCATCGTTACAGGTGCCTACCGCCATGTGATCGACGCTGTGGCAAAAGGGGAGAGCCCCGATCCCGTTTGGCGCGATGAGGTGGAGCACGTTTCGCACCGTCACTATTCCACCGGCTTTTTCTACGGTCAGCCGGGTCAGTACTACCAGAATTCCCGCTATATCCGGCAATGGCAGGTCTGCGCGATTGTGACTGACTGCGATGAAAACGGGCTTGCGACCCTCAGCCTGCGAAATAAATACAGCGCAGGGGACACCATTGAGATCGTAGGTCCCGACACAAAACCGTTTTCCATGATTGCACCGCTTATGCTCGACGAAAACAGCCATGAAATCGCCGCTCCGAGAAATCCGCAAATGATTTTCCGTATGCAGCTTCCGAGAAAGGTTCCTGCATATTCAATTGTCAGACATGCCGTTACGCTGTCTGCGGAGGATGTATAATGAAAAAATACTTTTTACTTGGAATTCTTGCTGTTCTTATGATCCTTTGTGCCTGCAAGAAATCTGCAGCTGCCGCTCCTGAGGCATCCACAACTGCGTATACACCGAATCCGAGAGTGCAAAGCATTACTCCCGGGGAAAAAACGCCTGCCGATTTAACTTCCAAAAAGAATAAGCGTGAAGGTGTGACTCGAAGAGATGCGATTTCGGCAACCAAACGCACCGAAGACGAGATCGTAACACTCCATTATAAAAACGGCGATACCGTGATCGATCAGGAGCTGACCGCGGACGAATCTGCAACGATCATTTCTATGATGTCTGCCCGCCGTGAAAAGGGCGAAGCCTCAACGGAAGCATTCCGTGAGGATGTTTGCTTTGAGATTTCCGGTCATCGGTTTGCCATTGCAACAGATCAGTCCGGATTTATTCTGAACTATGAAACAGGGAACTATATTGCTTTGTCCGAAGAAAACCGACAGGTGATTGATACGATTTGTGCCGCTTACGGTGCAGTATTTCCCTGCGAATAAAGTATCGCAAATATGAGTTGACAAAGCAGGATGGCTGTGCTAATATAATTACCGTCTCTTTGGAGAATACGGAGAGATGTCCGAGCGGTTTAAGGAGCTGGTCTTGAAAACCAGTGACCCGGCAACGGGCCGTGGGTTCGAATCCCACTCTCTCCGCCAACTTCATATTTTTATTGATTCGGAGAAGTACCCAAGAGGCCGAAGGGGCTCCCCTGCTAAGGGAGTAGGTGTGTAAAAAGCACGCAAGGGTTCAAATCCCTTCTTCTCCGCCA
>JAKSOD010000160.1 GCA_024405755.1 Clostridia bacterium
TAAGTGTTTTATTTTGCTCCTCATAAAAAGTGTAATATGAAATGTAATATGAATGAAGATAATCTATTGAAAAGTGTAAAAATACATGTTATAATAAAATAACTAATATTGGAGAATAAAAAAATGAATGATTGTAAAATAAAAATTCAGAAAATCGGTGTTACGAAAGTTGATGCTGACTGTGTTGTCAATGCAGCAAACTCCGCACTTCAGGAAGGCGGCGGAGTATGCGGTGCTATCTTCAAAGAAGCAGGACGCGACAATCTTCAGAAAGCGTGTGATGTAATCGGCGGCTGCAAAACCGGAAATGCGGTCATTACGCCCGGCTTCCGCCTGAAAGCGAAATACATCATTCATGCGGTCGGACCGATCTGGAGCGGCGGGTCGAATCACGAAGAGCGTGCACTCTATGACTGCTACCGGAATTCCATGAAGCTTGCTATGGAAAACAACTGTCATTCGATTGCTTTTCCGCTGATTTCTTCCGGTATATATGGATATCCAAAGAAAGAGGCGTGGCAGGTCGCCATAAGGTCCGTGTCAGATTTTCAGAGAAGCAATCCTTCTTATAAGCTGGACGTCACGTTTGCGGTACTGGACGACGATGTCTATGTACTTGGTCAGACGCTTCTTATGTCTACTGACACAAAAACCGGCAAGGGTTCTCCTGCTATATTCCATGTTCTCCGATTCCATCTGCCCGATGAAGAAAACGGATATCTGAGTAACTGGTACAAATGTAATTTTACCGTTGACGGAAAAACATACAACTGTGTCGAGCAGTACATGATGGAACAGAAGGCACTGATTTTTCAGGACTTTGAAATGTCTGAAAAAATCATGCAAACCGATGATCAGAAAACAATGCAGGATCTCGGACGCCTTGTAAAAAACTTCGTTCCGGTAATCTGGGACGGAAGAAAGCAGATGATCGTTTACAAGGGCGTATATGAAAAATTCAAGCAGAATCCGGATCTGCTCGGAAGACTGATTTCGACGGGGACCGCAACTCCGGTTGAATGTTCAAAATCAGATACGATCTGGGGCATCGGGCTCGGGATGAACGATCCGGATGCCGCTGATCCGAACAAGTGGCTCGGTCAGAATCTGCTCGGATTTGCGCTTCAGGCAGTACGGACCGAATTGATGAGGGAAAGTGTTCATTGAAGGCAAATATAAAATAGTGATGCTCCATCCCTCGCATCTATCACTTTTCTATCATTTTTCTCATAAGCGGCACAAATTCTGTCACTTTTTCGCTGAAAAAGGCGGAAAATAGGGACGGAGGGAGACGGAGAGAGACGAGATCCGAATCGCTCGAAATCAGTTTGCGCGCAAGCGCA
>JAKSOD010000161.1 GCA_024405755.1 Clostridia bacterium
TTCATCCCGATCGTCAATTTTGATGATCTGAATTATGGAAGAATATGTCACGGAAGCGGAATATCCGTCGCTGTCTTTTCCGAAATAGGTATAGCCGGCAGCAGTTGTTTCTGCGGCGTCGTAGGTAAATCCTGCCGATTTCAACTGCTCGGCATATTCTTTGACTTCATCAAGAGACATTGAAACCGTAATGGACACAGAACCGTTCTTAACCTCGGTTTCCTTCACAGCCACTCCCGAAGGAACCGGCAGACGCTTTACGAAATCCGGACTTGCAGGCCAGGAATCGGTTTTACCGAAGGTCATTTCTTCACCGTCAGCAATGACGGTAATGCTCAAATCGTCATTCCAGTGATATTCGTAACCATAAAGGTCGAGTCTGTCTGTAAGATCTTTTTTGTAGCTGTCTGTAAGCTTGTCCGGAGTGAGTGCCATAAGTTCTTCAATAATATTCTTATATACAGGTGTTGTTTCCCCGTCTTTGCTTAGAATGCTTCCGTCACGTTTGCAATCGGTTGAAGCATCTTCAATGCGATAGCAATAATCATACTTTTTCGTTTTGCTGATCAGAAATTCATTGTTTTCAAAGCAACCGGACAAAAGCATTAAAAGACTTATTAAAAAGAGAATAATACTTGCCTTTTTCATTTCTTCTGTCCTCCCGCAAAGATTTCGATTGTCATTTTCATGTACGGCCTCGGATCGCCACCGTTTTCATCGTCATCAGCAATATGTCCCTCACTCATTCCGGTGACCGGCGCCGGAATGATATACCAGTCGGTGTGCACGGACCTGTAGTTTTTTGTCATCAGATCCGTGATGTAGTAATCTACGCGGCTTTCATCTAAAGGCATTTCCAGATGAACGCTGTGGTTGATTTCGCTTTTGTAATCTCGCAGTTCCAGCGCATTCATGTCTATGGGCGCGGTGAAAAGGCCTTCTCCGCCGCTAACGCGGAGACTGAAACTGTCTGATCCTAAATCTGCCTCGAATTCGGAAGCCGAATAATCGTCGCTGATAACGCGGAATGATTTCCGGTCTCCGGAATGTGACACTGAATTGAGAGTTGAAGTCAGCTCCGGCAGTTCATTGCCGTTTATGGCATCGCACCAGTTTTGGGCATACTGTGCATCTGCATCCTTTGTATCGGCAATCATCTGAAGTCGAATATCTCCCACATAGTTACCGTAAAAAGAGAGACTGTCATCCGTTTTATTCAGGTTCAACTGTAAAACATATGTAGTCGGACATGTCAGCATAGTGTCGTACTGAACATCCTGCTGCGCGTAATCGTTTACCGAGACCGTCCAGATGGCTTTTTCACTCATTTTT
>JAKSOD010000162.1 GCA_024405755.1 Clostridia bacterium
AACCGCTTTCTTCCCGTTTCCGAGAATGACAAGCCTTCTATCAGCATCAACCCCGACAACAATATCCAAAGGAATTTTACCTGCAGGCGGTTTTGAAAGAACTGCAGATGCAAGATGCGCTGTTTTTAACCGGTTGGTGATCCAGAGTTCGCTTCCGACAACAACATCCTCTGGGGCCGGAATCTTGAAAGCGTCACCTTCGGGGAAGATATACGGCTCTTTGTTTAAGGCAAACCCGATGTCGCGTCCGGCGAACTTAAAGACCAGACCATCTCCGGTGTCCGGCACCGGCCCTTCGATTTTTACAACCACCTTTCCGCGCTTTGCATCAATTCCGGAAACCGAACCGGAATAAACCCCGCGGTTGTTCGGCTTTTCGTAGTTCATAATCGAGGACTTTTTGCCCATTAAGTATCCGGGCGTAAATCCGCGGTTGAAGGCAAACGCAAGGTTATCCATATCCTCATTGCTCGGCTCAAATGTGCCCGCTGCTACAGCGTCGAGAGCTTTGCGGTAAATCGAGGTAACAACAGCGACATACTCAGGCGCTTTCATCCGTCCTTCAATTTTGAGAGCCGCCACACCGCTTTCACAGACTTCCTGCAAGTGAGGATATAAACAGATGTCTTTCGGACTTAGAATATAATCTCCCTTTGTTGGGACTGTGTTTCCATCCGCTAAAAGAGAATAGGGTTTTCTGCACGGCTGTGCGCACATGCCGTTATTTCCGCTTCTACCGCCTATTGCTGATGAGAAAAGACACTGACCTGAGTAGCAGTAGCAAAGTGCGCCGTGTACAAATATTTCGATGCCGATATTGTGTTCTGCAGCAGCGCGGCAGAGGGATTTTACATCGTCGAGTATGGTTTCGCGTGCAAGGACAATCCGTGAAATGCCGTGCGCTGCAGCGAATTCAACGCCTGCAGCGTTGGTTATGGTCATCTGTGTACTTGCATGAATCGGCAAATCAGGAACAACTTCGCGGGCAAGAGACAAGAGTCCTGCATCCTGAACCAGAACTGCATCTGCGTCTGCATCTGATAAAAATCTGAGATATTCGGCAGCGGATGCTAAATCAGCATCACGAAGAAGGGTATTTACGGTGACATAAACTTTTACGCCGTGACTGTGGGCAAAGAAAATCGCATCTTCTATCTGTTTCTTTTCAAAATTTGCCGCATACGCACGTGCGCCGAAAAGTTTTCCGCCGAGATATACTGCATCAGCCCCGGCGTAAACGGCTGCCCGCAGCGCTTCCGGAGATCCTGCCGGTGCTAAAAGTTCGGGGATATTCATGATAACATATTAGATATGTTCTGTATTCAGGATTT
>JAKSOD010000163.1 GCA_024405755.1 Clostridia bacterium
TATGCAAAAATATCGGATCTCTCGCCAAAAAGTATTCTTCTTCGCCGTCAGAAAGAGGCTCGCCCGCAACAGACCCGAAGCTATCATCTAAAGCATATAATCGGACCGTTCGGCAGAACTGAATCTACGCCCTGAAATAGACATAAAAAACCCGAAACTTATAAAGCTTCGGGTTTTTTCAATCAGATAACTATGCAGAACAGCTGCTGAAAAGCCAATCAAATTCGTGATTATCACAGTGCCGATCGGCATATCTTACTGCTGCTCACGAAGTTGTCTGCTATCCGCAAACGCTTTCAGCTTGCGGACTCTGTTTTCTGCCTGCTGTGCAATCAGCGGGATTCGGTCTTCTCCAACGGTCTTTTTTGCGTTTTCGTCGGAAAGTATCTCGCTTATCAGTGCGCCGAGTCCCTCTAAAGCCGAAAAATCAATCCAACTGAAATCGGAAACGTAGGTCAGCTGTTCCTCGTGGCTTGCGGCAAATCCGAGACATCGGACGGGGTGATCCGCACGCAGACTCTCAGCACTGTGGCAATAGCCGAAGGTGGAGCCGGCATCGAACAGCGGTGCCATACGGATCCACTCTTTTGTTTTTGTGTTCCGAATCGCTGCAAAATTGCTGAAATGCCGGTCCTCGTTGCCTATGATATAGTCCACGACGATCATTTGATCAAGGAATGTCCGAACGCCAGGGATTTCGAGTCCCTCGGCGCAGGCAAGAAAATGCTCGAAGCGCGAAGTGCCGGGCGACTTTTTCTTTGTCAGATAAATCTGCCATGCGGAAACAAGTTCGAGTCCTTCCGAAAGCATATCCTCGCAAACGCTGTATACCCTGTCATCAATATAGCGGACGGAATAGGCCACGCAGGGAATGTTCAGCCGCTGCATCAGCTTTGTAGCGATAAGCTCGTTGAAGGGCTGCTGCTTGTAGGTGTCACCGCCGCCCTTGTAGAGATACCGTTTTCCGCCGATCACGACCCAGCGGTTGACAAGATCGCCGTTGTCGGTCGTATCGGGAGAGGAAAAGCGAGGCAGCGCCTCGCCCTCCTCCGTAACATCCGATGCCGTGACGACCCGATCAGGACGGGTAACAGTATCTTCTCCGATCAGCGCTATGATATGGTCGTAAACGGTTTTGCTTTCCATTTAACTTAATCGGGACGATAGTGCGAAGTGCAAACGTATTCGCAATACTGGCACTCGCCGCTGCCGGGAGCCCAGAACGCAATACATTCGTAGCTGCAATCCTCGGGGAAGTGATAAG
>JAKSOD010000164.1 GCA_024405755.1 Clostridia bacterium
AACTCCCGGTTGATACCTCCTTATCTGCTTTTAGAATATAGTATTCTTTGCGTCGTTTTGCTACTATTCTTCACAATTTTGCACGATTTTCACCTCGTAACGGGGTCTGGTTTTTTCAGATGGTGATGATGTCCTTCCCAGAATTCAATCTCTCATTTCCTGCCTTCTTTTCTGCCGATTCCTTTCTTCTCTGTTTTTATAGTATGAGTTGCAAAGAATAGCAACAAGGCTTTTTTGAAAAAGAGAAAATCATCAAGATTTGAGCTTTTTCCGGTTTGCGGTTTTCTGGGGGTATTTCCGTTTTCAAAACAGACCCTGTTACACATACCCCGTTACGGGGTTAAATGAAGGTAAAATCCGAATTGCGGTAATGTATGCGGTTGTTTTCCGAACGCAAAAAGAGAGGTTTCAGCTGCCGCTCTGGTGTTGGTAGGGGTGTTCGTGGTTCCTGAGGGGCCGGCTTCCCTCTGTGATGTGTGAAATACATCACATCAGGCGGCGGCGGCGGGATGGTTGTCAGCTCCGGCCGCCTGTCATCAGCTGGTCGGTGGTCGTCGGGTGGTCAAAAATCAGCACCCGGAAAGATAGCCGCCGCTCCGAAGACAGTCTTCCGGCGGTCAAAAGAGGGTATCAGGCTGTCACGGGTCTGATGTAAACAGCTGCCTCATGAACAGTTCATATCTCCTCAGGCCCTCGTTATTGCCCTTCGTATCATGGTTCTGGGGGGCGGTCTGCGGGTCGGTGGTGTATACATCCGCATCCTCATCCCTCAATTCCCAGCCGATGAATACGCTTCTCATCACACGCCCCGCAATGCGGGCCTGCTTCTTACAACACTCATACCCGGCGGCAATTTCGTTATAGAACCGGTTGACTAACAGGCTGTTCCTTGCCATGAAGTCTTCTAACTTCCCGGTGATCTCAATACCGACTGCGCGCGTCCAATTCAAGAACAGGTATTTGCCTGCCGTCCGGCGGTTCCTGTTCCGAACCATGCGGTTCTTCACAAACGCGCGGGTGGTTAGTTCCGGCGCGGCTTTTGCCTTCTCAAGCGCGGCGGCTGCGTATTCACCGGCGTTCTGGATGTTTTGGGATTTTGCAAACCGGATGAGATGAATCAGAACTTCTTCTTCATCTGCGGGCTTCTTACCACAAAACCACGCGTTGCGTGTGGTGTTAAAAGAGTATTTCGCTTCTTTCAGGGTTTTTACCGGTTGCATTATTTTTGACATTGCTTCTTACCTCA
>JAKSOD010000165.1 GCA_024405755.1 Clostridia bacterium
TGCCCCCGGATCAGGGTGCAGGCTCTGCCTGCCTGCCTGCCTACATATTGTGTCGTGTTTCGAGCAGATATACTACATTTTGCGGAAATTATGGTAAAATATGGTAATAATGAACAATTACGACGGCAGAATTTTGGTGAATATTCAGTAGTGTAAACTATTGCAAAAATTTCCAAAATATGGTATTATATTCTTGTCAAAACAAAAGCCAAACGGAGGAAAAAAGGCATGGAACAAAATACAAAGATACTTATCGCCGACGAAGATGCGTCGGAGCGGCAGAGAATGGCGGAAGGTTTGCGGCGGGCGGGATTCCGGAGCGTTGAAGAAGCGTCAAACGGTGAAGAAGCTCTGTCGCAGATCAGAACGTGGCATCCGGACGTGGTGGTGACCGACGTGTGGCTGTCAAAACTTGACGGTATCGGACTTATGAGGCAAAGCCGGAACGGCGAGGGCGCACATCCGATATTCGTGATCGTGTCCCGCGTCACAAATCAAAGCATTTTCGTTGAAGCCGCAAACGCCGGCGCGTCACTGTGCCTGCCGAAGCCGGTCGATATGACGAGTCTTTCGGATCACATCACATCCCTTGTCAAAGTCAGAAACCGTGACACCGGTGCGTCTGATGATGGCAGGACTCCGGATATTGAAGCGCAGGTGACCAAGATCATTCACCAGATCGGCGTTCCGGCGCACATAAAGGGTTATCAGTATCTGCGGACCGCGATCCTGCTGACCGTACGCGACAGCGACGTGATCAATTCGGTCACGAAGGTTCTTTACCCCACTGTGGCGAAAAAATATCAGACCACCACAAGCAGAGTCGAGAGGGCGATCCGTCACGCGATAGAGGTCGCGTGGGACAGAGGAGACGTTGAAACTCTGAATTCATACTTCGGTTACACCATTCAGAATGACCGCGGAAAGCCGACGAACAGCGAATTTATCGCCATGATCGCGGACAACCTGCGCCTGAAATATAAACTGTATTGATCTGATATTGAATAAACGAAAAGGAATCTACATTTTTATAGAAATACGCACGCCGCATCAGCGCGATGTCATTACGGAAAAAACTAAAACCGAATAGTAATAGAAAAAGTAAGGTTCACAGATAATCAAAATCCGTGAACCTTACTTAACTATGATTCAAATTTCCATATCGGGGCTGTCTCACGTAAGTGAGACAGCCCCGCAAATCCTGCTCGGCAAATGAAATTCGCCGTTTTGGCTCCGAAAACA
>JAKSOD010000166.1 GCA_024405755.1 Clostridia bacterium
GACGCATGATCGAATCCGGTTCCATTAACGGCAAATGTGTAGTGGTCGATGAAAACGACCGCTTTGCCATGGTGGCACCGCTCAATTTTATTGCTGCACATGTAATCATCTGGAATACGCTGTATTATCGTACTTTTACCTATATCGTTTCATATGACGTTGTAAAAAACCCGCTGAAGATCGGTCTGTTTATCATGACGAACAGAATAACAGGTACATTTCTGACGCCGTCTCATATACGCCATATGAGCGTCAAGCTGCCAGGACTGAAATTCTGTGTGATCGGCTCCGAGCCGGCAAACAACGTCTATATGGACGGTCTGAAAATACATAATTGTTATATGATGTCCGAAAGCGGCTTCATCGTAACTCATTTTGAATTGGACAGGGAGTATGACCGCACACCGGTGGGAAAAAATCTGTGCGGGATAGATATCAAGCTGATTACGGAAGACGGCAGAGAAGCTGCTGAGGGTGAAGAAGGCGAGGTCGTTTTCAAAAATGACTTCGTGCGCGGATACCTGAATCTTCCCGATGAAACCGAAAAGCATTTCAAAGACGGTTATTATTATACCGGAGATTTGGCTTACCGTGATGAAAACGGCGAACTTGTCATTTGCGGCAAAATGAATGACATGGTTAAAATAAACGGAAATCGTGTTGAGCCGGGAGAAATTGAAGAGGTTGCAAAAAAAGTGCTGGGGTTGGATTTTGCCGCATGCCGGATTTTTCAGGACGCAAGATCTACTTCCGTCTGCCTCTATTATACCGACAAAGCGCTGAAAATGAGCGACGAAGCGGCCCGGGAGCAGATGTCACATTTCCTGCCGTATTACATGATCCCCAACTTCTTTGTCCATATTGATGAGGTTCCGCTGAAGGCTACGGGAAAAATGGACAGAAAAGCACTTCCCAAGCCGGAAACCGAATCCGGGTTAAATGATTATGAGGCCCCGTCAGACGAAATTGAAGCCAAACTTTGCGCGTCCTTTGAAAAGGTGCTTCATATCGATAAAATCGGAGTAAACGATGATTTTTACGGACTTGGCGGCGATTCGCTGGCAGCCATGGAGCTCTTGGTGGATTGCAAAATAAACGGATTGAATGCATCGGATATTTTTGCCGGCCGCACTCCGAAGAATATCGCAAAGCTTTGGCATGAAGCATATCCCGACGGTGAAAGTACGCCCCTTGCAGAGCTGAATGAAAGAATGCTCCGTATTCCCCAGCCGCTGAC
>JAKSOD010000167.1 GCA_024405755.1 Clostridia bacterium
ATCCATCCGCACATCATACTCTTCAGCCGGAACAGAAGAAACTTCCTGACAGGCGTATGCCAGCCCGATTTTTTTCACGTGCGGATTCGCCGCTAAAAATCGGTCATAATACCCTGCGCCGTAGCCAAGCCGATTTCCTTTACGGTCGAATCCGACCATCGGCAGAATCACACATTCGATATCCTTCGGTGAAATTGGTATCTCAGCAGATACCGGTTCCGGAACATTGAATGTTGAGATTTCCAAATCAGAAATACTCGTGAGCCGCGATAGCCTCAATGTATGTGTCTCCTTTTCGATGATAGGAACAGCTACCGTTTTTCCAGCATCAATCATCCTGCTGATGTAGGAAAGTGTCTCAACCTCCGGCTCTTTTGCAGCGTATGCGAGAATCACCGAAAATCCGCTTGTCTCGCGAATGAGACACTCTACAATACGTTCGCTTTTTCTTTTTCGCTCTTCTGCGGATAAGGCAAACCGCCGCTCTTTTAGTTCGATACGCAGAGATGTTTTATCCATACTCGTTTAATTCATCTCAAGGAATCTTCCAAACTTTGGAACAAAGTCTTTCTTACGGGATACAATGCCTTCAAGATGGAGCGGCGAATCCCAGTGAAGCGCGGTGCAAAGCGCTTTATCTGCAGAAACGGCGAACATGTCCGAACCCATATCCGAAACACTGGTATAGAGTGCAACATAGATATCAAGCCCTTGAGATGCCGCCAGTTTTTCTTTGAGCGCTGCATAGATTTCATCACGGTGCGATGCTGCATACTCGTATGACGGAGTTAAAATCTGGGCAATGATAACCCGCTTTGATGCAAGGGTGAACTCTTTTGTATCGCGTTCGAGCAGTTCACTCTGAGAAACGCCTGCAAGAGACATACCTTCATTGATTAACTCGCTGCTGTACGATGCTACATCAACGCCTGCGATTTCAGCGAGTTTTGCCGCGTTTTCTCTGTCGGCAGCTGATGTAGTTGACATCTTCAATCCGAGCGTATCAGAAAGGATTCCGGAAAGCAAAACGCCCGCGGTTGTTTTATCCGGTATAATGCCTGCTTCAAAGAAGCGGCGGGCAATGATAGTAGATGTTGAACCGACCGGCTCCATCGTAAAGCGAATCGGTTTTAAGGTTGACATTGCACCTAAACGGTGGTGGTCAATGATTTCAATGACATCAGCTGATTCGATTCCTTCAACTGCCTGGCTGTATTCGTTGTGGTCAAGAAGGA
>JAKSOD010000168.1 GCA_024405755.1 Clostridia bacterium
CACTTTAACCTGCTTCTAAATCGGTTGGGCGTTTTTCGCCTCCGATTTCGCAAATATCGGTCTTTTTCGGGTGTTTGCGGTCGTAATCCGCGAGTGCCTGGCGCGCTCTTTCCGCTGCACACTGTCTCTCGAACTCCCGCCACGCAATCGCCTCGTGATACTCGACCGCTTCCCGGATCGGGCGGATCGTATAGAGCAGACTGCCGTTGCAGACCCGTCCGCTCTTTGCCTTGACCCTCGTCGGCTCGGTCGTGATCAGACACTTCTCTTCAAGAGTGCGAACGCATTTCATGACCGTGTTCTTCGTGAGCCGGAGTGCTTCGCCGATCGTACTGAACGCCGGGTGACACTGGTAGGTCTTCCGGTCCTCACAGTACATGAGGAAAGCGTAAACGGAAATCTCGTGGCTCGACAGTCCGAGCGAAAAGATTTCATTCGGCAGAGGAAAATAGTCGCGGACGGAATCACGGGGATAGTAACTGTTTTTCCTCATGCGAACAGCACCTCTCCCTTTTCCCGTGCTTTTTCGCATTTAAAGAGAATGTCTTCCGTCAGCATAGTCATTACAAACTCATGGCAGAGGAAGTCCACTGAAAGAGTGAGATCGTGTTCCCGAGCAAAGTGAAGTACCCCGTCGATGGTATCGCTTGAGAAGTTTTTCCAAATCATTGCGTGAATTTCTTCCGTGCCCACTTCATAGATCCCGCGCCGGAATTCATCATAGAACCACAGCCGATACACCGCTGCCCTCACAAGATTTTTCTCATCGACGGAAAGATATCTGCGCTCCCGGTCGGGACCGAAATAGCAACGCTCGATTTCTGATATGAAACTTTTGTACTCTTCTTCATTTTCCATCAGCAACACCTCCCCTCATGCAGTGACCTTCCCGGTCGTGTGCCTGTCCACCCACAGGATGAAGTCTTCCTTCGGGACGACGTAGCGGGAGCCGATCCGGAGCGTCGGAAAGTCTTTGGTCCTCATCAGCTCGTAGGCGGATGATTCCGAGATCCCGAGCGCTTCCGCGAGAATCGGCACGTTCAGAAACAGCGGCAGTTCTTCATAGCTTTTAATTTTTGAGTTTTTCAATAATTTTACCTCGTTTGAAATCAGATTCCGATCGTTTTCGATACGCCGCGCACAGTGGGATCGGTGTTCCGCTGTCACAGTGACACAATGGTTGCTCATTCTATTCACCTCCGTTCTGAGCAGATTCGATTATGTATGCC
>JAKSOD010000169.1 GCA_024405755.1 Clostridia bacterium
CAACGGCAAGTGTGACCTGTCCGGCCTGTACCTCCGTGATCGTGCAGAAATAATCCGTCCCGTTTGCGTCGCAGACGGTCACGGCTTCTCCCGGCTTCATCCGCAGCACCTTTACATGATTCGCATTTTCCCCGGTCAGAACGATTCTGTCTGAACGGATATCCTCAGGGTTTACAAAAAATCTCGACATAATCAGCCTCCTGTATTATTTGACCCGAACCGTTTTGATCCAGGAAACTGCCTGCTTTTCAAGGCGGGGCTCAGGGCCCTTGACGGCACAGAATTCGGCAAGATAGAACGCGCTGCTTCCCTTAAAACAAAAAGCATAATATACGGAATCACCCTCAAAGGTAAAGCTGACCGTGCCGCCGCGTTCCATGATAACGGCATCCAGATCGTGTTTCTCGGAGGTATACCACACAGCAAAACGCTCCAACGAATCATTTTCATCAATGCCGTCGGTGCTGAAAGGCACTTCCTCCACAAAAAACGAAATATTCTTGCCGTATGAGGTCATCCAGTAGTCTTCCTGCAATGCTTCGATCTTGTTAAACCGGTATGATGCGGGAAGCTCTATGGAAAAATCATGAAAAGTGTAGGTGTTTACGCGCTTGGAGCAGCCGCCCAAAAGCAGCACGATCATCATAAAAACCAAGGCGATGCCTGCGGTTTTCTTCATAAAATCACCGATCCTTTATCTGATCATAATACAATTATACAAGAAAAAGGATAAATTGCAAGATTCTGTGTATCAGGTGTCGATCCTGAGATAATACATCGTGTCGGTGTCCGCGTCATACAGCGCGAGGGTGTAATTGTAGGATGCGCGGGAATGCAGGTCGGTGTCATCTTTTCTGTCGGTCGCCTCCGAATGGCGGTCAATAAAGCAGTAGTAGCCATTTGTGATTTCCGGGATGGGGAGGTCTCCCCATAGCGTGCTGTGACCCGTCAGGCACTCTTGCAGGTCTTCCGTCAGCGGCAGGGAAGACCATTCACTGCTTTTGCGGATCTCGTTCAGACACGAATCATCCTCGAAGCTGATTCTGTAATAGGTCGCGCCGTCACCGAGGAATCCGCCGTGGGTGTCTTTTTTCGTTTCAAGTGTTCCGCCGGAAACATTGACGCCCAAAGCCTTTGATACCTGTGAAAGCTCACCGGTTTTGCAGCCGCAGAGGCACACAAGTGAGGCGAGGATCAGCACGAGAGAAATTGCGGTAAGTATGGAG
>JAKSOD010000017.1 GCA_024405755.1 Clostridia bacterium
GCAAGCATATGCGCAGTCAAGGCGTCAGCCGTGAATTGTGCGGTGTTGCCTTAAGGTATATAAGATCAGAATGCCCAGTTGCCGTTTCGGAAGATGGGTACCATCCTGCCGTCTGCGGTCTCGGCTGTAATGTCGAGATCCTCGGATCCGATCATAAAGTCAACGTGGATCATGGAATCGTTGATGCCCATCTTGCGGCACTCTTCAAGGGTATACTTCTCATAATCCTTGATGCAGTTCTCAAATCCGGCACCCAAAGCCAGATGGCAGCAGGCGTTCTCGTCAAACAGAGTGTTGTAAAACAGCAGTCCGGAATTGCGGATGGGAGAATCATAAGGCACGAGGGATACTTCACCGAGATATGCGGCGCCTTCGTCCATAGATATCATATTGCGCAGAAGCTCTTCGTTCTTCTCTGCCTTCACATCAACAGCCTTGCCGTCTTTGAAGGTCACGGAGAAATTCTCGATCAGTTCTCCGCGGTAGGAGAGGGGTTTCGTGGAAACCACGGTGCCTTCCGCTTCTCCGCGCATAGGTGAAGTAAATACTTCTTCTGTCGGCATATTGGGATTATAATAGGTTCCGGAGCCGAGAGCAGTCTCTCCTCCGCCCATAAAGTTGCAGTTGGAAATGAGTCCGACGGAAAAATCGGTGCCGTTGGCGGATTTATAGTGCAGTTTTCTGATACCGAGGGAGTTCAGATAGTTGCTGCGTGCGGCAAGATCGGCGTTGTGTGCATCCCAAGCGGCGCAGGGATCTTCACCGTCGGCACGGGCGGTATAAAGGATCGCCTTCCAGAGTTCCTCCATTGCGGCACTCTTGCGCAGTCCGGGGAACATCTTCTTTGCCCACGCCTCGCCGGGAACGGCAGCTATGCACCACTGATACTTGTTCTCCATTTTATCGCGGTACGGCTTGATGATCTTGTATCTTGCCTGAGATGCCTTCGACACCTTCTCCTGATTGATGCCGGCAAGTCCGTCGGGATCATCGGATTCAAGATATATTCTTGCGGGAAGTACTTCCGTGGCATGAGCCAGCTTTTCTTCTTCCCACTTTTCAACTTTGGAGAGGGTCTTTACGCTGCGATAGCGGTAATGAGTTTTGGTGAGAGGCTGATAATCCCACTCAACAATGACCTTTGCCGCACCGGCACGGTAGCACTCCTCAGCGAGTAATTTAACAAATTCCGGCTGTTCTACCGACGCGGTGATGATCACTTCCTGACCGCGCTGAACATTGGCACCTTTGACTGCGATAAGTCTGGCGTACTTTTTGATTGTCGTCTTATTCATTATATGTCTTCCTTTCGTTTGGTCCCGATTGATTGGTAAATTTTATTATATCACATTAAACACAGGTTTTCAACCGTTATTTATATGTTTTCAGTTGTCGGTGGTTTATTTTTTTGTTGACGCAAACTTCACAAGACCAAACATATTGTTCGTCATAATCGAGCGTATCTTCGCGTTGTATATTGTCTGCCAGACGCTTTCATTATCCGTAGCGTCCTCAATGGTCCACGTTGCCATCAGGGTTTTCGGATATTTTGACGCGTATCCCTTTATTGCGGCGGCTTTTGTCGAATCAAACGCACCGTTTACGATCAGAGCCGAGTTCGTCATAGAATCCTTTTCAAGCGCGGCAGCATATGGCTCAACCGTTGAACGTGTCGTCCATGCTCTGAGGAACATAAACATTTTCTGTCCGGTTCTTTCGAAAACGTACTTCTGTATCTGCAATGCCTGAGCGGCGCTGAGTGTACCCTCCGCAGTATTGTCAAGCGTTCCGTAAGAAATCATTATGGAAGTAAAGTTATTTGCTTTCTCCATTATGGGATAGAGGTAATGTTCCTTTGACTTCTGCTGGATACCGGGAATATCGCAGTATCTCCACCCGTCAGGTTTATCAACGATAATAAAAAGACGATCCTTGCAGGCAACGAGAACTTCTTCAAGAGTCGGGATCTTATACGGAGTTGAAGCGGCTGAACTGCCTCCGGCACCTTCTTTCAGATTCAGTTGGCAGATCTGCTCGTATGTCCATGCGCTGATATCCGCGGATTCCGGCAGTCCGTTATGACCCTTGAGAGAATTGAAATTCGTCATCCTCGTAAGTGTAGCATCATGCATGAGAACCGGTATCCCGTCGGCGGTATAGTGGATATCGATCTCCACGCAGTCGCCGCCCATTGCCCACACGCTGATTATGGACTCAATGGAATTTTCCGGATAATAGAGCCAGTCGGCACGGTGTGACACAGTAAAGAGGTGATCCTTATCGTTACACATCAGCGCGTTGACCTTATCTTCATAATTCACCATCCACTCCTCAGGTTCCCACGTATACTTCCAGTGCATAGGCAGCAGGGACGGATCGGCGATATACGCCGAGCGTTCGGGACAGATGAGTTTAACGGCCGGTGTTCCGTCCTCGGGAAGTCTGATATCTATGTTCTTTTCTTCAGCGGCAAGAAGACTCTTTATGTAATTGACCGCAACCTTGACCGACCAGTCGCTTCCTCCTCCGAGAAAAAGCGAACCGTTCTTGAAATAAACCACAGTATCGTCATATCCGTACTTAATTTCCTCGGGATCACGTCCGGTGTTCCCGAATACTATCTCATGCTCCGCCGCATTTTCCTTTGAGGTGACGACCGGAATATCAACTCCGCAAAGCAAACGTACAGTATTTTTCAAATCTCTGACAGCTGAGGAGTACGTGGATATATTAGTTGTTACTATTTTAAACTGATCTATGGATATACCGTTGATCTTTATGTCTTCGACCTGATAATCCGCTTTCCCGACAAATTTATAATCGGATGGAAACTGTTTTTTTTCTCCTTCGAGGAAAGTTTCGGAAAAATGATCGCAGGCAAGGAGGGTAAGTTCTTCGTTGCTGCCGACGATCACGACTTTTTTCCCCACCGCGCAGACGGTGTATTCATTCCGTCCGAGAGATTCCTTGACCGAACGTGTCTCGTCTCTGTCTACGTTTCCGACGAGGATCTCGTACTCCGGCAGAGGTTTATTCGGGTTGATCCAGTCGTCGTTGACAGGGATCGCTGCCGCCATCTGAATCTTCATGAGTTCTTTGATTTTCAAGAACTCCGCCAACAGTTCCCCCGTCGTAACGGAAGGTCTGATCAGAGTATATGCACCGTCTCCAACGGCAAAAATGTCAAGAAAATCGGAATCTGTTTTTCCAGTACCAATTTCCATTGATTCAGCGGTTCCGGCGGTTGTGGTTTCGTCGCCGTTTCCTCCGCCTGCGCAGGCGGAAAGAAGAATCAGCAGGGCACAGAGGATCGCTGTAATTCTGATTTTTGTTTTCATCTTTTTTCTTCCCTTCCGGCAGCGTATATACAGCCGCCGCGTATATATCGTTTAGATAATTATATCATCAATAATCCCCTTTTTCAAGATTTTTTTCGTTTCTCCTTTTTACGTATCAGGAAAATGTTTTTTTGTGCGGAAATTTTCTTTTCCTCTTGTCCAAATCAAATAATTGGTATATAATATAGGTGAATTTTTTATAAGGAAACGGAACTGTTTATGTATACTTACGTTGCTACCTGTATGTTCGGACTTGAAAAACAACTCGGCGAGGAAATCGATTCCCTCGGACTTGAACGTATCCTTACCATGGACGGAAGAGTGATCTTCCGCGGAGATGCCTCTGCCGCCTGCCGTGCGAACATCAATCTCCGTGTTGCCGAAAGAGTATATCTTCTTCTCGGAAATGCCTTCCCCGCCCCGACATTCGACGCTCTCTTTGAAGGGTGCCGTGCTCTGCCGTGGGAGGACTTTATCGGACGTGACGATGCTTTCCCGGTGTCCGGTCACTCCATAAAAAGCTCCCTGACCTCGATCCCCGACTGCCAGAAAATAATCAAAAAAGCCATGGCAGTCCGCTTGGGTGATCACTACGGGATCGGACGTATGCCGGAAACAGGTGTGGTTTTTAAGATCGAATTCTTCATTTTCAAGGATGAAGCCTATCTTATGATAGACACGTCCGGCATCGCCCTGCATAAGCGCGGCTACCGTCCCGTGGCAAATGCCGCCCCTCTGAGAGAAACGCTTGCCGCCGCTCTTGTTATGAATGCCCGCATCCGCGAAGATATTCTTCTTTGGGATCCTTTCTGCGGATCCGGTACGATCGCAATTGAAGGCGCAATGTTTGCCTTGCACCGCGCTCCCGGACTCGGAAGGAATTTTGCAGGTGAGGAATTTCCGTGGCTGCCGCGTGAATTATGGACAGAGGCGAGAGAAGAAGCGCAGGCTGCAATACTGACGGATTCCGCGTTCCGCGCCTACGGATCCGACATTGATCCGGACTGCATTGACACCGCCTCCGCCAATGCCCGACGCGCCGGTGTTGACAAGCATATCAATTTCTTCGTCGGTGACGCGCGAAGGATAAGAAAACCTGATTTCGACTGTAAAGGAACCCTGATCTGTAACCCGCCCTACGGCGAGAGAATGATGACTGTGGAGGACGCCGAATCCCTTTATCGCGCCATAGGACGCAATTTTGCATCCTTTGAGCCGTGGCAGGTCTATGTGCTGACTTCATGCGAATATTTCGAGAAACTGTACGGCAGACGCGCCGACAAAACACGCAAACTGTATAACGGAACTATCCCCGCCTACCTCTATCAGTTCTTCAAACCGAGAGACAACATCAATTATGCGAAAAAAATGTACGGAAATTTTGGCAAAAAGATCAGATAAAACTATTTATAAACACAAAAAGCACTTGCATAAGCAAGTGCTTTTTATGGAGCTGCTAATCAGAGTCGAACTGATGACCTCATCCTTACCAAGGATGCGCTCTACCAACTGAGCCATAGCAGCATTCGCGTTGGACTTATTGCCTCAACAAGCGATATTATACCAAATCAAAGTTGATTTGTCAAGCCTTTTTTTGAATTTTTTCTCGATTTTTTTGTTTTTTATTTCTTTCCGAAAAAGAACTCGTTTTCTTATGAAGTTTTAACCTTTTTGACGGCAATAATAGAAAAAACAGTTGACAAAGCACAGAAGGTGTGATATAATTTTTTTAAATAAACGCTGTGACGTGGAGTAGTAATCGGTATTCTGCCACTCAGAGAACGGACGGTCGGTGTGAGTCCGCGGTATGGATCGGTGAAGTCGCCTCCGAGCGGTCGGTGTGAATGTGTATTCTTTCCTCAGCACCGGACGGCTGCCGCCGTTATCAGGCAGAGGACTCTTTGTCCCTTGAGTGTGCGCCTCACGGCGCAAAATCAGGTGGTACCGCGCAGTTGTGCGTCCTGACGTCTCTATGACGGCAGGCGTTTTTTGTTTTTTAGGAATTTCAAGTTATTATTATTTATTAAAATGGAGGAGAAAATGGATCAGAATCAGACTCACGAACTGCCGAAGACTTATGATCCTTCGCAGTTTGAAGACAGACTTTATTCAATGTGGATGGAAAAAGGCTATTTCACTCCCGATGTGAAAGATGAACGCCCTCCCTTCTGCATTGTTATCCCGCCCCCAAACGTGACGGGACAGCTTCACATGGGACACGCCCTTGACGAAACACTTCAGGATATCCTTGTCCGCTATAAACGTATGCAGGGTTTCAACACTCTGTGGGTGCCCGGAACCGACCACGCCGGTATCGCCACTCAAATTAAAGTTGAGGAGAATCTCCGCGTTAACGAAGGGATCACACGCTACGATCTCGGACGCGAAGAATTCCTTAAAAGAGTGTGGGATTGGAAAGACAAATACGGAAACCGCATTATAAGCCAGCTTCAGAAACTCGGCTCATCATGCGACTTTACCCGTGAAGCATTTACAATGAGCGACAACCTGTCAGATGCCGTGCGCAAGGTCTTCGTTACCCTCTACAACAAAGGACTCATTTACCGCGGACTTCGGATCACAAATGTTTGCCCCCATTGCAACACGGTTATCTCAGATGCTGAGGTTGACTATCAGGAGATCGACGGTGCTTTCTGGCACATCCGTTATCCCATAAAGGGTGAGGAAGGCAAATATGTGGTGGTCGCCACCACACGTCCCGAGACCATGCTCGGCGACACCGCCGTTGCCGTCGCTCCCGGAGACGAGAGATTTGCCGATCTTGTCGGTAAGACACTCATTCTTCCTCTTGTCGGACGTGAGATCCCCGTGATCTCCGACGAGAACGTTGACCCCGAATTCGGGACCGGCTGCGTGAAGATCACTCCCGCGCATGACCCCAACGACTACGAAACCGGACTGCGCCACAATCTTGAAAACATCATCGTTATCGACAACACCGCTCACATCACCGAAGCCGGCGGAAAATACGCCGGTATGGATCGGTTTGAAGCGCGTAAGCAGATCGTCGCCGATCTTGAAGCCGGCGGATATCTCGTAAAAATTGAAAAATGCACTCACTCCGTCGGTCATTGCTACCGCTGCGGTACTATTCTTGAACCAGTCGCTTCCCGTCAATGGTTCGTGAAAATGAAGCCGCTTGCCGAGCCTGCCATTGAAGCGGTACGCCGCGGTGATACTTCCTTCATTCCCGACCGCTTCTCAAAGAACTACTTCAACTGGATGGAAAACATCAAGGATTGGTGCATTTCCCGTCAACTCTGGTGGGGACACCGGATTCCCGCTTTTTACTGCGAAGACTGCGGTGAGATCACCGTCGCCGAAAAAGATGTCGCCGTCTGCCCGAAATGCGGATCTCACAAGATCACGCAGGACGAGGATGTACTCGACACGTGGTTTTCATCCGCTCTCTGGCCTTTCTCAACTCTCGGATGGCCCAACAGTACCGAAGAACTCAAAAAATTCTATCCCACTTCCGTTCTCGTGACCGGTTACGACATTATCACCTTCTGGGTCTCCAAAATGATTTTCATGGGACTCGAATTCATGGGTGAGAAACCTTTCTCTCACGTCTTTATCCACGGACTCGTCCGCGACGCTCAGGGAAGAAAAATGTCAAAATCCCTCGGAAACGGTATCGATCCGCTTGAGATTATCGACAAATACGGCGCCGACGCCCTCAGATTTGCTCTTGCCACCGGAAACAGCCCCGGAAATGATATGCGTTTCTCCGACGAAAAGATCGAGGCTGCACGCAACTTTGCTAACAAACTCTGGAACGCATCCCGCTTTGTTCGTATGAATCTTACCATTGACAAGGTAGAATTGCCTGCAGCGGATAAACTCGCCGCCGAGGACAAATGGATACTTGACAAGTTCAATGCCCTCGTCGCTTCCGTAACCGCAAACCTCGACAAGTACGAAGTCGGCGTGGCTCTTTCGGCACTTTACGACTTTGTCTGGGATGTATTCTGCGACTGGTACATTGAACTCACGAAGGCACGCCTCAATGAAAAAGAGAGCGAGGGCTGCCTTATCGCTCAGAACGTACTTGCTTACGTCCTTATCGGAACTCTCAAACTTCTTCATCCCTTTATGCCCTTCATCACCGAGGAAATCTATCAGGCACTGCCTCACGGTGCAGCCTGCGATCTTGAAAGCATCATGATCTCAGACTTCCCGAAGTACGACGCCGCACTTGAATTCCCGGAAGAATCAGCCGACACCGAACGCCTTATTGCCGTTATCCGTGCGATCCGCGCACGCCGAACCGAAATGAATGTTCCTCCTTCCCGCAAGACCAAAGTCTATGTGGAAACCAAGTATGCTTCTTCCTTCGGCGAGATGACATATCCTTTCTTCCTCCGTCTTGCTTCCGCGTCCGAGGTCGAAGTCGCCGCAAGTTTTGCCGGCGTGATTTCCGCTGACGACGCAGCACAGATCGTCACTGACGCCGCAACGGTCTATCTGCCGATCTCCGAACTCGTGGACACCGCAAAGGAAAAAGAACGTCTGACAAAAGAACTTGCCAAGACTGAGGGCGAGATCTCACGCCTCAGTGCCAAACTCGGAAATGCCGGATTCGTCGCGAAGGCTCCCGCAGCCGTTGTTGAGGCGGAACGTGCAAAACTCGTCAAATACGAAGAAACTGCCGAAGGAATCCGTAACGCACTCTCAAAACTCAAATAAGGTTTATTCATCACAATGGGGGTGTTAAAAAACTCGTTATCGATTTTTTTAACACCCCGCCGACATTTGGCTCGGCGGCTGAACACCGCCGTTTTGCCCTGAAAAAAGAGTAAAATCCATCCTTGTTTCAAGGCAAAAACGCCAATGTCGCGTCAAAAGCAGTGGCTCCTGACCACTGCTTTTGAGTGGCTGTAAAAAAGCATTGACTTTTTAAACAGCCCCATATTGAAAGGAGATATCAAATGAAAAAACAGAATTTTCCTCTGCTGCGCAGCCGCTTGACGACGCTTTTCATTATTCTCATATGCCTTGTTTTCACATTTTGCTCCTGCGATAGTGCAGACTCGGGAAAATCATATGGTATGATGTCATACAATAACTCAGATTTTTCCGGACCCGTTGAAGAAGGGAAACTGAGTCTTTCTGATCAAATTAAAACAGACACAGCCTTAAATGACGGACGGAAACTGATCAAGAACTGCTCGATCACAGCCGAAACAAAGGAATTCGACTCCGCCGTGAATGCCCTGAATGACGCCGTTGCCGCTTCCGGCGGATATATTTCTTCACAGAGATCACGCGGAAGTGCATATTCCGACACAGATGGAAGCCGTTTTCTGTCACTTACCGTTTGCATACCTGCCGAAAAACTCGACGGATTCATTTCCGGTTTATCTGAAAGTATCAACGTCACCCAGCTCACCTCATCCACAGACGACGTGACCGAAGCATACGTTGATGCTTCCGCGCGTCTCGAAACCCTGAAAGCTGAAAGAGACAGTCTGCTCACAATGATGGGTACTCTTGACAATGCAGAACAATACGATTTCTGGTATAAACTCGAAACCCGCATATCGGAGATCGAGCAGGATATAGCCTCAATTGAAAAATCACTTCGGAATATCGACCAAAAAGTTGCCTATTCAACGGTCACTATTGATCTGCACGAAGTGAAAAAACTTTCCGAGACCGGTGAACCCACTTTTGCGGAGCGTATCGGAAGTGCCTTTTCGGAGAGCTGGAATAATTTCGGAGAATTCTGGAAAGGTTTTGCAGTTGTTTTCATATTCCTGTTCCCTGCTCTTCTGACTATTGCTTTTATTTCTTTCGTGACCGTTCTGATCATAAAATCAGTCAAAAAGCACCGCAGAGCCCGTGATCCGGAAGCCGGAGTAAATATGAAGAAAAATGCTTCCGACGGTCCTCATGATCCGATACAAAACAGCGGTCATGATCAGGTCCCCGATCAAAAATAAATTTAAGGCAACACCGCACAATTCACGGCTGACGCCTTGACTGCGCATATGCTTGCATCTTTTCCGTCATACTTCACAAAATTTCGTTGAAATAGAGAAACTATTCCTTCCTCATTTTGTATCGTCTGACGAAAAATCTGACGGCGCATCTGCACCGCCCGAATTGTGCGGTATTGCCTTAAAAATAAAAAACGGTGAATACAATTTTCCGTTTTGGCACAAAAACGATAATCCGGTGGTTTCGGTACAAGAAACCACCGGATATTGCTAAAAAACGGCGGCTCCTGTCCGCCGTTTTTTACATGCTGAATTAATGATACCGCCCGATTATTGTTAGTTGTTAATTACCTATCCGGCTTTACGGATCAGTTTCATTTTCATCTCCGTATCCGCATACCGAATGTCGGACTGCCGCAAAATTTATGAGGCAGTCCGACATCCGGTATTTTTTTATTTTCAGGTCAAATGCACGTATGCATCGTCATACTGTGTGAATCCCTCTCACGGGATCTGCATGAGGAGCGTCAAGTCTGTATTTTTTTGCCTTGCGGTACTCAAAGAATTTTCTTGCCACGTTTTCAAACAAAGCATAAGTCAGAACATCTTCTTCCTGCTCGTACCACGGCGCAATCTCCTCACGGAGTTTATCGAGTTCAGGTTCAAGCTGATCTGCAGGGCGGACAAGAATCAGAGGATCATCACCAACTATGCGGCGTATAAAACTCTGCTCAATAGGAGCCGGCGTTCTTCCGTATTCACCCCGGACAAGACCTTTGAATTCCTTGGTCACCATCTTATATCTCTCGCCGGACAGAACATTCATCACAGCCTGGGTTCCTACGATCTGCGAAGACGGAGTCACAAGCGGCGGATACCCTGCGTCTGCCCTGACTCTGGGCACTTCTTCAAGCACAAGGGGAAGCATATCTTCCTTGCCTTGATTTTTAAGTTGTGACACCAGGTTTGAAAGCATACCGCCCGGTACCTGATAGATCAGTGCATTGACATCAACTCCGAGCACCTTGTCGCTGATTAGTCCCTCATCACGATACTGACGGCGCAGTCCGGCAAAGTAACGTGTGATCGGATCAAGCTGTTTGAGCGACAGTCCGGTATCGTATTGCGTTCCCTCGAGAGTCGCAACCAAAGATTCCGTAGGCGGCTGTGAAGTTCCCATTGCAAGGGGAGACAGTGCCGTATCAACTACGTCAACTCCTGCTTCTATTGCTTTGAGCAGTGTCATTGACGCAAGTCCCGAGGTATAGTGGGTATGAAGCTGTACGGGAATGCTGACTGATGCCTTTATCGCCTTTACGAGATCGTAAGCTTCGTATGGACGGAGCAGTCCCGCCATATCCTTAATACAGATGGAATCCGCTCCCATCTGTTCAAGCTGTGCGGCATATCCGGCAAAAAAGCTGATGCTGTGTACGGGACTTGTGGTATAACTGATCGCCGCCTGAACGTGTCCGCCGTATTTCTTTGCGGATCTGATAGCGGTTTCAAGGTTTCTCGGATCGTTCAGGGCGTCGAAGATCCTTATTATGTCAATTCCGTTTTCAATGGACTTTGCCACAAAGAAGTCAACCACGTCGTCGGGATAATGACGATAACCCAGTATATTCTGACCGCGGAAAAGCATCTGCAATTTCGTTTTCTTAACATGTTTGCGTATCGTGCGCAGTCTCTCCCACGGATCCTCATTGAGATACCGCAGGCAGGCATCAAACGTTGCTCCTCCCCATGCTTCAAGAGAATGATACCCCACCTCGTCAAGTTGTTCGAGCGCGGGAAGCATCTGCTCCGTTGTCATTCTCGTGGCAAGGAGGGATTGGTGAGAGTCACGAAGCACGGTCTCCGTAATACCCACGCGGTGCTCGGCGGATGGCTCCGACGGCGCAAAATCTATGCGTTTTGTTGATTCTGACATTTCATACTCCGATAAATAACAATATTCGTTCGTGATCAATCCGATGGATCAAAGGCATAAATGGTTTTAATCGATTTCCGGCAGTCCGGTTTATGAAAACATTGAGATAAACACACCTGCGGCAACGGCAGAGCCGATAACTCCGGCGACATTCGGTCCCATAGCGTGCATAAGCAGGAAATTCGTAGGATCTTCTCTCTGACCTTCCTTCTGCACCACACGCGCTGCCATGGGAACCGCGGATACTCCGGCGGCTCCGATAAGAGGATTGATCTTTCCCTTTGTTATCCAGCACATTAGTTTTGCAAACATCACGCCGCCCGCGGTTGAAAAACCGAATGCAACGATTCCGAGAAGTATTATCAGCGGTGTTTTGCCGCTGAGGAAGTTCTCTGCGGATGCAGTAACACCCACGGAGATACCGAGGAACACCGTGATAGTATTCATAAGTCCGTTCTGAACGGTCTTTGACAGCCTTCCTGTGACTCCGCATACGTTAAGAAGATTTCCTACCATAAGGAAACCTATCAGAGGAGCGGACTCCGGAACGATAAGACAGACCACGAGAGTCACGACTATCGGGAAAAGCACAAGTTCTTTGCGCGTTACCTTACGCGGAGCACTCATACGGATAAGACGCTCTTTTTTCGTGGTAAGCAGGCGCATTATGGGAGGCTGTATCATGGGGATCAGTGCCATATAAATATAAGCAGCAATGGCTATTGCACTCAGAAGCTGAGGTGCGAGTGTCTTTGATGTCTGAATTGCGGTAGGACCGTCGGCTCCGCCGATAATTCCGATCGCTGCGGCTTCCTGAAACGTAAATGCCCCGGACGAATATGCACCAAAGAAGGCGGCAAATACACCGAGTTGTGCCGCACCTCCGAGCATCATTGTCTTCGGATTGGCAATCAGCGGCGAAAAATCTGTCATTGCGCCTATTCCGAGGAATATCAGCGAAGGATACAGTCCGAGTTTTACTCCGAGATAAAGGTAATCTATCAGTCCTCCGCGTCGGAATATCTCCGCAATGTCAAGACTTCCTTCCGTGATGAACAGATCCATGTGATACAGATCCGCACCCGGTATGTTCGCAAGTATCATTCCCATTGCTATGGGAAGAAGCAGCAGCGGCTCGTATTTTTTTACTATCGCACAGTAAACGAGCGCACCCGCTATCACGAACATTATCACCGTTTTCAGCGGCATCCACGGATCATCCGACTCGAACAGCCGTGCAAAACCCGTGGTTTCGATAATTGTTTTCAGAATATCAAGCATTTTCCGGACCTTTTCAGCCTCTTACGGTAAATACCACAGCACCTTCATCCACCGTGGACCCGCGTTTTGCGCTTATGGAAGTGACTGTTCCGTCGCAGGGAGATACAACATCATACTCCATTTTCATTGCCTCAAGGACGCACACGCAGTCTCCGCGCTTTACCGAATCGCCAACATTTTTCACGACATTTACCACGGCAGCGCGGATGGGTGCTGTTACTTTTACGTCACCCTCACCACCGCCGGCAGAGGAAGTCTCGTTTGCGGCAGGCGCGGTGTCGGCAGCAGGAGCCGACGGAACTGCGGATACGGCGGATGCTGCCGCAGAGACATTTGCAGAATCAGCACCAATTTCTTCTATTGCAACGTCATATGCGACGCCGTTTACATTTACCTTAAAATATCTCATACTCATTTTTATATACCTCAAACAATTATTCAGATTTCATTCAGGCAGGCTCAACTGTTTTTTTGCGTCGGTCAGCCGCACCACGGTCCCGAGCCTCCCGCACGGCGGAAAGCAACTACGCGGAAAGAAGACGGACTGCGTCGGCTCGCGGCAGCTTCCTCTTCAAATATCAGCGAGACTGCAGCGGTCACAGCGGCAGCAACGGCAGCACTGTCATCCTTATCCGCGGCAGTCGCGGGATCAGTTCCGATTTCTTCTTTCTTTTCATTGTCCGCTTGGGCATTTTTTTTCTCTTCTCTGCCGAAAACGACTCCGAAGATCGCAAGTACTCCCCAGATAAGAGCCAGCACCACAAGGACTATTGCAAGTCCGAGCACCGCATATATCCCGGCATCCTTCATCCGTTCGCCGAGACTGCCTGACTCAGCACTCAAAAAAATCATCACGTTTCTCACCTCAGTTTCTGCGGCGGCGTACCGGCTGTATCCGAGCCTTGCCGAGAAGCATATGAAGAGCGGAAACCACGCGGGGACGAAGTTGTGACGTTCCGATTATATCGTCTATCTCTCCGCAGAGGGCAGCCTCATTGGGGGATGATAACTTTTCACGCCATTCCCGTTCGAGTATCTCACGGGTTGAGCTGAGATCCGCCTCGCGTATCCGGTCATTCCAGACGAGTGCCACCGACGCTTCGGGAGAAAGTGCGCTGATGCAGGCTTCGGGCAAAGCGTACGCGACATCTGCTCCGAGAGATTTCGAAGCAAGATAAATAAATCCGGCACCGTATGCTCTTCCCGTAACGACGGAAACACGGGCATTTGATGCTCCGCTCATTGCCGACGTGAGTTCCGCTGCGGCATTCACAAGTGCAGCGTCGTCCTCGGCCGTATTCTCGGATGGCTCAAATCCGGGACAATCCACAAATGTCACTGTGGGGATACCGAATGAATCGGCAAACTTCTGCAAACGTGCAGCTGTTTTCATTGCCGCAGGTGTCAGCGCGCCGTCACGGCAGGTTCTGTCACTCGCAATATACGCGCAGGCAATCCCGCCGATAAAGGCAAATCCCGCCGCAAGTTCGGGGGCGTATTCCTTCCACAGACGGAGCTGTTCCCTGCCGTCCGCAAGTATAGACACCAATGCTTCTCCCGTGAGTCCCGAAACCTCGGGAGAACGTTCAAGTTCGGCTTTTTCTTCATTTATCACAGTACCTTCCGCGTTATTTGACGGAATATACGATATCAGTTTTCTTGTTGCCGAAAAAAGATCTTCCTCGTCCTGTGCCTCGTATGCGGAAAGTCCCGTTTTTGCAGGTTCGGGATTCAATCCGGTGACAAAAGGAGACACGGCATAAAACTCTGTCCCCGCTCCGTCATGATGACGTACGGTCAGCACAAAATCAAACGCCGACGCAAGCACAGCCATTGCACCGCCGCAATTTCCGGGTACTACTGCGATACGGGGTACTATTCCCGACGCCCGCGCGGAAACATCCAGCGTCTTTCCGAGCGCAGCAAGCGCACGTACTCCCTCGTACACGCAGGTACCGTCCGAGTCAAAGATCCCCACGACCGGTGCGCCGTTTTTTTGCGCCATAGAGTATAGGGATTCGATTTTCTTTGCGGCGCACTCGTCAAACGCACCGTTCATCCGGTTGTGATCCTGTGCAAAAGCAAACACAAGTCTGCCGTCCACAGCCCCGTATCCGCAAATAACGCCTTCCGCTTCGTCTGGATCGGCACTCCTGTTCATATATGTTCCGATTTCAGCAAAACTGCCCTGATCGAAAAGTGCCGTTATCCTCGCTCTCGCGGAATACTCGCCTTCCCTGACTTTTACGGCTGTTACGTCGATCTCTTTGAGCATTTCCGTCAGTCTTTCGGCTGTCAGTGCCCGAAGAAGGCTCTTTTTCTTTTCACCGCCGTTGTTACTCATATCATTACCTCATAAATTTTTTTCCGGATCTTTCACGCTTTTCCATATGCAGCGACTTAATTCTTCCCGCACTTTCCTTTTCCTGCATTCCGACGCGCTTTTTCTGTTCTTTCCTGCATCACGCTCCGGAAGCATATGTTTTGAAAAATAATTTGAAAAATCCGAAATCAAAGTTATTATATCATTTTATTGAAATATAAATCAATGTCCAAATTGTTAATTTATCCCTGCTCAATATTTATTGTTTTTTTATTTAATACAAATCTCAATGTGGTAAGTAAATATTTTTATAATTTATCTATTGATTATCTTTTTCTATGGTGGTATAATAAAGTATCCGAATGTATGATATATAAATTCTTCGTTTTCAGAAAGGACTGGTTCAATCAATGAACAAACGTAGATTAAAAGTTCTGGTCGCCGTTCTGCTCGCTGCAGCCGCGATCTTTACCGTCTCATTCTCCGTTGCTGCTGCCGAGAACGACAAAAAAGTTGTCTCCTTCTCCGTCAGCGCAAAGGACGGTGCAAAAGACGAATATCACGAGGGCGATATTTTCGACCCCACGGGATATGAGGGACTTATCACTTATAAGGACGGCACCACAGACACCGTCGCTTCATCTCAACTTATATTCTCCCCATCAACTCCCCTGAAATCCACTGACCGGCAGATTACGTTTTCC
The DNA here is from genome assembly GCA_024405755.1 of Clostridia bacterium. GTDB lineage: Bacteria > Bacillota > Clostridia > Oscillospirales > CAG-272 > CAG-390. The sequence continues at coordinate 15,543 of JAKSOD010000017.1, forward strand.
TGCAATCAGACTCAGATTTCAAGCGGCCTGCCCATAACGGTCCACGCCCTTGAATCTATTGCGGTCAAATCACAACCTTCCAAAACAAAATATTACGCCGGTGATATTTTCAATCCGGATGGTCTTGAACTCCAGCTCCACTTTGCCGACGGAAAAGACACTGCCGTTGCCTTCTCCGACTGCTCTGTCTCGCCTTCCTTGATCGATCCTCTTTCAAGTGCTGTCTCTGAAATCACAGTCAGTTACGATCTCGCCGGGCATACGGTTAAGACCGAGATCCCCCTGAAAGTCATCGGAATTTCCTCACTGCGTGTTTCCGGTACGCCCGCCGCAAGTTTCTACGAAGGTGCTGCTTTCACCTCCGCCGAGGGTCTGTGCGTGATCGCTGAATTCTCAGACGGCACCAAAAATGAATTCTATACCGAATACACTATCCCCGACGCCAATAAACCTTTGATTCCCGGTGCTGACGGGAACGCTTCGCTTACAGTCTGCGCCGACGGTAAAACCGCCGAATTCAAAGTTCCGGTGATTTCCGTCAAGAGCTTCACGGTCAAATGCCCCGACAACAAGAAAAATGTGTACCCGGGAAACAAATTCGACAAGAGCATCTTTACCGTAAACGCTGTCTTCTCCGATAAATCCGAAATCGACATTACCGACCGGGTTGATTTCTCTCAATGTCCCGACATCATCACAGCAGGCATCGATTGCAAAGCGTTCTATATCGGGCACGAGATCACTCTTCCCCTCACCGTTCACTCCGGTACCATCGACATCATCAGTCAACCCGACAAGGTTTCTTACTCCGCCGGTGAGACATTCGATCCCAAGGGCATGCTCGTTGCCGTCATCTTCGACGACTCCACACGTAAGACCCTTTCCGCTTCCGAATATACCGTTGACGTCAGTTCTCCTCTTACGGAAGCTGTAAGTTTCGCTACTGTAAGATACGCGGGACTTGAAGCAAAAGTCAGCATCAACGTAATTTCCGACAACCCGATAAAGAAAATTGAAATCTATCATGCTCCCGACCACATAAAGTACATTGCCGGTCAGACCTTTTCTACCGATGGACTTATCGTAGTTGCTTATTACACCAACTCCGAACTTCCCCAGATTCTTTCTATTGACTCTCTTATCTTCTACCCCTCGCTTGAAACTCCTCTCTCCGCTTCTGACACGTCTGTTGAAATCACACTTCAAATAAGTGACTCGCTGAAATTTTCCACCGAACAACCGATAGAAGTTGAGAGTAAGATTCCATCTCAGATCTTCGTCACCCGATCTGCCGACAAGACCGAGTACAAAGAGGGTGAGAAGTTCGATCCCACGGGCCTTGAAGTTTCTCTTTACTACAACGACGGAACTACCATTCCTCTCACTGCCGGATTCACCATATCTCCCTCCGATCCATTCGTTTTGACATCCGGTCAGAAAGAGACCGTTACTGTTACGATCGAGTTTCCTTCCGCAGAATTGAGGTGCTTCCAATTTGTCAATGTTACTCCCGTTACGGTCAAGGACATTTCAGTAGCTATCCAGCCCGACAAAATGGAGTACTACGTAGGCGAAAGATTTGATCCCACGGGAATGAAACTGATACTCACCTACGCCGATCCTTCAATTGCTCCCGTTATCGTACCCGACGGCGAATACACCGTATCTCCCGCCGGTGCCCTTACCGAGACTGATACTTTCGTTCAGGTATCGTTCCGCGGCGTATCCGTGAATCTGAACATTACCCTGAACGGCGGCGTGATCCCTCCCGTAACTTCCGAGCCGACCACGATTCCCGACTCCGATACGTCGGTACCGCCCGAGACAAGTCCCGATTCTATGACCGTCCCACCAGAGATCACCACGGAACCTTCTGAGAGCACAACATCAGTAGTTCCCCACACGACACCGGTCAACAGCGACGGATCCAATCCAATGCTTTTCCTCTGGATCGTCATTATCGCCGTGATCATCATTGCTCTCGTGGCACTCATAATCTTCTACAAACGCAACTTTACCTGATAATTCTTTATCCCATAAAAAGGGGGTGTTAAAAAACTCTTTCTTGAGTTTTTTAGCACCCCGCCGACATTTGGCTCGGCGGCTGAACACCGCCGTTTTGCCCTGAAAATAGAGTAAAATCCATCCTTGTTTCAAGGCAAAAACGCCAATGTCGCGTCAAAAGCAGTGGCTCCTGACCACTGCTTTTGAGTGGCTGTAAAAAAGCATTGACTTTTTTTACAGCCACTTTTTTTGACACTTGATTAAAAATACTCCCCAAAGAAAAGAATCGTTCTTGACTTACGGGGAGTATTTTTTTAATTTGTTGAGGAAGGAACAAAGTAAGAATAAGCGAATTCCGCCTGCTGTCCTCTGCGTTCGTATGACGTTGAAGTACATCTTTCGTACGCAGCCGCAAACGCCACTGCCGCATCAGACGCACTGGAAAGCGCACAGAAATCAGCGTATGTAAATCCTTCCTTGTAACGCTTGCCGTATGTCGTGAAAGCAATTTCAAGGCTTTCGTTGAGGTGTATCAGCTGGTCTTCGAGACTTGCATCCGTAAGCCAAGGACGGTATTTGAGACTCCATTGGCAAAGACCGTAGTATCCGTACTCAACGCTTCCGCTGTACCAATGCAAATCAAGGGTGTGCCCGCCGCACTCTGTCATCATATTTCCGATTATTCCGGCACATACGTAGTCGTTGAGTCCCATGGTCTCTGAGAGATAGCACCAGACCTGAGTCGCAACAGGAAACTCCTCTGCGCATTTTACAAGATGTTCTTCGGAAGGAATAAACTCCGCATTTTTCGTATCTGCCGCTGCTTCCGCTTCGGCAGTGATTTGAAGGTACTCTTTTTTCAGACGTTCATATTCAGATTTTAATTTTTGATTGTCAGCGACAAGGCTTTCGTTCTTCGCATTCAGCAGTTTGATCTCTTCGAGCAGTCTTTCGTTTTCTTCTTTGATCTGCTCGTAATCCTGAGGCAGTACTTCAATTAATTCGGTTACAGGCTCGGGAACGACCCACAGTCTCCTTTCGATCATTTTTACAACAGTCTCGGCTGGCTCAGGCGCAGGAAGCTCACGCGCAGCCAGTTCCTTTTCCGAAACGATCTCTTCTGCTTCGATTACTTCTGAGAACTCAGTCTCCTCATTCCTTGCATTTGAATTACTGCTGTCAGCGAAGATGGGCGGAATTACTATCGCCCCCAACAGCAGCGCACAGACAAGTGCTGTGCATACATATTTTCTTGTCATTGATTTTCCTTTCTTTCCGTTTGATTTGAACTGTCTGTACCATTATATGCGGCACAATACTCGTTTTATAACCAATAAAAGATGTTTTTTTGCCATTCTGATTGGGCAGTTGCTCCATACAAAAAAATGGGCAATTATGGTTATTTTATCACTTTTTGAAAAGAAAATCTACCTTTTCACAATAAAATCGTGATTATCGCCAATATCATCTCTGATTTTTTACAGATAATTATTTATTTTCAACACAAAAATTGCTTTTTCGAAAGCGATTTTTCTCAACCAGGAGTTTATAATACATTTTTATAATTTGACGTAATAATCAGAGGATCCCTTTTTCACGGAGTTCAGCGAGATATGACAAAACATCTTCCGCTGCCTGTTCACGGCTCACGTCGTACTCTTCAAGGATCTTTTCAACTATTTCATCTTCGTTTCCCGCATTCTGTGCCGACACAGGCATCAGTATATTATCTTCACTAAAAGAAGCAGTGCCGCACACTTTCTGTAATGCCACGGATTCTTCATACGTAAAACACAAAAACCGCAGCCGAAACTCGCTGCGATTTTTGTGTTTTACATATTTATATGTGTATATTATTGCATCATTCTCCGAGAAAACTCCCAAGTTCCGCGAGTGCTCCGGCAGCATTGAAAAGGCAGTTTATCCATAGTCCCACTCCGTTTCTGTGCTTCTCCGTCATCCAATGTGTGGGTATCATTCCGTCCTCATACTGTACTCTCGTTATCGAATCCGCAAGTGCCTTTGCCTTTTCAAGATGCAGCTCTCCCCTTCCTGCACGATACATTGCAAGGAATGCTGACAGTATATCCGCTGCACTCGAATCGATCGGAACATGCCAGCTATACTGTTCAAGTCCGCACGGAGTCGGCCAGTCCGACGTGTCGTATCCGGATTTGTTCCACGGTGACGGTTTCTTCCATACCACAAACTGATCTTCGATAAAACGCATCAGATCGTCTGCCGCCGCCATACGCTCGGGATCGTCAGGATAGTATTTCGTATAGTATTTCACAAGTGCGGCTGCACCGTAATGCGACAGGTTCGAGTAGTTCGCCGAACACTTGCTGTCCTCAAACTGCGCTCCCCACGAGTAGGTCGTGTTTGCTGTTTTCTCTACGTACGCGATCGAAGCATCGGCAAGTTCTTTCCATACTTTTTCTCCGGTCCGCTCGTATAAACTCATAAGGAACGGTACGATCACCCTCAGCGGATCACAGAAGTCGTGAGCTATCACCTCTCCCGTATTTATGTTCCTTATCAGATACCATGTACCGTTCTCCTCAACGTGATCACGGTAGTATTCTCCGATCTTCAACGCTGCGTCAAAATATTTTTTATCTTTTGTTTTGGCTTCAAGTTCAAGATATGACATTCCGACGCCGGCAGGATAAATCATCATAACCCAATCTATTCTCTCAGCCGCTTTCAGATTCTTGCGCGTTTCGGGATCCGGGCGGAAATCAATCTGATATGTGGGCGGGATCCCCTCCATGGGACCCGAAGAAGGAGTGATGCTGATCAGATAATCCGCAGAGTTCACGGCGATCTTCACGGCGTCCGACTCGCGTTCGGGACAGATCTTCGCGTATTCGAGCATGCCGCTGATGACCGCCGAAATCATTTTGCTCGGATATACGTTATGGTCATAGTCAGGATCGGGGGTTCCCTTATTCAGCCAATGCAGAAGAAAATTCTGTGAGATCGCGTACTCATAGGCAAGATTTGACGCTTCTTTATAGCCGCGTGCCGCAGGCGGAAGATCCGACGGAAAACTCGCAAGTCTGAAAAACGTACGTGTTCCTACGGCATACGTTTCATTGTCTTCTTCGTCGAGTGCGTAAACCTTCAGAGTTGTCACTCCCTCCGGAATGTCTCTCCACACCGGTGAAAGAATGGCTGAGGCTTTTGCTGCCTCAAAAGAATGAACATTGCCATTCGCGTCATTTATCACATAACGGTATTTCTTTGTCCCGGGTATCGGCTGGAACTGAAACGCCGGAGCGTACATGAACTGAAACGACACCGCGTTCCAGTACGGTCTTCCCGATCCGCCGCCCCGATGCGCCGTTGTTTCCTCGGATGCACACTCACGTGCTGCCTGTTCTGCAAATTCTTCTTTCGTCATGTTCTTTTTCTCTTCCCTTTTTCTCATTTAGTTTTATTTTTGTTTTTTGTTTTATTTTCGTTTTATTCCGTCGGAAATACGAATGGATAATTCATTTTTTCCTTTTTCGCACAAAAAGTTTCTTTCTGAACAGAATAAGAACCATAACCGCAAAAAACGCGGTCATTATCAGCAAGGTCATCACCGGCTGATCAGGTGCCATCGCAGCCAGCAGCATCATTGGAAATCCGAAAACCATTGCCGGAAAGTTCTGATAAACAAGGTTTTCCGACGCAGGCGTTCTGAAATCCGGATCAATCTCACGAAGCAGTATTATTCCCGTACTTGCCGTTCCGGTAAGCATTCCGTATGTCACGAGAAACTGTTCTTCCGCATATCCGGGAAACAGTTTTTTTGCCACGAAATGAGTGAAAAAATAGGTGGAAAACGCACCCGCGAGTCCGAGGATCAGTATTATCCACCAGTACTCTTTTATCACGTTGATACGTATTGCCGCTACTCCCGCAACGATCATAATATCAAAGAAAAATCCGCTAAGTCTCGTCATAAGGAATGCGCTGATATGCTGACGTTTGACGATTTTCTTCTTCATCAGAAAGTTATTGACCGCCTTGATGATGACCGCTGCCACGACTCCGAGCAGGAAATTAAAGCCGAACAGGATCGATCTGAGCGGTCTTATGAGATTTCCGAGCAGAGACATCATTCCGTAAGCCATAAGATAAGCAAGGAAAATCAGCACCAGTTGCATAGTGAGTTTATCAATACTTCCGTTCATGGGAATTTCATCATGCCCCTGAACATCCTGAAGTTTCAGCACTTCCGTCTCTTCGTCTTCGTGCCCGAAATTATATTTCATTCCTTTTTTCCGTAGAATATTCAGATGAATAACTCCGCCTAAAGCAGCACTCAGGAATCCCATTGCCGCAACCGAAAGTCCGAAACTTCTTCCCCCGACAAATCCGTGCTCCTGCTCGTAGATATTGCCGTAGTTCAGTGCCTGCCCCGTACCCTGCCCGTAACCGAACGGAAGAATCACTCCCGCAGCCGCAAACATATCCTTTACGATCAGCGACAGAGACAGCGTGATCCCGAGTCCGATTATTCCCTGGAGCAGATACGTTGACACCGTTGTAACTCCCGTATCAAATATCTCACGGCTTCGTTCTTTCCCGAACTTTCCTGTGGAAGGTTTCAGTGTTGTCGCGATGAATCCGAGTGCAAGTCCGTGATACGTCAGTATTTCAAGTTCTCCCGCGCCTCTGCCCCCGAAAAATTCTGTATTGAAAATATTTTCGCCCGTTGCCGTTTCGTACAGAAACGACGTGACAAGCAGCAGAATCCCACCAAGTACCGAAGACGGTATCAGAGATTTTTTCAGCGGCGGAATGATTTTTTTTAGTGAGTTCGCAACAAGCAGACTGCCGAGAAGGACAGCGGCAAGATTGAATGTACCCCAGACCTCAGAGTCCCAAAAATTGAAATTCTCCATCTGTATGACTTTCTTTTATGAATTTTGCGTGATAAAAAATATTGCAGTATTTGAGTGCATTGAAATGCTTTCCGCCTTTCAGCTGATACACTTTGTCCTGATAGAATATGTTGAGTTTGTGTCCGGCAATACACGCCATTGCCCTGATATCGTCAAAATCCATTTTCAAAGTCACGGCACCGGAGTTTACTGACATTCTGTCGGCAAATATCGAGACTTCCGCGTTCTTGGTACGAAGGATCTTCTTTTTATTTATGATGATCTCGTAAAGTCCCGCTCTGTCGAAATATACGGGGGTATCGGCGTAGGGTGACAGATCAAGGCCTCTCACATATGTCTCCTGATATTCGTACCATTCTGCAACTGTCGAAAAACGTGACTTTCCGTTTGCCTGCACAATACGCATATCAGGCTGATAAACATATTCCTTCCCGCATTTCATGCAGGAAAAAGTATCCTTTTCCGTTTTAAATTCAGATAGTCCGCAATCGGGACAGACGTAGAGGACACGTTCGAGACCTTCGGCTGACCGTCTGCTTTTATATTCCGCACGGTTTTTCGTCTCGTCAACATATAGTTCACGGCAGATCAGCGAATGGAGTTCTTCTTTCGTCATATTCTTGTATTCTTCCGGCTCGATCACCCGACGTACTCCCGCTTTCATGGGTCCTCTCCGGCATTTGTCTGCCCAACGCGGTTTCACTCCGTATCCGCCCTCTATCCGGTAAACGGCGATTGGAAGTTCCAATGCCTTCGCCAAAGACGCCACCCCGGGTTTTATATAGCAGGTCTTTCCGCTGTACGTTCTGTTGCCTTCCGGAAAAAGCGCGATCGTTCCGCCCTCTTTTGCCACCTTCATACAGTTCCTGACGGTGCTGAGATCTGTTGAGGCTTTCAGAATCGGAATGGGTGCTACCAGCCACCGTATTGCTTTCGAAATCCAGCCGTTTGAAAACAGATCTTCCATTGCCACATAATATACGGGTGCGGGAAACGACAAGCCTATAAAGAACTGATCGAAATCTGTCTGATGATTCGATACTATAAGCCAATTACGCTTCCCCGCCCCGGAGAAAAGCTCCACTTCGGCATGATATTTTACCTTTGAAAGCACCTTGAACATGGGGTAAACGATCCATGTCACAAGTTTATGTCTGAATCTCATCCAGCGTTTTTTCTTGTTTTTTATGGTGTTTTTCCCCCATCACTCAGCAAAGACGACTTTGCGGTCCGCATTTTTCTTATTGAACGGTTTTATCGCCGTACGATCCACAAACTTTACTTTTCTTTTTATTATACTATATTAATCTGTATTTTGCAATAAAATAATCAATAAAAAACATCAATAGAAATCAACTATTGCTTTTTGCAAAAAATATGTGTATAATATATGTTGAGTGAAAAGACTTTATCTTTAATCATCCATAAGAAGACAGCCAAATGAAAAAAGATAGAATATCCGGATCAGATAAAGAAACGTCGTCGGCGGTAAAGTCAAATAAATCAGTTGGAAAAAACGGCTTGATTCCCGATATATGCCCGCTTTCTGCCTCTCAACTCGGGGTTTACCTTGAATGTGTAAATAAACCGGGCACAATAAAGTACAATATCCCCGTCCTGTGCCGCCTTCCCGCAGGCACAGACCGTGTACGTTTTATCGACGCCGTCAAAACCGTTATCGGTGCTCACCCGGCTTTGTTCGTTACCGTAAGCGCACCGGACGGTGTCCCGTCAATGATTTATCACGGCAGCAGCGATTCTTTCGGAAGGAAAATCTTTATTGAGGAAAAAGAATCTGACAGCATTGACGCAGAAGCAGCGGTATTTCCTCGTCCGTTTGACCTCGAAGAAGGTCCGCTTTGCCGTTTTGAGTACGTCATCACCCCCGAAGGAGACGCTTTTCTGCTTGACATCCATCACTTGATTTTCGACGGAACGTCGCTATCCTTATTCATCAGGCAGATCGCATCCGTTTATGACGGCGGTGAGTGCCGACCGGAAACACTGACCATTTTCGATAATGCACAAGCCGAGTCTTTGCCGAAAGATCCGCAGAAAACAAAAGAATACGCCGATTTCTTCAGAGAAAAACTCGGTGCATCTGACTGTGACTCAAAACCCGTCCGTGATCGCGTATCTGACGAAGTCCCTCATGGTTTTTCCTCCGTTTCGGTAAGAGTGAACGACAGGATCTCCTTTGACGAAGTCGAAAACTACATAAAAGCAAACAGGATCAGTGAAAATGCACTTTTCCTCGGCGCATTCGGATACACTCTTGCCAAATTCAACGGAATGACCGAGTCTTTCTTCACGACAGCTCATACGGGAAGACTTGACCCGGAACTTGCTTTAACCGTAGGTATGTACGTGCGTACCCTGCCGTTTATCTGCTCTTTTGACGAAAAAAATGCCCCGTCTGTCTTTCTCCGAAATGTTTACAACGATTATTACCGCATCAAAAAGAACGACTGCATTTCTTTTGCCGATCTTGCTGCCGAATACGGGATCGGTATGAATGTTTCTTTCGTCTATCAGGCTAATCTGCTCAATGATATTTCAATAAGCGACGGAAATATTCCTATCGAGCTGCTCTTATCCACCAACGGGGTAGCTGATTTTGAACTTATGTTCCTTAAAACCGCCTCCGGCTATTCAATCCTCTCATATTTCAACAGATCGGATTATTCGGAAGAATTCGTCCGTAGTTTCATTGACACATACATTAACGTCGTTCACGGAATGATATACTCCGATACTCTCGGAGAAATCCCGCTTACCGACGAAAAAAGCCGGGCACAGATCGACGGGTTCAACCGGACAGAAAAAGAATATGACACCGAAAAAACCGTAGTTGATCTGTTCCGTGAGCAGGCAAAAAAGACACCTGATGCCGAATGCCTCGTTTTCTGCGAAAAGAGATTCACATACAGTTACATCGACGGGATCACCGACCGTCTCGCCGGACATCTCCGTTCTTTGGGTATTGGCAAAGGACATATCGTCGGAGTTCTGATCCCGAGATGCGAATATATGCTCATCTGTTCCCTCGGAGTGTTGAAAGCAGGGGCTGCCTATCTCCCGCTCGATCCGTCTTATCCGCCCGAACGTCTTAATCTTATGATGAAAGATTCCGAAGCTTCCCTGCTTCTTACCACCCCCGATCTTGACAGCATCATAAACGGAGATTTCGTCGGAAAACGTATTATGGTCGATTCCATTCCCACGCTTGAAGATTCAGGCACCGTACTGCCGGCTCCGAAAAAAGACGATCTTTTCATTATGCTCTACACTTCCGGATCCACCGGGACTCCGAAAGGCGTTATGTACGCGCACTCCAACACAATGGTTACCGCTGCATGGATCAGAGATTATTACAGTCTCGGCGAAGGCTGCTGCGTTACTGCATATGCAAGTTACGGTTTCGACGCGAATGTTTTTGACACGTACGCAACGATAACATCGGGGGCTGCTCTGCACATCATTTCCGACGACATACGACTTGACCTGATCGCTCTTCAAAAGTATTTCAATGAGAACAACATCACTCATTCGGTCATGACGACTCAGGTCGGCAGGCAATTCGCCCTCTTGGAAGGAACAAAAACCCTGCGTCATCTGTCTTTCGGAGGAGAAAAACTCACTCCGCTCACACCTCCCGAAAACATCAGTATTTACAATCTTTACGGACCGACAGAAGGCTCGGTCCTCGCTACCGCTTTCCGTGTTGACCGGCTTTACAAGGACGTTCCGATAGGGAAACCCGTTGACAATGTTAAACTGTACGTTGTCGATTCCGAAGGCAGACTGCTTCCTCCCGGTGCTGTGGGAGAGTTGTGGATCACCGGAGCACACGTTACTGTCGGTTACCGCAACCGTCCCGAAAAAACGGCGGAGGTTTTCGTCACAAATCCCTTTTCAAATGATGCCGGATACGAAAGAGCCTACCGCACGGGCGATATCGTCCGCCTTATGTGCGACGGCAATCTGCAATTTATCGGCAGACGCGACGGTCAGGTGAAAGTCCGCGGATTCCGCGTGGAACTGACGGAGATAGAAGAAGTCATAAGAAGATTCCACGGTATCAAGGATGCAACGGTTGCCGCCTTTGACGAACCGTCAGGCGGAAAATTCATTGCCGCCTACGTTGTTTCCGACGAAATTATCGACACCGATGCTCTCGCTGACTTCATCCGTTCCGAGAAGCCGCCATATATGGTTCCTGCGGTCACTATGCAGATCGACAGAATTCCTTTGAATCAGAATCAGAAAGTCAATAAAAAGGCTCTTCCACGCCCCGAACGCAAGGCAGACTGCTCCGTGCCGCCGGAAAACGACACCCAGCAGAAGATATTCGATATTATCGCTGACGTTATCGGACACCGGGAATTCGGTATAGATACCGACATTTTTGACGCCGGACTTACCTCCATCGGCACGCTGAAACTCAACGTCATACTCGGGAAATCATTTGATACGGCGGTCAGAATCGTTGATCTGAAACGCAGCGGTACGGTACGCAAACTCGAATCATTTCTTTCATTCCACCAAAAAACAGACGAGAATGAGATCATGCCCGATTATCCGATCACTCAGACACAGCGCGGGATCTTTGTTGAATGCAGTATGAATCCGGGATCGGTAACATACAACATCCCTCTGCTTCTGAAACTCGGCAAAGGTATTGATCCCGAGCGGCTCGTTTCTGCGGTAAAAACAGCGATCAACGCTCATCCTTATGCCAAAGCCACTTTCTTTGCAGACGACAACGGAGATATCCGCGCACGCCGCAATGACGCGGACGAACCGAAGGTCGATCTTATTACCTGCGCTGAGATCCCGTCCCGCGACGAACTCGTGCGTCCTTTTAACCTGCTCGGAGAACCCCTATTCCGTGCCGCCGTCTACGTTACTGACAACGGTAACTATCTGTTTACCGATTTTCATCACATAATCTTTGACGGAACTTCGGAAGCGGTCCTTCTGTCAGATATCGGAAAAGCCTATGAACTTACATCGGTGGAAAATGAAAAATACACTGGCTACGAGATCGCACTTGACGAGGAAAAAGAACGTGCAACCGATCGCCTTTCTCGGGCAAAAGCCTATTATGACAGCGTTTTCCTCGGATGTGAGTCGGACTGCCTGCCTCCGAAATCACCGGAAAGCGACAAGGCCGGAGCAGCCTCCGTCAGAATGACATTCGATTACGCGCCCGCAGTCACGGCATACTGTGAAAAGAACAAACTCACTCCGAACGCATTCTTCAATGCTGCCTTCGGATTCACTCTGAGCCGGTTCATTCAGTTTTCCGATGTCGTATTCACCACAGTCTATAACGGAAGAAACGATTCACGCCTTGCCTCCTCTCTTGCAATGCTCGTAAAGACCCTTCCCGTTCTTGTTCGTACCGAAAATGACATAAAGATCTCCGATCTCATTCGTGAGACGCAGGAACAACTTATGAACAGTATGTCGAACGACATCTGCTCATTTGCGGAGATTTCAAGATACTACGGTATCAAGTCAGATCTGATCTTCGTATATCAGGGAGACAGTTTTACATTTGACACTCTATGCGGAGAGCCTGCGGAATTCGTGGATATTCAACCCGAAGTCGCAAAAGCTCCCATCACAGTCAACGTATATCTGCGCGGCGGGAAATATGAATTCGAGGCTGATTACAGACGCGATATTTACTGCGCGGAATTCATTGAAAATCTGCTTTCCGCACTTGCGTGCGCCGTCCGTGAGTTCACGGTAAGAGAAAACATACGCGAAATATCCCTGCTTTCCGACGAATCAAAAGAAAAACTACGCCGGATAAATGACACAAAGCGAGAGTTCGAAAACATTTCAGTCAACCGTCTCTTTGAACTCCGCGCGGCGGAGCATCCGGATAAAACCGCCGTTATCGGAAACGGAAAGAATCTTACCTACGGTGAACTTGACCGTGCCGCAAACAAAATCGCCAATGCCCTCTCCTCTCTCGGCATCGGGAAAGACACAGTCGTTGCCATGGTGCTTGACCGTACGGTCGAAATCTCCGTCACGGAGATCGGTATCCTCAAATCCGGCGGTGCTTTCCTCGGTATGCTTCCGTCTTACCCCGACGACCGGATCTCGTTCTGCCTCGATGACGCAAAATGTCCCGCCGTTATCACAACAGAAGAGATCAGGGCGGCAAAACCCGAACTGTTTTCCTTAGATAAACCGTACCGCACTCTGACAATCGAAAAAATTCTTGCCGACGGTGATGACTCGGATCCCGGCATTAATATCCCAACCGACAGCCTTGCTTACTGTATATACACCTCAGGCTCGACGGGAAAACCGAAGGGTGTCATGATCGAACATCACAACCTCGTCTGCTGCGCCGATCCTACTGACTTCACCTACTCATTGTATCACGGAAAAAACGGCGGAGATGTCGGTCTTGCACTCAGTTCAATATCGTTCGATATGTCGATCTTTGACAATCTCCTGCTTCTGATGAACGGCAAAACGGTCTGTATCGCCACAGAACAGGAAATATACAACCCCGGAATGCTCGCAGATCTTTTGATGAAAAACCACGTTGATATGATCGCGACAACCCCTTCTTTCGTAACCAATTACCTTGGTATACCGGAATTCCGACCCGCGCTTGCAAATCTTAAGGCAACACCGCACAATTCACGGCTTACGCCTTGACAGCGCATATGCTTG
>JAKSOD010000170.1 GCA_024405755.1 Clostridia bacterium
TTGATGTCTTTATTGCGCTGCTCATACATCTGTATGGACCGAAGGTTGACGCCGGCTCTCTTGGCAAGTTCGGCCTGCGTAAATCCATAAGCAGTGCGAATACGCTTCAGGTTGGTATCGGGAAAGTTCTCTTTGATCCTCGCGTCTGCGATATCAACGAATTTCGAAATATCAGCTTCGTGGAGCGTATAATACATTTTCTGCAGTTCCTCAAAGCGGAAGGCATTGAAAATCGTGCTGTACTTTCTCCCGGACCACCACTGATAATAGGCGACCGCCCAACCGATCCAGTATTCCGGAGAACGGCTGAAGTCTTCCTTTCCCTCCGCATCGAGTTCCTTTCCCGTAGTTTCCGCGACGACGTCCGACGCAAGCTCGATCCCGCTCTTTCCGGCAAGATAGAGCGGTTCTCCGTTCTCCATCCGTTTGCTGACGGAGCTTGCGATAAATTGCCCGATAAATTCTTCGCCGGATATCCCGCAGGTATTGACCGCATAATCAAATGCTTCGCCAAGCACCGACTGCGCCTTATTCAGATAGATTTCCTGGTATGCGTGGATCATCGTTTCTGATACCGCCTCTCATAATATCACGGATATACAATCCGTCATCATCCTCTTCGAGCATTTCCGAATACATCCGGTTGGCTTCATCGTCACGGGCTTTTCGCAGGACATAGTATTTGTCTTTTTCAGCCACCTCAAAACCTTCAAATTTCAGTTTTGAAAATGCAAACTGTGATTTGATAACGATCTGTTCACCGAGTTTTCCGAGACGCATGGCGCGTGCCAGTTGTTCCACGGAAATCCCGTTATTCAGAAACGACTCGGCATAATCGAAATAAGAATCGTCTGCACGGTAGCCGGTGATCAGATCATACGCATTTACATTGACAGAGAAATTGTCGATCAGATACTGTTTTGCTCTTCTCGCAATCGGTGTTTTGATCGAAAATCTTCTGTGTTCAACAAGAACTGCGATCCAGTTCAATATCGTATAGTCCGATCCGTTCAGGTTCAGTATGTTCAGATACTCGGTATCAAGCGTATATCGGTTGGCAAAACCGTTTCGTAAAGAGGACACTGCCCATTCCTTTGCAAGCGCCTCGCTTTCCGTGCAGTAGAAGCCGAGTCCGAAATCGTTATTCTTCTTTCCTGCACCGAATTCGGGCACTTCAATGATCTTTTCAGAGCCGTGGTACACAGTGATCAGTTTCTCCATGGG
>JAKSOD010000171.1 GCA_024405755.1 Clostridia bacterium
TCACGGTCTTTCTCAGGGAGATTTGCTATTTCTTTCATGGGTTCGTTATTTCTTTTGCGGGTTCATTATCTCTTTTACGGGTCTGTTATGCACAGATTTCGCGGATTGTTCCGGCTACCCATGCGGTTGCTCCTTTCGTTTCTTTCAGAATCATCTGTTTTTCCTTTGGTGTCAGATTCGAGGATAAGTGACGGATTACCTGTTCATTGAGCCCGGTACTTCCCAGAGCTTTGAGTGCCTGAATCAGAAGAGCCGATTTGAAGGAAAGCCCTGTTATATCTTTGTTTGCGACGTGTTTGAAACGGATTTCTGCCGTTCCGCACTGGTATTCCTTGTACGGGCCGTCTGTTGCAAATATCCATTTTGCAGGGACCTGGGTGCTCAGTCCGAGCAGGTTTGCTGCTGCTTCCCCGTAAGGGATTACGGTCCAGCCGTTATTTTTTCCGATGGCTCTTGCCACTTTGTCTATCTGCGGGGCGGCGTATTCATTCAGAAGTTTGCTGTACTCAGGTTTGTCATAGACTCCCCGCATCACTCGTCTGATCCGGTTTTCCTGTACGAGCCGGGACAGAGCCATTTTTACGACACCCTGCGGAGCAATATCAGTGAAGTCTGATGCAGTAAAGACCGTCCCTTCCGGTGCTTTTCCGATTCTCCGACGGATTGAGCTGAGATATTGTTCCCGTGTCATTATGGTATGATATATATTTGGTTACCAATCAAATATAGTTTTTGAAACGAATATGGGCGTTTTTTCTAAAGGTAACGTTCAGGTTTGAAACCGGGTCCGGGGAAGATAGTGTACTCCGTGATGGGGAAAGTGCACCCCGCGGGGAGGGAGAACAGCAGAATACCTTTGAGCAGATGCTCGCTTCAAAACTCGGAGAAACGATTACCGTTGAGACCCGGGAGAAGGTACTTCTCCTTTTCGGAAAAACCGGATATCATAATCCTCTGCGGCGGAAGGACATTCTTGAGGAGTTCGGGGTAAAAGACCGCAGGGCTGCTGCACTCCTGAAGCAGCTTACTGATGCTGGTGTTCTTGTCCGGACAAAACGGGATACATATTATTTTGTCCATGAAGGAAGCTGAATGTAAGTCCGCGGCAGGTGCCTGCTGCCAATCTTTCTACACCACGGTCTTCTTCGTATTTTTATCCCAGATGATATAGAGTGCCGTAAACGCTGCCGCTGCCAGA
>JAKSOD010000172.1 GCA_024405755.1 Clostridia bacterium
GGTGTTCCGCTCGAATCAGGTTCTTCCTTATGTGAGTCACCCGCATTGCAGAAAAGTGAAACGGAATAAGGACTGTCTTTGCCTGCCTCTGCATTGTTTTTAATAGAAGTACGGAACTCAATTGCGTCGTCTTTGCTGACTCCTTCGGTGGTAAATGTCTTCCACCCGCTTGAAATCCATGTAGGGTTCCCCCAGTAGGTATTTTTCCACTCCCCCCATTCGTCGCCGGATTTAACGCGGTACTGCATCACGGCGCAAAGAGGTTCAAAACTGTCCATTACAACACTGTAATATTTATCGGCATCTCCGTTGGACTTCGGGTAATTCACATATACTTTCCATGTGGTATCGCTGTTTCCTTCACCGCGCTCCACGGATTCCACGAATGTCAGCTCGGAAATAGCGGGAGCTTCGAGCGTTTCGGGATAGACAAGCTCCTTCTGCGTGGCGTTTTTGCCGATGGCAATTTCATCCGACCAGTCCGAAAGAATATAGTCTCTCTCGTAATCGGTATTTTCGTAGGTGATGATATATCTCATACGGATAGTCAGAGTATGATTATCAAGGTCAAAATACCAGTCGTTATCCTTCGTATAGATGACAGGCTTCAAATATCCGGCGTTTTCGTCGTCCCGACCGCATCCCGGATCGAGCAATGCACCTCCTTCACGGTATGTCTTTTGATCCATCTGTGCCACGATTTTCTGACGAATCGCAAGGTCGTACGGTTGGTCCTCTTGCGGATATTCGTCTTTATCCCATTCCGGCATATAATGCCACGGTCCGTCATCAACCTTACAGTCAATCTGAATACGGTTGTCCACAATATCACAGCCGTAGGTTTCCTTGAAGGAATCGCTTCCAAGATAACTATACTCTGAAAATGCGGTAACGACATCATCCGGCTGCGTCAGCCACACATATATACGTCCCGCTCTTCCGGAATCGTCTTTTTTTATCTCAAGGTAAATATCTGCCGGAGCATCCGCTTTACCTGAAGAAAAGAACTTTTCGGTAAATTTTGGCGCCGTATCTGCTGCCATAACTGTCTGTGCAAAAAGTCCCAGCAGCATGACGGCGGTGAGCAAAATAGTAAGTGCTTTTTTCATTGAATGAACCTCTCTTTCAATTATTTAAAAAGGTCGCCGAAGCTGAATCCTTTTTTCGGCTCGGGCTTCACATAGTCAAAGC
>JAKSOD010000173.1 GCA_024405755.1 Clostridia bacterium
GTATTAAAAAAGATTATCTTCTCTGAATAGAATAGATATATACTAATGAATACCCGTATGCAGTTCCTGGAACATGAACTCGCTTTAAACGAGCGCAGTCAGCAGCAGAAGGCTGCCGCACAGGAAGCAGCAGCACAGACATCTGCCGCAAATTCCGAAGATTATCTCCGTCTTGAGCACAAAGTCCGCGAACTTGAGGCGATGGTAAACGGCATCACCGAAGAGCTTCTTGACCTTAAGACAATAACCCGTAAATTAGCATCTATCATCGAAAAGCTGGGAAGCGCAGGTCCCGCACCCGCAGCCCCGCAGCGGTCTGCCGTCCGCCGTCCGGTACCTGAATCATCAAATGAAAATGTGCCGTCAGCTTCTGTTGGAAGAGCTGCAATTCAGGCACAGCTTCCAACCCGCGCCCCGCCGGAAGTTCCGGCAAATCCTGCTCCGGTTCACCCGACGCCGCAGGCAGTTCCTGCTCCGGCCCCTGCCCCGGTTCAGCCGCAGAAGACTCGCGAGTCACCGCTTCCGAAAGATGATGCGGAAAGCACTCCGGCAAAAGCAGGCGAGTATGAATATGTAATGCAGCCGGATGGAACAATTCTGAAACGTCCGAAGAAGACCTCAGGAAATGTTATCATCGCGGGAACCGGCTTTGGAAAAGGCCGTATCTCCCGTTCTTCTGCAATCCGTGCGGAATCCAGCGCGGTTATTGAAGCCGATGAAGATGACACTGTAGAGATTTCATAAATTCCGGAGTACTGCGTTGCATATCGTTCAGGTCGAAATCGATAATTTCAAATCTTTTTCAAGAAAGACCCGTATCCCTTTTTTTGCAGGATACACAGTTATATCAGGTCCGAACGGTTCTGGTAAAAGCAATATCATAGATGCTGTTTTGTTTGTTCTTTCTTTATCTTCCTCACGCAATCTTCGTGCGGAATCAATGACTGATTTCATAAATACGACGTCGGGAAAAAACACTGCTGAAGTAACGCTTGAGTTCTCTGACGGAACACGCATCAAAAGAAAAATCAAACAGACGCCTTCATCGGTTTATTCTTACTATTATCTCAATGATAAAACAAGTTCCCAGTCCGAAGTGTTAGAATATCTTGCTAAAAACGGTATCAAGCCGCACGGGTATAATGTTGTTATGCAGGGTGATGTCGGGCGCATTATGAATATGAGCGA
>JAKSOD010000174.1 GCA_024405755.1 Clostridia bacterium
TTGACATGGTTCTATCTCCATTCGTTCGCGGTTTTCGTGATCGCGTTTCCACTGTAGTGGAAAGGATTAACATTATTTATCATGCAGACTTGTTAAATACCCTGTGGTCTGAGGGGGGGTCTTGTGATTGTTAATGGAGTGTGCTGCATTTGTCGAGTTTGAGATTCCGGCTTTGGTATTGTGTGTTCGTCCCGAAACGGGTGTATTTTGCTTGCTGTGTGTTTTGTGCTGTTTTTTGGTTGTCGCGCGGGAGAGAGGGGTGATCGGGTGCGGGTCAGGACACAATATTCAAATATGAACCCGTGCAAGTTTCGGCCATGAGCTTGGTGATGTTATCGAGGCTGAGCAGCAGAATGAGGTGCTCTGTAAGGCGTTCGAGGAGTACGTTCTCGGGATTTTTCCCGATACGTTTGCGATTGAGCGGCCGGATGCGGACGGCGATATTATTCCGGATTTTCTGGTGACGGACCTGGATTCCGGGGGGCGGTTTGCGGGGGTGTGTGTTTCAGCCGATGTTTCATACGCCGGAGGACGGGTCCTGTGATATTCTGGAGTGCGGTACGTTTGAGCAGGTGCTGGCGTATAAGCAGTTTGCCCATTTTGAGAGGATGCCGCTGTTTCTGATTGTGGGGTAGGGTGTCTGCCGGATCATCCGGACCGGGTATTTTCGATTCCGGTGGAGGAGATCGGGTGCGGTGAGCTGCCAAAGGAGGCGTGTTTAGGGTATGAGCGTTCTTCTGCGGGGATGTTTGCGTTTCGTGACGGGCGTCTGGTGTAGCCGGGGTATTCTTTTTTGTGCGGGGCGGGTTTTTCTGAAAAACCGATGAAATTCTTTTGTGGTGTCACAGTTGGAAATTTTTGTACGTTCTGTATTTTTCCGCGAGGCGGTGAGTATGGTCCTGCTGTGCGAATTGCGGAATGGTCAGGAAGAATGGGGTAATACCTGAAATATCCAGCTTTGCTCCAAAAGTCTAAACTTGTTCATAATGTCTGATAGATTTTTGATTGGATTATTTGGAATTTTTTATCTTTGATTTTTGCTGAAGAACCACTGAATACACAGAATACACTGAATTCCATAGAAAAAACACGGAATACCACATCTCTTACAGAAAACACAGAAAGACTACGGGAGTCAGTATCACTGACCATATCTCAATACACAGGTTCT
>JAKSOD010000175.1 GCA_024405755.1 Clostridia bacterium
TATGAGAGGAACCGGAAGAATTGATATCAGATTCAGACTTTTTGTACCGAACGGAGGGATGCGGATGATCGAGAGAAGTGCCTATTCCTATTTCAGAAACGAGCCGGATGTGATGCGCGTGAACGACGTTGCGCGGCTCCTTCATTGCTCCAAGAACACGCTGTACGCGCTGATCCACGACGGGCGGCTGATGTGTCTGCGCCTCGGGAGAAATATGCTGATCCCGAAAACGGCGCTCGTGGAATTCATTATGTGCGAAAAATATTATCAGGTGATTTCCCCGAAAGCATCCGATAATCACTGGACTTCCAGAGAAAAGTGTGATATTGTGTGTCGTACCAACGGGCGGAACACGAGAAAGCCCGCCAAAAGAAAGGAAGTATGCTGATGCCGAAACGCATAACGGGACATCTGGAAGAGAAAAACGGCAAGTGGTACGCCGCCGTCAACCACTACGATGCCGATGGAAAACGGAAAGTCAAGTGGCACAGTCTTGATCTTGAAGCGAAAAAAGGAACGAAAAAAGAGGCGGAAGCACGGCTCAATAAGCTCCTTGACAAATTCAATTCTGGCGACCTATACCTGCAGGAAGCCATGACGCACGCCGAGCGTGAGCGCAATCGCCTTGCCAACACGCTCGTGGAAGACTACCTTCCCGAATGGCTCGAAGGGCACCGCGGGAACATTACCGCGAGCACTTACAAGAGTTATCGGGCATATATCGAAAACCGGATAGCACCTTTCTTCCGCGAACTGCACCTCACGGTGAAGGACGTGACCGGCGACGAGATCAACGAGTTTTACAACACGCTCCGTGCCGACGGGCTCAAGGGGACGTCCTGCCAACGGTATCACGCCTTACTGCACGAGGCGTTCAAGCACGCAATGAAGCGTCGGATCATCCCGACAAACCCCGTGGAGCAGGCGGACCGACCGAAATCACAGCAGTTCATCGGCAGCTACTATAACGCCGAAGAAATCAAGAATCTTCTGAAAGTCACCGAGGATGATGAACTGCACCTCATCATCGCGTTGGTTTCTCATTACGGTCTGCGCCGAAGCGAGGTGCTCGGTCTGAAATGGTCGGCGATAGATTTCGAAACCAAGATGATTTTTATCCGCCACAAGGTTTTGAGC
>JAKSOD010000176.1 GCA_024405755.1 Clostridia bacterium
TGAAAGACTTTGTTGTTGAACGGAAATTTACCGTATCCCCGCAATATTCCTGCTTTGACAGTATATCCGAAACCGTTGCGGGACACCAGTTGTACTTGACTGACGGCAGATTTCCGCATTTGCGCTTGATACTGCTCCAATATTCTGTGGGCGTCGGTACGCTATCGGCTTTCAGCTTCTTCGCAATCTGCGTGGGACCAAGTCCGGCAATGCACATTCCAAAAATTCTTTTCACAACCGCCGCAGGTGTTTCGTCGATAATCCAACGAATTTCCTTGCTCTCCGGATCTTTCATATATCCGTAAGGCGGATTGGTAGTCAGTGGTTTCCCCGACATACCTTTGTTGCGGAACACATTGCGTACCTTTTGACTTGTGTTCTTGGCGTGCCATTCGTTGAATAAGTCCTGCATAGGAACAAGATCGCTGATACCGTTTGCGGTGTCGATATTATCCATAATGGCAATATACCGAATCCCCATACGGTCGAATTCTTCTTCCATAAGCTGACCGACGATCAGACGATTACGCCCTAATCGGGAATGGTCTTTCACAATGAGCGTGCCAATCATCCCTTGTTCGCCGAGCTCCATAATTTCCGTAAACGCAGGTCTTGCGAATGTCGTGCCCGACCATCCGTCATCTATGAAAACACGGGTATTCTTGAAGCCGTTATCCTTTGCGTACTTCTCTAATATGGATTGCTGATTTTTGATACTGCCCGACATGCCTTCCTGCTCATCATCACGGGATAAGCGGCAGTAGAGGGCAGTGATTTTGTCCGACTGATTGATTCTGTTCATAAAACTCCTTTCCTCAGCCGGATATGATAGAATCATAGGACGTTTGTATTCTACCATACCCGACCGATTTTTTCAACGAATGCACCGTTAATTTGAAGGATCGTTCATTTTCAGAATGATCCTCTGTGTTTTATCTATCATGCTTTCATCAGACTTCCCGCCAAAATGGCAGCGTGCAATATACGTTGTGCCGCTGATTTCTTTCATAAACTGCAGTTTCAGCAATGAATCATCCGCAAACCACGCAAGCCGATCTTCCTTTGTCATTTTCTTTAATCTTTCCGTAATGTTAGCTAATGCTCGATTTGCTCTCTCACTCAACGTTCCCA
>JAKSOD010000177.1 GCA_024405755.1 Clostridia bacterium
GGGTTTGGAGGTACGGGTGGTTTATTTTTCTACCATGTAATCTTTATCCCCACGCTCACCTCGCTGCTGGGAATTTTCTGATGGATTGCCGCCCATACGGCAAATGAGGTACAGTAGCAGGGATAAAGCTCCGTGCCCTCCAGTGTTTCCAGATAGGGGATGACCTTCCTTGTCCACTCATTCACCTCTTTCAGATGGAACCCGTCGATGATGCCCCAAACCGGTTTTTGGAACAGTTCTTTTGCATAGGCGGCACTATCTACAGATACCTGCGTGCGAGCAGCCAGTGATAAGGAAAATTCCGTCAGATCGTTCATAGGTAAGTGCGGAGTCTTCCATCACGAAATCCGGAGCGAACGCTTCCGAGCTTGCGTACTCGCCGAACTGTACTCGCGGCTCGACGTCGTTGAGCCGGGGGATTTCTCCGAGAAAGGTGAAGTGATCGCTCACCTGCTGCGGTTCCTCCTCTACACGGAAGATCGATCCCGCCTTCATCCCGCGGTTTTTTTTCGCGGAAGTTGTCGGGGTGGGCAACAATTTTTGCCGGAAGAAGCATTGTCTGCAGGTATGTGAGCCCTCCAGCGTGATCGTCGTGGACGTGGGAGAGCACAGTTTTGTCACGCGGGAGAGATCCACTCCCATGCGTTCTGCATTGATCCTGCATACGTTCGAGTATCCGCAGTCGAAGAGGATCTTTTCGTCGCCGTCCCCAAGATAGAAGGAAAGTCCCGGCTTCCCGAGATAATATTTGTCAATTGTGGTGGTGTTGTCCACAAGAACGATCAGCTGCATCTCCCTCCTCTTTGCTGTCTTACGACATTACTGTTTTCACCTGCCACGCTTGCCAAGTCTCTACCTCTCCATGCAAATATCTCAACATTTTATACGTCAATTTTGCAGCTGGTATCCGCATTTTCTACACTTATCCATACCTGATCAATGCAAACGTCTGAATCTTTTTCGTCAGGTGAGGTCGGAAAAAGCGTAAAACTTTTCCGAAATTTTTCGTCGGTTCATTTCTGCAAAATATTTTTTCTCCGTCGATCACTCGCGTGCCCGCTCCTGAACACCGATGAGGTGGTGAAGTGAACAAAATTTTTTCAATCCTTCATTTTTTGTTGTTTAGATTT
>JAKSOD010000178.1 GCA_024405755.1 Clostridia bacterium
ATATTTTATTGCCGTTTACCTTTGAACCTTTGCGGTCAACAAGGTACGCAAACACCTCTTTGGATTTTACCCGTGAAAAATTCAGCAGTTTTTCTCCGACGTATACTTCAAAATCGCCGAAGCATTTCACACGGATCTTCTTTTCGGTTTCTTTTTTCACAAGCGGGAAACGGAGATTGTCAAGTTCCTGCCGCACCTTCTGTGCATTTGCGGGCTTTTGCAGATAACCGCTGAAATGAAGCGGCATGGCGTCAAACACGTATTCCTCGTAATAGCCCGTTACGAACACGAGATTGATTTTCGGATTCTGCATTTTCAGTTCCTTTGCCAAGGTGATTCCGTCCATGACCGGCATCTGAATATCGAGAAAAGCGATTTCGGGACGATTCTCTTTTGCCCATGCAAGCGCTTCCAACGGGTTGGAAAATCCGTTCAGCTCACAGTCGGGAACCACTTCAGAAATGGCTTCCTTCAATTGTTCAAGCTGAATGATTTCGTCGTCAACTACGATGATCTTCATTTCCGTTCACCTCCGTGTTTTTCGGGATGACGATGGTCACGGTCGTTCCCACGCCTTTTTCGCTCTCTATTTCCAATCTCCCTCCGACCATATTTGCAAGACGGCTTTTTGTACTTGCGATACCGATGTGGATACGTTCATCATTTGGCTTTTCGTTTATATCAAATCCGGGACCGTCATCCGAAACAGTGATCCGATATTCGCCGTCCGTTTCCCCGGAGGCAATGCGGACGGTCGTCGGCTCAAGCCTTTTTTCCACGCCGTGCTTGACCGCGTTCTCCACGATCGGCTGCAGTGCGAGCGCCGGGATACGGAAATCCTTCACTTGTATATCGTATTCAACAATGAGCCGCTGCGGGAAACGTCTTTTTTGGATTTTTAAGTAATTCTCCACGTGCTCAAGCTCGGTTTCAAACAGAATGGGGCGCATCGTATTGATGGATTTGAGATTGCCGGACAGATAATCCGAGAATTCGTTGACGGCGTTTTCGGCGTCCTTCGGGTCGTGACGGCAGAGATACGCAATGGTCGATAATGTGTTATATAAGAAATGCGGCTGGATCTGCGACATCATCAGATTCACCTTCATTTCCGTTTTTTCCGTTT
>JAKSOD010000179.1 GCA_024405755.1 Clostridia bacterium
GAATCAAGTGTTGCCTGACCTTTTTTCGCACAGATTTTTTCAAGACCTGCTTCAACCCGCTCTTTAAGGAATCCATGTTCCTCGCACAAAATTTCAACAACGCGGTCGCGGTCAGGCGTATGTTTTACGATTTTGTACTCATCAGTCACCTCAGGATGTAAGAAATACTGAATCAGCTCTTTCGGCTCTGCAGCATTCTCAGCTTCCAAAATCCGCTCTTCAAAGTTTCCTGCGCGAACAATTTTTACTGCCGTTTTCGGGCCCACTCCGGAAACACCGGAGTTATAATCAGTTCCAATGAGAAGAGCCGTCTGAATAAGTTCCTCTCTGGTCATGTTAAGCGAGGAAAGCGTCTGTGAGAGATAAATCCGCTCAGGAAACACAGAAATTACTTTGCCGCGAATCCGGCGTTTTCCTGAAATAGTAATGTTTCTCAGAAGTGTTTCACAGCCGAAAAGAAGCGAGTCATAATCCTGCGACACCGCAAAATCAACGTCTCCTTTCTGCGTCATATATGCAGACTGCGCTTCTCCTTCGCCGGGTGCCTGAATCCATGAGATGCCAAGGGCTGTAAGCAGCTCTTTGGCAGAATCCTTTACATACGCATCCACCTTTGAAGAGGCAACCGCATATTTTCGTGCGCTTTCATCATCGCCGTCAGCAACAGCACGCGCCCAGTTTTCCTTTGCCTGTTCACGGACAGCACTTCGTTCTTCCAGTGTTTTTTCCTTAAACGAAGGCGGCTTTCCGTCAAAGACATAGACCGGCGTGATGTTTTTTTCAATCAGGTTTGCGCTGCGGAATAAAAGCCCGCTTAAGTGCGACGTGATTCTTCCGTCATCATCCATTAACGGAGCACCGTCTGCCTGACGGATGCCTGATAAAAACTGATAGAGGGCATTATATGCATCTATAGCTGCTGTCCCGGAAAGATTTTCCCATCCGGGGTTTTCGATGCACCCGTCTAATATTGCACGGACTGCAACACCCATATTAACGGTACATCCGTGTCTTCATACTCTCAACGGTTTCGATAATGGTCTGGGATGTCTTATCCTGCTTTGCAACAAGCTGTCTTCCAAGATCTTCAAGATATGCGCGCATATTTC
>JAKSOD010000018.1 GCA_024405755.1 Clostridia bacterium
GCAGTTCGGCGTAAACGGTTTTGCGGTGCTGTTTCAGATACCGTAGGTGCCTCTGCCCCCATATCCCAATAGGGCGTTCCTCCGTCTCGTCATCCCCGGCAATGAGGTAGTAATCGCCGACAAGCTCATATTTCAGCCCCGTGCGCTCATCTGTTATGTACTTTTCCATTATGCTTCCTCCTTTACGACACGCAGTTTCTTTGAGGGAGCGTCAATGATTTTCAGAATCAGATCATTGACGTCCTCTATCGGCTTGTCCTCGTGAATGTACTCGTTCCGTGCCGTCATAAGGCACCCGACCAGCAGCCTGTGTTCAAAGTCGTCCAAATAGAAGTATTTCCGTTTAGTTTTCATAGTCTTTCGACCTCCTGTTTTTGATTTCTCCTTTATTGTAGGGGAAAGACGCAGATAAATCGAATGTGCGGATTTATTGAAATAGAAAAACGCCCAGAAAAGCATTTCTGCCTTTCTGAGCGTTATTCTTTGCCTTTGCAATGCTACGGTATTGTTTTTGGAATTACTTCCTTATCAACCTGTAGCATTTCGGCTGAATGTTTTTTATTATCAGAGTATGCGGCGAAGGAATTCACGCGTACGTTCGCCGTGCGGATCGGTGAAGATCTGCTGAGGAGTACCTTCCTCGGCAATAACACCGCCGTCCATGAAGACGACACGGTCGGACACATCACGTGCGAATGCCATTTCGTGAGTGACGATCAGCATTGTCATTCCCTCGTCTGCAAGTGAACGCATAACAGAGAGTACTTCGCCGACCATTTCGGGGTCAAGTGCGGAAGTAGGCTCGTCGAAGAGTATCACTTCGGGAGACATAGCAAGGGTACGCGCAATAGCGACGCGCTGTTTCTGACCTCCGGAGAGCTGACGGGGTTTGGCGTTGATGTACTGTTCCATTCCGACTTTATTCAGGTAGCCGAGTGCGATTTTGCGTGCTTCCTCCCGTGTGCGTCCGAGAACTTTCATCTGACCTATGATGCAGTTGTCAAGAGCGGTCATATTGTCGAACAGATTGAACTGCTGGAACACCATACCGACCTTGGCACGGTACTGACGAAGGTCAAAATCACGGTCGAAAATGCTTTTTCCGTGGTATAGGATGCTGCCGGAAGTCGGCGTTTCAAGGAGGTTGATACAGCGGAGCATAGTGCTTTTCCCGGATCCGGAAGATCCGATAACGCTGATGACCTCACCTCGGCTGACAGTAATGTCTATACCTTTGAGAACTGAATGATCACCGAACTGTTTTTCAAGGGATTTAAGTTCGAGTACAATATCGGAGGATCTGTTATCAATCGACATAGCGTTGTTCCTCCTTATTGATATGTATTTCAGCATCGGGATCGCTCTGCGAGCCGCAGATCACGTAGTTCTCGGGACCGGTCAGTTTCTTTTCGGCAAGTCTGAGCAGACGGGTGACGGAGAAGGTAAGGACGAAATAAATCACGCAGATAACGAGATAAGTCTGGAAAGTCTGGAAATTCTGCCGTTTAATGATACCTGCAAAGTAGTAAAGTTCTGTGACGCCGATAACGTTCAGTACGGAAGTGTCCTTTATGTTGATAACGAATTCATTACTGACGGAGGGCAGGATATTTCGCATGACCTGGGGGATGATGACGTGAAGCATAGTTTGGGAATGGCTCATACCGATAGAGAGAGCTCCCTCTGTCTGCCCCCTGTCAATAGAAATGATGCCTCCGCGGACTATCTCCGCCATATACGCACCGGTGTTGATCGAAACGATGAAGATACCGGACGGAATAAGCGGAAGGGTAGTGCCGCCGGTGGCGAAAGCATAACCCCAGTAGATGACCATAGCCTGGACCATCATAGGAGTGCCGCGGAAGATCTCAACGTAAACGGCGATGATGCCGTTGAGGAGTTTGCGGAAGAAACGTATGACACCGTTTTTTGATAATGGAGCGGTGCGTACAACGCCGGTCAGGAGTCCTATTGCAAGACCCACGACGGTGCCAACAAGAGATATCAGCAGAGTGTAACCGATACCTTGAAGCAGGAACTGATAGTACTCTGATACGATTCCCGCCACATCGGAAAAGAATTGGACCATTTTAAATACTTCTTTTGAAAAAATGAATTATGATTACTTTTTGTAAATAACAACGAGGTTGGAAGAGTAGTACACGTTGGTGAAGTCGATCTCTTTGGCTCTGTCGGCTGTGGGACTCATACCGGCGACGATGGCATCAACGGTGCCGGACTGAACGGCGGGAATGAGAGAATCCCATCCGATAGCGTAGATTTCGAGTTTAAGCCCGAGTTTGTTGGCGACGTACTGAGCGATCTGAACATCGTAACCGTTTGCGAACTGACCTTCCTTGACGGCTCCGCCTTCTCCGTAAATGGCAACGGCACCAAAGGAAGCGGTGTTGAGGTCAGTCCAGTTGAAAGGCTCGTAAGCGCATTCCATGGCGACTTTCAGAGTGCCGGTGGTTTCTGCGGGAGTTTCTGACTTGATGGCGAGTTCATCGATTTTCTGACCGTTGGAGAGTTTGACCATCTGCTCCATAAGAGCCTGTCTTTGCTCGGTGGTGATTTCGGCAAGAACTGAGTTGATCTGGGCGGTAAGAGCGGATCCTTTTTTAAGACCGATGGCGATACCGGTGTCGGCGTCGGTGGCGGTGAATCCGGTAGAGTTGTTTACAAGATGGATGTAATCAAGAGTGCTGTCGCCGAGGCAGACTGCAAGAGCGGTGGGTTCTTCGGCAATGTAGCCGTCAATGGCACCGGATTTCAGGGCAGTGAGGAGGTCGGCGAATTCGGGGTAAGTGGAAGACTTCACGTCTTTGATCTGGGTTAATGCGTCGGCATGGAATGTGCCTGCCTGAGCGGCGATTTTAGTGCCGGTGAGGTCGGAAAGTGATTTTGCCGTGCTGATGTCGGTTTTTGTTCCCGAGCAGGATGTGAGTACGGCGCAAAGAGTGAGAATTGCGGCAAGTGCGATAATGAGTGTTCTTTTCATTGGTGTGATTCCTTTCGGTAAAATATTTTTTAAAAAATAAAACAAAAAACGGACGGTCACCGAATCCGGTGAGGTTGGAAGACCTCGCCACGAATCAAAAATGATTCACCGGATAACTCCGTCCGCACAGCGGTATGGTGATAGCCCTCCACAAAAACTTGTGACAGTCATACGGATATTATCCGTATACCCAACATCGCCGATCCGGAACGGCGATATTTCGGCAAACGTCCCTTTTGTACGGAATCAGCGGCATCCGGTGCCTCATCCGCACGACTCATAACGTTCGCGCCTCTATCATATGTTTTGTTGTGTGTATTATAGCAGAAAAAATGCAATTATGCAAGGGAAATAATGCAAAAAATCAAATTCGTTAACTTGCACAAAAAATGCGCCTCCGCCAGTTGATTTTACGGCTTTGTGACGGGACAAAAATGCAAAGAAGAAAAAAACCTCGACAAAGTCGGAGAAAAATCGAAAAATCGTATATACAAAATGAAAGATATATGTTATAATAGATTTAATTATAATGTATTCGTGTGCCCGTATGTGGAAACTGCGGGGAGAAAGCTGTAAAAACAGAAGAAATAAAGATTAAAAAAATAAGGATGATAAAAAATGCAGCAGGATGAACGCAGACGCCCCCGTGGAGGACGAGCTCCGATCGTAAGAGACAGAGACGCGTTTCCTTCGACGGCGGCTGAGGGCGTGGTCTACGGAAGAAACGAAGTGCGGGAACTATTACGTTCCGGCAGATCGGTGGATAAAATATTTGTACGCCGCGGAGACCGCGAAGGCTCAATAAATGTCATACTCGGACTTGCTTCTGAGCGGGGAATACCCGTGATCGAAGTTGAGCGCGAGAAACTCGATCAGATGTGCGGCGGAGGCGTCCATCAGGGCGTAGCGGCAATGGCGGCGCAGAAAGAGTACTGCGAGGTGGATGATATACTTCGTATTGCCGAGGAAAGAGGGGAGATGCCTCTGATAGTGATCCTCGACGGAGTTGAAGATCCGTATAATCTCGGGGCTGTGATCAGATGCGCGGAATGCGCGGGAGCCCACGGACTGATAATTCCGAAGCGGCGTGCTGCGGGGCTCACGGCGACGGCGGCAAAGGCGTCGGCGGGTGCTGTCGAGCATCTTGCTGTGGCGAAGGTCGCAAATCTTGCATCCGAGATCGACAAACTGAAAGAGCGCGGGATCTGGCTGTACGCTGCCGAGGCGGGAGGAGAAAATCTTTATGAAGTGGATCTTTCAAGACCTTCTGCGTTTGTATTCGGAAGTGAAGGAAGCGGGGTATCGCGTCTTGTCAAAGAAAAATGTGATTATATAGTTTCGATCCCTCTTTACGGAAAAGTGAATTCCCTGAACGTGTCCACAGCAGCGGCGGTCGTACTTAATGAAGCTGCTCACAGAAGACATTCATCAAAATAAAGAAGGCAGGTCTGATATATATGGAAGAAAAGAAGAAACACGCTCTGTTCGGAAAAATGTTCGGAAGATCCGGTCATGAGTCAGAAGAAAAAAACAAACAAGAGACGGAAGATATCACTGAAACACAGGAAGAACACAGTGTAAGTTTTATGCCGGAAAGTGCCGTTAAACGGGACGTGGAGAAGGAAACCTTTGAAACAGACGCTGAGATCAACCGTATCGTGGATAAAATGAGCAATAGCGTAGATAACACGGCGGAAGATGAAGAGCATGATGTGGAAAAAAAGCGCACGAATATCTCTGATGAAACTTTCGAGTCGTTTATGACGGAAATGATCGCCGCAATCGGAAAAAAAGAGGAAAAACACAGTGACGAACAGATAGACGACGCCTTGTCGGATATTTTTGACAATATGGCAACTGAGGAAGCTCACCGGAATGAAGATGATACCGACAAGTTGATTTCTCAACTGTTGGGATCTGTTGAGAGCACTGAGGAAAAATCAGAAAAGTACGCGTATGAGACATTGGAGGAAGCTGTCCGGAAAAACCGGGAAGAGGCTGAGGTCGACGGAAAAACGGTCGAAAAAACGGTCGAAGATATCGTTAAGGAAACGGTAAATGAGACTGCCGCGGAAGAAGCAGAAGAAACGGTCAAAGATTTCGTTGAGGAAACGGTGAATGAGACCGCTGCGGAAACAGCAGAAGAAACGGCCGAAGAAATCGTTGAGGAAACGGTGAATGAGACCGCTGCGGAAACAGCAGAAAAAACGGTCGAGAATATCGTTAAGGAAATGATGAATGGGACCTCCGCGGAAACAGCAGAAGAAACGGCCGAAGAAACCGTTGATGAAACGGTAAATGAGACCGCCGCGGAAACAGCAGAAGAAACGGTCGGAGATATCGTTGAGAAAACGGTAGATGAGGCATTCGGACCTGCGGCAGAGAAGACCGTTGAAGAATCCGTCGAGGAGATTCCGGAAAGAATAACGGAATTCATTGAAGAAAACTACGCAGACAAGAAAGTATCCGGAGAAAGTACCGAAAACGACAAAGAAAACACCGTAAACGATAAAAATGAAGAGGGAAACGTTTTCGATGCTTTGTTCGGCGACGAAGATACCGACGAAGAAGAAATACCGCCTCTTGATTTTTCAAATGTTATGACCGAGAACGCTGCCGACGGTTCCGAAGATCTTGCCGCAGATGCCGAAAACGGTATTGCCGGTGAACAGCTGGGCGTTGAAGACGTGATACTCATGGAAGCACTCGGGTATGACGGAACGGAAACTGCCGTACGTACTAAGGGGGATACCACGGAGCACGGACACGGGACCTCCTCCCATATGTCAAAAGTCCCCGTCTCCGAGATGGAAGGTGCGTTTGCGTACGACGGACACGAGTATAAATCCCATACACAGAACGAAGAAATCAGCGGTGCATACAACCGCGAAAAGCTTCTGATCAAGATCCGTTTTATCGGTACGGCGGTCATGGCACTGCTTCTGATGATCTGGGATTGTTTCGGGAGTCAGTTCGGAGGTGCCTTCGATCACGAACTTTACCCCACGGTAAACGTGCTGATCGCACTACAGCTTCTTCTGATTGCCGCTGTATTCTCATATAAACAGATATTTTCCGGTATAAAAGGCATATTCCGGGCACATCCCACAGTCCATTCCATAACGGGTGTTGTCGTGGCAATGACAGTAGTATACGATATACTGCTGGCGATCATAGCGTCCGTAAACTTCAAACTTTATAATTTTCCCGCTGCTGTCTGCCTGCTGATGACTGTTGTGCACGATTATCTTGTTGTTGAGCAGGAAGCACGCGCATTCGGAAAATTATCCCGTTGGGAGGGCGTATGCACTCTCGAACGGGTTGACGGAACGGTACTTGCCGAGGAACTGGGCGAGAGCACTATCGGAAACGAATCCGGAAACGTGGGACGAGCGTACAGACTCCGCCGCGGAAGCTTTGCGGAGAACTATTTTCACCGTACCAATCGCCGCGATCCCATGACGAAAGCCATAAATTACATCATTGCCCCGGTGATCGCGCTTGCTCTCGTGGTGTTTATCGTTTCGCTTGCCGCCAAGCGTCCTCTTGTTGATTCACTCAACGTCTACATTGTACTTATTCAGTTCGGACTTCCGTCGTTCATGGCGGTTGCGACCGTTTTTCCGTTCTTTACGCTGACCGGAAAGAAACTTGACGGTTCGGGAGTTATTCTCAATGAGACAGACACACTTGACTATGCCTCCGTCGATACTTTTGTGTTTGACGAAAAGGACGTGTTCGACGATAATGCTCTCACCGTAAACCGCCTGACCATGTGCGGGAACGGAGAGGCAGGGGACATATATGATGTTCTTGCGGGAACGGCAACCATTCTTGGAAAACTCGGCGGAACGATTGCGAACGCACTCAAGGACGCAACTCCCGACGTGGGAGATACGGAAAAGGCTGAACTGCTCCAAATCGCTGAAAACGGAATAGTCGGCAGTTATGCCGGAAAAGGATATGCGATAGGGACCGACGAGTTTCTCAGCGGCTACGGGATTTCGGTTTCCCGCTACTTTGACGAGGAATTCCTCAGTTCCACTCCGGGCGGAGCGGTACTTCATATCGCTGTTGACGGCAAAGAAGCTCTGAAACTTTATCTGTCATACCGTGTGAGCGAGAGCTTCGGAGAAATGGCGCACGAACTTTCTGAACGTAAGGTAAGAATGGTACTCCGTTGTTCCGATCCATGCGTAAACGACGTTCTTATCACAAATCTTGTCGGAGAACTGTCATCTCCAATTACGATACTCAAAAAGACAGTCGACGAAGCGGATAGAGCAGGATCTGCGGAAGAAAACGGGGAAAGCGACACGTTTGAGGCGGGACTTCTTGCCGACAGCCGTGATTGGATGTCCGTGATGAAGGCGGCAGATGCCTGCGGAGCATACAAGAAATGGGCAAGATTCAATATTCTGCTCATGGGCGGAGTTATGGCACTCGGGATCATGCTTGCGGCGTTCCTCGGCGCACTCGGTGCCGTGATAGGAATGTCCTCCATGTATGTGGTACTGTTCCAGATTCTTGCGATTCTGCCCACTGCAGTGATTTCCAAACTCTGGCTTGAATAAAAAATTTCGGGCTGTTGCGCGTAAGCGCAGCAGCCCAGTTTAAGAGGTAAATATGTTTTCATGTTCACAACTCAAATCCGTATCCAAACCCGGACGTTATGCCGGGGGAGAATTCGGTCAGATTATAAAAGATAAAGAAAAAGTCGCGGCGCGATTTGCTTTCTGTTTTCCCGATTCCTATGAGATAGGAATGTCGAATCTCGGGATGAGGATCCTCTACGGAGTATTGAATCAGGCTGATGACGTGTGGTGCGAGCGTGTCTTTTCTCCGTGGAAAGATATGGAGGAGAGAATGAGAGCGGACGGAGTTCCTCTTTGCGCTCACGAGAGCGGAGATCCCGTCAGGGATTTTGATTTTCTCGGTTTCACGCTTCAGTACGAAATGTGCTACACCAATGTGCTGAACGTGCTTGACCTTGCGGGGATGCCCCTTTACGCCGCAGAACGTGATGACACATATCCGATAGTTATCGGCGGCGGTCCCTGCGCATATAATCCGGAGCCTATTGCTGATTTTTTCGATCTTTTCAATATCGGAGAGGGAGAGGAAATGCTTCCGGAGATTGTGCGCCTATATATAAAAATGAAAGAAAAAGGCGCAACGAAGGCGGAATTTCTGATTGAAGCGGCACGGACGATTCCGGGTGTGTATGTTCCGTCTCTTTACGACGTAACATATAACAGCGACGGAACTGTGAAGGCATATACACCGAAATACGAGGGAGTACCGGCGAAAGTAACCAAGAGGATCGTCAAAGATCTTGATAAGATGTTCTTTCCCGAAGCGGTTGTAATGCCGTATATCGAGTGCGTGCAGGACAGAATAATGCTTGAAGTGTTCCGCGGCTGTATTCGCGGCTGCCGTTTCTGTCAGGCGGGAATGATCTACCGTCCGGTACGGGAGAAATCACCGGAAACTCTGCTCAGACAGGCAAAATGTCTTTATGAAAACACCGGGTATGAAGAAATTTCTCTGACTTCGCTGTCGATTTCCGATTATACCCGCCTGCACGAACTGACGGACGGTCTTATCGAATGGACAAATGAGAAGAAGGTAAATCTCTCCCTGCCGTCACTCCGCGTTGACTCTTTCAGCCGTGAACTTATGGACAAGGTGGCATCGGTGAGAGCGTCGTCGATCACATTCGCCCCCGAGGCAGGCACTCAGCGTCTGCGCGACGTGATAAACAAAAATGTCACCGAGGAAGACCTTATGCGTTCCGCGGGGATCGCATTCGGATCCGGCAAGGAACAGGTCAAACTTTACTTTATGAACGGACTGCCTACGGAAACGTACGAGGATCTTGACGGGATCGCGGCTCTTGCGAAGGCAACCGTTGAGCAGTTTTATGCCACACCGAATCACGGGAAAAGACCTCCACAGGTCACGATCAGCGTTTCCTGCTTCGTTCCGAAGCCGTTCACACCGTTTCAATGGGAGGCGCAGGATACCGTGGAGACACTTGAAGAGAAAAACAGATATATCGGTACGCGCGTGACGGACCGTAAGATCAGGTATACCCACCATGATGCCCGTGTTTCGCATATTGAGGCAGTTCTTGCCCTCGGAGACAGAAGACTTGCACCTGCCCTTGTCAAGGCACACGAGGAGGGCTTTGAATTTGATGCCTGGGACGAATATTTCAGTTACGAAAAATGGATGTCCGTTTTTGCCGCGGCAGGTATCGACACCGCATTTTATGCCAATCGCCGCCGTGATAAAGATGAAGTACTGCCGTGGGATATTATCGACTGCGGCGTGACGAAGTCATTCCTGTGGAGAGAGAGGGAAAAAGCATACGGCGAAACCACGACACCGTCCTGCCGTGAGAAATGTTCCGGATGCGGCGCAAACTGTCTGGGAGGTAAGGATATATGCTGTCCGAACGCAAAGAACTGAATGAATATCCTCCGCTTGCGGAGCCGCGTACCGTAAGGCTGCGCTTTTGCAAGAGAGGTGCATTGCAATATATTTCGCATCTTGACCTTCAAAGGACTTTTGCGAGGATCCTTGCGCGTGCGGAATTACCGCTGTGGTATACGCAGGGATTCAATCCACACCCGAAAATCGTGTTCGGACTTCCGCTGCCTGTGGGAAGCGAAAGCGTATGCGAACTTGTCGATATCCGTATAGAACGAGATATGCCGTGCGGCGAGATACTCGAAAGGCTTCACGCGGCAACCACACCGGAACTCGACTTTACTGAATGTTATGTTCCGGAGAGAAAATTTGCTGATATCGCTTCGGCGGAATACAAGATCCATATCGATGCCGCCGTACCCTCAGATGAGATCGCTTGCGCCATAAAAACGGTGCTGACCACATCACCGCTGAAAATGATGAAGAGATCTAAGTCCGGAGAGAAGGAAGTTGACATAATCCCGTTTATAAAGAGCGCGGATGCTGTCCCCGATGGGACAGGATATACCCTTAATGTGCTTCTTTCAGCGGGAAGTACTGATAATTTAAATCCCGAATACGTGGTATCGGCTCTGCGTCAGAGACTGCTTCTGCTTCGCAGCGGAGAAGAGTATTCCGTAATGCGCCTGCGGGTATGCCTTGAAAACGGAGAAGAATTCAGATAAAAAATTGCGTCAGCCGTATGTAACTGCGGCTGACGCAAAAATTTACCGTGACTGAAAATGAACGTGGAAACAGAACGGAATCGTTTTTGGAATATGATCGGGAAAAACAAAAGAATAATCAGACTTCGGGAAATGAACGGCGTCTTGGGGTGCTTATGCCGTTGCGGCGGCGATTGATCCGCCCATGGTGCTTACGAGTTTGTCTTCGATAAGACCGTGACCTTCGGTAGTCGGATGGATACCGTCATCACAGATAAGGGACGTAAAACTGTGGGAAAGCAGGAACGTCCTGCGAAGATCCACAATGGGACAGCGGTGCTTCTCGGCAATGTTCTCAACCGTGCGGTTGTATTCTTCGTGCCAGCGGTAAAGCATGCTGACGTCACCGAGCCAATGGAGAATGTTGTCTGAATTCAGTCCGCGGCTGATGAATTTCATATATTTTTCCGCATCAATGGGAACGAGAGTTGCAACGGCGACTTCAGCACCGTGTGAGCGGGCGATGCGGATAGCATCTGAATAGAGTTCCCGGAAACGCTCAAGCGATGTCTTGGGAAAATGATCGGCATCGGGAGATTCTGAAACAGCACGCCAGTCAAAGTCACTGTCGTTTCCGCCGAATTCGAGCAGTACCGTGGTATCGGAAAGATCCCCCTCTTTCTCAAACTGCTTCTGCATACGGGACAGTCCCGCGTCGATCGTAGCACCCATACGGCAGTTCCTGCGGACGTTGATGCCTTGCTGTGCCAGACGATCTTCGAGTGTGCTGCCGTAAAGGCGGTATCTGCCCGCCTCATTCTGATATATCACACCTTTCAGAATAGAATCTCCGAATATTTCAAGTCTGTTATTGTTCATTTTATGTTACCTCGCAATTTCTTCCCAATATGGCGGAATTTCAAAAATGAATGAATAATTATCATTCCGAAAAAAATCACCGTCGGGTCTTGAATATTTTTTGTCTTTATGGTATTATAATTATACCCGCAGAGCGGGCATCCGTAAACACACACGCAGTCGAACGCGGGAAACCGTGCGTTCAGACACACTCTACCTACGGTAGAGTTGAGGTAAACTGCCGGTAGAGTTGCGGATTTTTGACAAAAAAACGAGGAAAAACGACTGTAAATGGATATAAACGAGATCAGGCGTAATGTCGCCGACAATATCGCGGCACTCCGCAGCGATAAAGGACTCACGCAGGCACAACTTGCGGAAAAACTGAATTATACCGATAAAGCGGTCTCAAAGTGGGAACGCGCCGAGTCGGTTCCGGATATAGCAACACTCAAAGAAGTGGCGGATATGTTCGGAGTAAGTGTGGATTGGCTCATTACCGAACACAGAGACGACGTACCGCGAACGGATAAAGAAGTAATAATTGCGAAGAAGCATAATAAATTACAGATCACGCTTCTGTCCGTTGTCGGTGTCTGGTTTGTCGCCACAGCATTTTTCGTATGTCTTATGGGAGCGGAAGTCCCGCACTATTGGCTGCCGTTTTTGTGGGCAGTACCGGCGACAGCGATTGATCTGCTTGTTTTCAACGCGATATGGGGAAGATACGAATGGAACTTTCTCATGATATCACTGATTATCTGGACAGTGCCTGCCGCCGTGTATGTCACAGTTGCCACGCTGACGGGAAATTGGGGAATTTGGTATCTTTTCTTCTTTGCAATACCGCTGCAAGTCGCCACGTTTTTCTGGTCACAGATAAAGGTGGCGATCTCCCCGGGAGCAAGGAAAACAAAATAAAAAATTCTTCCCGCCGCGGTCGAAGAGCCGCGGCGGGAAGAATTTTTTATAAAAGCTGAGATTATTTCAGTTCGATGATCGAGGGATCCCACATTTCGGGAGCCTCGTATCCGAGGAGTGTGACAACGGTGGCGGCAACATTTGAAAGACCGAAACTGCCCGTGTCAGCTTTAACGCTGATTCTGTTCTCCCCGGTTGCATCATAGACAAAGAAGGGAACGGGATTCAGAGTATGGGAGGTCTTAGCCTTGTAAGATCCGTCTGCATTCTGTTTGGGAGCCTTGGATTTCTTGTCGATTTCAGCCATTTCGTCGGCGTTTCCGTGGTCGGCAGTAATGAGAGCGACACCGCCGAGGCGGTCGACGGCTTCAAGGATTCTGCCGAGTTGAAGATCAAGAGCTTCCATTGAGCAGATGGTGGCTTCAAGAGAGCCGGTGTGACCGACCATGTCGCCGTTCGGGAAGTTGACGCGGAGATAACGGTACTTGCCGGAGTCGAGGCATTCGAGCAGTTTGTCGGTGATCTCGGCGCACTTCATCCATGGACGCTGTTCAAAGGGAACCACGTCGGACGGGATCTCAATATAGGTTTCAAGATCCTCGGAGAATTTGCCGGAGCGGTTGCCGTTCCAGAAGTAGGTTACGTGACCGTATTTCTGTGTTTCGGAAATGGCAAGCTGAGAGATGCCGGTGCCGGCAAGGTACTCGCCGAGGGTGTTGGTGATTTCGGGGGGATTGACAAGGTATTTTTTCGGAATGTGGAGGTCTCCGTCATATTCAAGCATACCTGCGTAAACAACATCAGGACGGCGGATACGGTCAAATTTGTCGAATTCACCGTCGGGGGTATCGAAACTGCGGGAAATCTCAATGGATCTGTCACCGCGGAAGTTGAAGAAGATGAAGCTGTCGCCGTCTTCGACAGTGCCGACGGGTTTTCCGTCGCGTGCGATAACGAAAGCGGGAAGATCCTGATCGATAACGTGATATTCGTCACGGTAGGTCTTGATTGCTTCTTCGGCTGATGCGAACTGTCTGCCGTCACCGAGGACATGAGTATGCCATCCGCGTTCGACCATAGACCAGTCGGCCTCGTATCTGTCCATGGTGATCTTCATTCTGCCGCCGCCCGACGCGATCATCACGTCGAAATCTGGAGCGCGAAGATCGGAAAGGAATTGTTCAAAGGGAAGGACATAGTCAAGCGCGGAAGTTTCGCCGACGTCACGTCCGTCAAGTAGGATGTGGATGCGGACCTTTGCAACGCCCTCACGCTTTGCTTCTGTGAGCATTGCTTTGAGGTGATCGATATGAGAATGAACGTTTCCGTCGGAGAAAAGGCCGAGGAAGTGCAGGGTGCTGTTGTTTTTCTTTACGTTGTCAACGAGAGTCTTCCATGTGTCGGAAGCGAACATTTTCCCGCTTTCAATAGACTGAGTGACAAGTTTTGCGCCCTGAGCGAACACCTGACCGGCGCCGAGAGCGTTGTGACCGACTTCGCTGTTTCCCATATCGTCGTCGGTGGGAAGACCGACGGCAGTACCGTGGGCTTTGAGTTTAACCCAGGGAGTATTGGCAAAGAGTTTGTCGAGAGTGGGAGTGTAGGCACGGCTGACCGCATTGGTGGGACCTTCGGGAGCAAGTCCGACACCGTCCATAACGATAGTGAGGACGGGACCTTTTACGCCGTTTGAGGCGGATTCTTTGAGTTTTTTCATTTTTATGATCCTTTCGCAATAATTCGATATAACCTTATATAGTATACCCGTTTTTTGAAAAAATTCAAGTCTTTTATGTAAAATGAAGGAATTTTTTCTTTTCCTTGACAAAATAGTGAAAAACGGAGTATAATTTTTCTGAAAAAAAGACGAGGTAATAAAATGGAAATATTCGGAAAGATCCGCGAATGCTATCAGGGCGTACCAATATATGTTTTGGGGCACGCCTCACCGGATACCGACACGGTATTGGCAACGGAACTGTTCTGCCGTTTTGCCCGCCGTGCAGGAATTGACGCACGCCCCGTTCGCACGGGAGAGATAGGGAAGAAGGAACGCGGAGTGTTCTGCGAACACGGGATAAAGTATGACAAATGGGTTACGGAAACATCCGCCGATGACCTTGTTTTCCTTGTTGACTGCCATACGTCCGACCACGCCGGGAAAGTGATAGGCTGTATCGATCACCATCCGACAAAAGAGCCGGTCCCGGAGTCAATGCGGGAATTATATATAAACGGGAGAGGCTCGTCGGCATCCCTTACGGTACTGCGTCAGGCTAAGGATGAGGGGATCACGATCACCGCTGACGACGAAATCACGGCTCTGATAAGTGTTTTTATGGACACGCAGTCAATGATAAGTCCGAAATTTGTTTCTTCTGACAGTGAGTGGGTAGACAGAATTATCGGAAAATACGGACTCGACAGAACGGAACTTGTGCGTCTCGGGTTTTGCTTTTCCGATCTTACCCTGCCGCCGGAAGTCCTTGCTTTCGGCGGACTGAAATATCATAATATCGGCGGTCACCGCTGTGCGAGTTCGCATATTGAAGCGGAAAATATCCCCGAAGAACTTGCGAAAAAATGCGCACAGATCGCCGATTCACGCCGCAGGAAAGAGAAACTTGAACTCTGGCTTCTGATAGTTGTTGAGCCTCTGCTGCCGTCAACAGTCATATATGAGATAGGCGATGGGGGGACAAAAGTCACAAAGTATGACAGGATGCTTTCCCGCAGCGTGGACATTATTCCTCGGCTGGAAGAAAAAATATCTCAAAAAAATTAAAAAAAAGACGTAAATCCGAAAAAATTCTTAATTTGTTAATATATAAGAGGTATAATGATATATTGACGGAGTATTCTGCCCCGTCAGATAAAGTTTATAAGAATCAGAAAGGCAATGGTATAAATTATGTCTGAATGTACTCACGATTGTTCCACATGTTCCTCAAACTGCTCGTCAAGAACACAGCCGCAGGATCTTCGCGAATCTCCTAATCCCCGTTCTACCGTTCGTCACGTCATAGGCGTTGTCAGCGGAAAAGGAGGAGTCGGAAAATCTCTCGTCACCTGTATGCTTGCGGTTCTTTTGCAGCGAAAGGGTTACCGTGTAGGTATACTTGACGCAGATATTACGGGGCCGTCCGTTCCGAAGGTATTCGGACTGCACGGCGAAGTTACCGGAGACGAGACGGGGATGATCCCTCCGCACACAAAGACCGGTATCGACATCATGTCCGTCAACCTTATGCTGGAAGATGAAAAACGCCCGGTCGTATGGCGCGGATCTCTGATTTCCGGAACTGTAAAGCAGTTCTGGACAGATACCGTATGGGAAGATACCGACGTGCTTCTCATCGACTGCCCTCCCGGAACGGGGGATGTACCGCTCACCGTTTTCCAGACGATCCGTCTTGACGGAATCGTAATCGTCAGCAGTCCGCAGGAACTCGTTTCCATGATCGTCAGCAAGGCTGCGAATATGGCACAGATGATGAATATTCCCGTTCTCGGTCTCGTGGAAAATATGAGTTATGTCGTATGCCCCGACTGCGGAAAGCGTATCAATGTTTACGGGGAGAGCCATATTGCCGAGATCGCGAACGAATTCGGCTACGATCTGCTCGGACAGATTCCGCTTGATTCAAAACTTGCCGGACTTTGCGACATGGGACTGCTTGAAATGATGGACAACCATTATCTCGATGCTGCTGCCGATGCCGTTGAGAAACGCCTCGGACTTTACGAGGAAAAGAAGAAAAATTCAGATAAGGAATGAAAAAGAAAGAAAAGAAGCATATCCGACTATTTCGCAGAATCGGCGATAAAACGAAAAATCGCCTTCGCACTGCGGTAAAATATGTTCTTGTGCTGGGAACGCTCCTGGCGTTTCTCGGTGTTGCGGCGGCACTTACCGTCAGCGGTGCCGTGGTGAAACGCACGCATGACAGAGTCATAACTGCCGAAGAAGCAGCGGACCTTTCAGACGTTGACTGTGTTATAGTCCTCGGCTGCGGGGTGAAGGAAGACGGAACTCCGTCGGCAATGCTGAGCGACAGAGTCAGCACGGGGATCGCTCTATATGAAGCGGGCGTATCGGACAGACTTCTGATGTCGGGAGATCACTCAAGGGTGGATTACGACGAGGTCAACGTGATGAAGAGACTTGCCACAGAGGCGGGGATCGATCCGGAAGTCGTATTCTGCGATCACGCAGGTTTTTCCACATA
Source organism: Clostridia bacterium (assembly GCA_024405755.1). Lineage (GTDB taxonomy): Bacteria > Bacillota > Clostridia > Oscillospirales > CAG-272 > CAG-390. The sequence continues at coordinate 16,149 of JAKSOD010000018.1, forward strand.
TGAGAGCATATACCGTGTCCGCGACATTTTCGGAGCGAAAAAAATAGTGATCGTGTCGCAGGAGTATCATCTATACCGGGCGATATATATCGCTGAAAAACTCGGACTTGACGCATACGGAGTAAGTGCAGATCTGCGTCCTTACGCGGGGCAGAAAATGCGCGATATCCGTGAGGCAGCCGCCAGATTCAAGGATTTCTTTTTTGCACTGCTGCAGCCGGAACCGACTTATCTCGGGGAGAAGATCCCGCTTGACGGCAGCGCAAGTGCCACAGACGGCTGAGACAATGCCGCAGACTGTCCGAAAAATTCCCAAATTTCACCGGAGGTATATTTATGGTTACAGTATCCTTTCCCGGTATCGGGATCGAGCCGTTTTCGTTCAATAAGGTGGCGTTCACCATACCGATCGGAAATGGCATAGAAGTCCGATGGTACGGACTAATAATCGTCACCGGAATAATCCTTGCGTTTATTTACGCATGGTACCGCGGAAAACACGAAAAGATTGTGCTTGATGATCTTCTTGATATCGCTATCTGGGCGATAATCTGCGGAATGATTGGAGCGCGGACATATTACGTACTGACGAAACTTGAAGATTATCACTCGTTTTATGATGTGATTGCCGTCTGGAACGGTGGTATCGCTATTTACGGGGGCATAATCGGAGGAGCCATAGCAATATTCGTTGTCTGTCACATAAAGAAACTCAAATGGCAGAAGGTGTTTGATATGGTATCCCCCGGTGTTATGATCGGTCAGATCCTCGGCAGATGGGGAAACTTCTTCAACGGAGAAGCATACGGAGCAACTCCCGCCGAGAGCAATCCTCTGTATTTTCTGCGAATGGGTCTGCAGCAGGATTATTGGTCGGAGATGAAGTACGTTCAGCCGACGTTCCTTTACGAATCCGTATGGAATCTTGTCGGCTTCATCATCATCAACTTTACCTATAAGAAGAAAAAATTCGACGGACAGATCTTTCTCGAATACATAACGTGGTACGGCTTCGGAAGAATGTTCATAGAGGGACTGCGTCAAGACAGCCTTTACGTCGGACCTTTCAGAATATCACAGGTAGTTGGATTTGCCTGTTTTGTAACCGGAGCGGTGCTGATAATAATCAATCTTACGAAGGCACACTCGGCAAAACTCGCCGAGGGCGACTACGACAGTGTATATTCCAAGCTCCTGACCGGCAGAGAGGGAAGAAAAGACAGCGATAAGGCTGATGATCCCGTCATTGCCGGAAATGAAACCGACAAAACTGAGGAAAACGTGAATTCCGCGGAAGATGCACTTGCAGAGAAAATAAAAGAACAGACAAAAACAGAGGAAAAAGAGACGGAGAGTGATACAAATGGAGAATGAGAATACCGCAAAGATAATCAGCGGAAAGGAAGTCTCGGCAAAGATCCGCGGTGATCTGAGCCGACGGTGTGATGCTTTCCGTGAAAAGACCGGCAGAGTCCCGGGACTTGCAGTCATAAGAGTCGGCGAGGATCCGGCGTCTCAGGTCTATGTAAGGAACAAACTCCGTGCGTGCGAAGAAGTCGGATTTTATTCCGAGGCGCACGTTCTGCCGGAAAACTCCACTATGGAGGAACTGCTTGCCGAGATAGAAAAACTAAACCGTGATCCCGCCATTGACGGACTGCTGGTGCAGCTGCCGATCCCCCGCCATCTTGATGAAAAGGCGGCGATCGCTGCGGTGGCTGATGAAAAAGACGTTGACGCTTTCCATAAACTCGACGCCGGACACCTGACGCTGGGAGACGGGAATATCCTGCCCTGCACACCATCGGGAATTATGGAAATGCTGCGCTATTACGGTATTCCCGTTGCGGGGCGCGAGTGCGTGGTGGTCGGCAGATCGAACATAGTCGGCAGACCGATGGCGGCACTGCTGCTTGCTGCCGACGGCACCGTGACGATCGCGCACAGCAGAACACCGGATCTCCCAGAGGTGACACGCCGTGCCGACATACTTGTCAGCGCAGTCGGGAAAGCGGGACTGATCACCGCCGATATGGTAAAACCGGGAGCTGTTGTGATAGATGTGGGAATGAACCGTAATGCGGATGGCAAACTTTGCGGAGACGCGGATTTTGAGGGAGTATCGAAAGTCGCGTCGTATATCACTCCCGTGCCGGGCGGAGTCGGTCCCATGACTGTGACCATGCTGCTTGCGAACACCATGGCGGCTGCTGAAAAAAAGATGTGAAATAAAATGAGGGCGGATCACTCAAGTGAAACAGCCCTCATTTTGTATTATTAATTGTATTATTAAGCAGCGGAAAAACAAGAGTCAGTTTTTTTAAAAAAACCGCGTCATATAAGATCCTCAGCGGATTCCGGAAACTGCTATTCTCCGTCAATTACGTCGAAAAATTTCCCCTCAACGGCATACACGTCGTCAATGGAGACAGACGAGCCGTTGCAGAAGAATATACGTTGTTCATAAGTCCCGTCACTCCGCTCGTGCAGACCGATACGGCGGACTTTTTCCGTCGCCGTTACATAACTTCCTCCGGATTTGCGTTCGTCGGGACGAAAAAAAGTTACCGTTACTTCGGGTGTTTTGCCGTTTACAAGGAACTCGCACAGCCGGCGGATCCTGCGGTCAAGGCGGATTTTTGAGTCTTCGTCGGTTTCACGTCTGCCGTCGGTGAGCCTTGCCGCCTCGCTGACCTCCGAGTCAAATCCGGAGAGAGCGGCGAAAGGCGCAAACTGAGCGGCTCGGTCGCGCCGCGACATACGCCTGCGGCAGGAGGAGACGTGGTGGGGAAGGCGGATTATATCGTCGTACGGTCCCGGCATTTTACGCGTCTCCTTTCAGTTATTACACGAAAAGATCCGGCTCTCAGACGATCTCCCAGACGAAGGTTACGCTGTCGCTGGCATCGATATCGTCGGGAGTGAATGACATATCCGCCGCGGCACATTTTGCCATGCAGGCGGGGGAGATGTTGTACGGTGTGGGAGAAAAAATATTGAGTTCTCCCCAGTTGTAATCCACAGCGGTGAGCGCGCCGAGACATACTCCCGACGCTTCGGCGAGGATCTCTGCTTTTTCGCGGGCACTTTGCGCAGCATTACGCAGGAGTTCACGGGAAACGGCATCCTTGTCTTTTACCGTGAATGCCACGTTAAGTTCCGGTTCGGCAATGCAGCGGCAGACAGCGGCAAGCACCCGTGAGAGAGTGTGGGTATCAAAATCAAATTCAAGTTTCAGTCCGTGGATACAGGAATATCCCTTGAAGACATTTCTGTAATTGCCGTTTCCGTCGTGAATGCTCTCGTATTCGGTGCATACGTTGAAATTTGTGGTTTTAAGGTCGTCGTGCCGGAATCCCGCATCTGCGGCGGCACTTCGCAGTGAAGCGATCATTTTCGCCGCCTTCTCCATGGATTTGTCGTATTCTTTGTCAATGCTTCTCACGGTAAGAGAAACAACGACTGTGTCGGGCGTGAGACTCAGTTTTCCGGTACCTTTTACCGTTATAGTTCTGTTCATTGAAATTTCCTCCGTTTTATGTAATGCATCCTGATTATATCATTATATAAGCCGATCAGGTCGCACGTCAGGCGACATTTTATTTATGATCCGATATAGGTAAATCTGCGGAATATTTTCCCGTCTCGTTCTACTTGTTCATTCCACATGGAAGCGGGACGGACCCAGAGTCCCCCCTCTCCGTAAAGAGCGCGGTAAACGACCATATCCTCTCCGGACTCGGAGTGGCGTGCGATACCGATGACTTCGTATTCACCGCCTTTGAAATGGCGGTAGCGACCGATTTTTATTTCATTCATGTTTTTCTCCGACTTTCATATTTTTTCGGGATCTATCCCCATTTTTAAGGTAAGTTCTTTAAGGCTTTTTTCGTACTGCGCCTGCGTTATTGCCCGTCGGGAGAGAAAAGTGTCAAGGAGTTCCTTCTGATTCAGATAAAGCCGTATCTTTTTTTCCTCGGGCGACATTTTTGTCCACTCGGTGTTTTCCATATCTTATGCCCTATGCCCTCCGATCTGACGGTTTCGCTCGATCGTTGTGGCGCCTTCCTCAAAGTTCATTCCCCGCAGCACGGCGTTTTTGCCGTGTTTTTTTCTGACTTGCAGGATAGTTTTCTGTATTTTCAGTTCTTTTTCGTCGGCGGCGTCTTCCGCACGGCGGCGGAATTCCTCCGCAGCGTAGTCCGTGAATATGTTCATCTGTTCGCAGATTTCGGATTTGTATGCGGTATCCGCTCCTGCTGCCTGTACGCGGCAGGCGACAACGTAAATTTTGCGCACTGTAAGATTTTTGTCTGTAATGCGGTCATAAAGTTCAAGCACCGCCTCGGTTATGCGTCGGGTTGATGAGGTGCGGCGGTCGAGATTTGCCGTACCGTGTGCATGCTGCGGAACGGGTCTGCCGAAGTGATCCGTGGAGATTTTTCCGCGGTACGCCGCACGGCGGCGGGGGTCAGCAAGATTTTCGACGTCGTATTCCACGGTCAGCGTCATCTGATCTGTGGTGAGTCCCTTGTCAACAAGGTCAAGTACCAAAAGATCCGTCATTTCGCGGACTATCAGCCGCCCGTTTTTGTTGCTGTAAGGGGATTGAAGCACCTGACCGAGGGAAAGACTGTGCGCGTCGGGAACATATGATTTTACGTCCGCGATCTCGCAGGGTTCCCATCCCCATGCGTGGTCTATGAGAAGTTCTGCATTGATGCCGAAAAGACGGTAGAGCAGAGCCTCGTTGTAAGCGTCATGCTCTCCGCCGACGGAACATCGTGCGATATCGCCCATAGTGTAAAGTCCGTGTGCTTCGAGTTTTTTGGCGTATCCGTTACCGATACGCCAGAAATCTGTCAGAGGTCTGTGTTCCCACAGACGTTCGCGGTACGATTCCTCGTCGAGTTCTGCGATCCGCACTCCGTCAGAGTCTGCCGGGGATTTTTTTGCCTCAATGTCCATGGCGATCTTGCAAAGATACATATTTGATCCGATCCCGGCAGCAGCGGTTATGCCTGTGGCGCGGAGCACGTCATGTATCATTCTGACTGCCAATCCCCGCGGAGTCGTGCGGTAAAGAGAAAGATAGTGAGTCACGTCAATGAAGACTTCGTCAACGGAATATACGTGTATGTCTTCCGGTGAGACGTATTTCAGATAGATCTGATATATCTCCGTGCTGACTTCCATATATTTTGCCATTTGGGGCGGTGCGACGATATAATCAAGTTCAAGGGAAGGGTCCGAACGGAGTTCGCTGTCGGAGCAGGATCTGCCGCGGAATTTACCCGTGCGAAGTGCGCGGCGGCGTTCGGCATTGATCTGACGGACCGCCTGCACCACCTCGAAAAGCCGCGGCCGCCCCGGAATCCCGCGCTGTTTCAGAGCGGGAGTAACAGCAAGACAAATGGTTTTGTCGGTTCGGGAGGCATCTGCGACCACGAGATTGGCGTCGAGTGGATCGAGTCCGCGTTCCACACATTCGACCGAAGCGTAGAAGGATTTAAGGTCAATGGCGATATAGCATTTGTTGTTTTGGTCTGCCATAAAGTTTCCTCCTTTCGCTTTACCGTGTTTTTCCGTATTTTCGTGTATTAAGGCAATACCGCACAATTCACGGCTGACGCCTTGACTGCGCATATGCTTGCATCTTTTCCGTCATACTTCACAAAATTTCGTTGAAATAGATTAACTATTCCTTCCTCATTTTGTATCGTCTGACGAAAAATCTGACGGCGCATCTGCACCGCCACAATTGTGCGGTGTTGCCTTAAAATCAGAGTTCCATGACCGCAATGATCTCGTCGCCGTCATATTCTCCGTTTTCCGCAAAACCGAACGAGTGATAAAGTCTCGCTGCGGCGGTGTTTTCCGGCTCGTAGGACAAAAAGCAATATCCGGCAGGTCCGCAGGGGAAAGTTCGTATATATTCAATGGCAAGTCTGAGAGCCTCACGCCCGACTCCGCGGTGTTGATATTTTTCATCTGTCATAAATCGCCACAGGGAGTAATTTCCTCGGGCAATGGGAGGATTTTCCTCACCGGGGATCTCACCGTACCCGATCATAAGGAAGCCGACGGGAACATCACCGTCGTAGATCCCGAAGGGAAGGGCGATACCGCCGGCTGCGACGGTCGTATACGCTTCAACGATACTTTCGGTGTTTGTTGCCACGAATTCTTTCTGATCTTCGCTTACCGACAGCCTCAGAAGTTCCCATACGTTCCGGCTGTCAACTTTTTTTAATGAAATCATACCGGGCTCCTTATCATGTTCTGCCGAGACGGTGTGATACGCACACTGCCACGCCCTGGATCGTAAAATCTCCGAATTCGTGAGGGTAGATATCGGCGTATTTTTCTTTGTCGGGATTGCGGGATTCAAGGACGTAAACGCCTTTTTTTTCATCCTTTTTCAGAACTTTCAAATTGTTGTATCCCCCGTAATGTGCGACTACAATATCGCCGGGTTCCGCCTGACGGTCACGGTTCACTATGACGTAGTCACCGGGGAAGATTCCCGCCCCGGTCATTGACTCACCTTTTGCGATCAGAGCGTATAAATTTCCTTTTCCCACGAGGGATTCGGGCATACGGATATACTCGATCAGTTTCTCTGTTTCCTCCTCGCCGGGACCGCAGGCAACGTATCCGAGAACGGGCATTGAAAGGTGTCCGCCTTCGAGTTTCATACGGTCCGTGCTTATGGCCCGCCGCCCCGCGTACTGTAACTCTCCGTTTTCCTTCATTACCGTAAGGTGGCGGTGGACTGTCGCCGTGGGGATCCCGGTCCCGGCGGCAATGTCGCGTACCGAGGGAATTTCGCGGAAATCGTCGTAGTATCCGTTTATGTAATCGAGTATCTGTTGTCTCTTTTTTTCATTTTCACTGTTTCGCCCCATTTTATCCTCCGTGCAGTCCGAAAATATTCGAACACTTTGTTTCGTTTTCAGTATACCACGCCTTTTCGGACTTGTCAAGAGTTTTGATACATTTTGTTTTAATTTCAGCGCGGAGATTTTATTTCCGCACGGCGGTTGATTTTTGCACTCATCTGTGCTATAATTACAATACGGCTGAGTGCCGTAAAAAATTTTATTAAGGAGAAACATTATGGATTGGAGTAAAATCTGGGAATCCGTTACGGAGTGGGTAATGAATACCGGAATCAAGATCGTCATCGGTCTTCTGGTACTTTTTATCGCCTTCCGTATCATCAATCATTTCGGCAAAAAACTGCAGAAACTGAACGAAAAGACTTCGAAACTTGATAAGACGCTTGCCAAGACACTCATATATGTGGGTAAGGTCGTGCTAAAATGCCTTGTAGCTGTCTGCGTGATCGGATACGTGGGTATCGACACCAGCGGAATCACCGCACTGATCGCCTCTCTCGGCGTGTGCGTAGGTCTCGCCGTCAACGGTGCTCTCGGCAATATTGCCGGAGGAGTACTTATTCTTGTAACACGTCCGTTCAGAGTTGACGATTTTATTGAACTTGCCGGATATTCCGGAGTGGTCGAGGACATCCGCCTCTGCCACACAAGGATCTGCACTCTCGACAATAAGGTCGTCTATGTTCCCAACGGAGTCGCCTCCGGCGCGAATGTTGTGAACTATTCCGAGAAGGAATTCCGCCGTGTGGATCTCGAATTTGAGATCTCGGAGGAAGAAAACTTTGAAGATGCCAAGAAGATCCTCAATGATATCGTAGCGTCCCACGAACTTATCATGCACGATATGGACAATACCGTACGTGTCTGCGGCGCAACCGATAACGGTGTCGTTATCTGCTGCCGTGCGTGGGTAAAGAATGCGGATTACTGGACCGTGTTCTTCGATCTGCGGGAGGAAGCGAAGAGAAGATTCGACGAAGCTGATATCGAATTCCCCTATGAGCAGATGGACGTCCGCGTTATCGACAAGAGAGAAAGAGAAGCAAGGTAAAAAACTGCCAAAAAAGGGGCTGTCTCACTTACGTGATCCAGCCCCGCAAATCCTGCTCGGCAAATGAAATTCGCCGTTTTGGCTCCGAAAACAGATGTTTTTTTATTATTTGGGGAGCCAAAACCGCAGGATATTGCTCAAAAACGGCGGCTCCTGACCGCCGTTTTTGACGGGCTGTCTTAATGCGACAGCCCGCTTTTTTCATAAATCCACCCGGCAGCGCATGCCGCCGGCGGAAAAAACGCGTATATTTTCGCAGATTTCCCAAAGGCACCTTTCACGCGCTTCCCGGGATCCCCACGCCATATGGGGAGTGAGACAGACGTTCGGCAGATTACGGATCGCGTAAAAAGGATGATCGGCGGGGAAAGGCTCTGCGGTGTAAACGTCAACACCAAGTCCTCCGAGACGACCTTCAATTACGGCGGCAGCAAGGGCAGATTCGTCGGTCACGGCACCTCGTGCGACATTGATAAAGATCGCGCCTTTTTTTATTTTGGCTGTCTGTTCGGCACTGAAAAGTCCGCGTGTGCCGTCATTCAGAGGAAGATGAACGGAGATTATATCGGATTCACGGCAGAGGGTGTCGAGATCTACAACATTTGCGTCGGGGGATGGGGTGCGCTTGTAAGCGAGGACGCGGCATCCCATGGCTTTTGCGGCTTTTCCTACGGCGCGTCCAATATTTCCGTATCCGACAATTCCCCACGTCATGCCGGCGATCTCGTGATAGACGGGAACGAGGCAGTTTGCCGCGCCTCCCGCCGAGTATGCACCCGAGGCAACATGGAATGTAAAAGCGGGAAGATGAGTAGCGAGGGAGAGTGCCATGGCAATAGTCAGCTGTGCAACGCTTGCGGTTGAATACCCAACCACATTGCAAACGGCGATCCCGCGTCTGCGGCAGAAATCAAGGTCAATGTTGTCATATCCCGTGGCAAAGACGCAGATCAGCCTGAGGGCGGGAGCGTCTCCGACGGCGGCGGCGTTCATTTTCAGTTTGTTTACTATCGCCACTTCGCAGTCTCCGATATGAGAGGAGATTTCGTCGGGGGCGGAGGAGGGAAAAACGCGGACTTCACCGAATTCGGCGAGGGGGGAAAGATCAAGGTCAAGTCCCAGCGTGTCCGCATCAAGAACTGCTATGTTCATTGAAAAACTCCTTGTAGATTTATATCACGCATTCTTTTTTCTTGCGCGAAGTTCAAAAGGCAGGATAATCAGACTTGCTATCGGAATATATGGGATCAGGAAGAGAAATTCGTAGAAGAAATCGTACGGAAGGATGTTGTAGACCGCCTCAATAATTGAGTTTCCGGGAAGTCCGAATGTGTAAAAGTAATTTGCTTCGGGACAAACGGTGGCGCGCAGTATCAGGTTTATACAGTGAATAAGTCCTGCGCTGGCGAACAAAAGACCGATTGAAATGGGAAGATCACGGAATCTCGGAACATAGATCCCGAATACCACGAAACTGAGGCAAAGGAAGAGGATCAGGCAGTGTGTTCCGTAATAACCGATTCCGAGAGGAGAGAGCAGAGGAATGTTGCAGAATTCCTCCGTAGCCAGGATAAGTCCCGCAACAGCACCGATTGAGCAGTTGAGGAAACAGTAACTTTGCAGCCAACGTACATTCCACGCGGAAGCAATGGGAAGAAGAAAAACGGCAATATTGCAAAGATGCAGCGGAAGTTCGTTCCATATTACAAAATCGTAAGACGGATAAGCCCAGAGTCCGAAACGGTAGGCGATAAACGCAGCGATGCCGAAAATACCGATACAGGTGATGACGCGGCGTCTGAAATCAAGACTTTTTTTGCGCAAAAGAATTCGGAGAACGACAAGTGCGGTGATGACGGTACCGAGCAGGAAAAACCACCAGAAAGAAAAAGGAGCGATCATGGTGTCATAATCCTTTCTTGACTTTATTTTTCATTGTTTGAGATTTTTGGCTGCCGTCCGGCAGCAGATCGTAAAATTTTGCGGGTATCAGTTTTTCTGAAATCAGGAAACCGAGCTCCATAAAAGCCACCGCAAAGATGACGTCAAGCAGAAAATGCTGTTTGACGAGCAGAGTGGAGGCGAAAACGGAGACGGAGAGGAGAAAGTTGCCGGTATTGATCCACCGCGGGATCTTATCGCATTTCGCGAGCGCACGAAAAGAAAACCACGACGCGATACAATGGAAAGAAGGCAAAAGATTGATGGGCGCGTCGGCAGAATAAAGAAAAGATAGAAGCTTTTCGGAGAATGAATCTCCGAGGATCTCGGGACGGACGGTCTGGGTAGGATAGACCACGAAAACGACCGCAGCCATAAGAAGAGCACAGCACGCACCGGTAAGTGATTTGCAGGCGATCTCTTTTTTTTGAAGTGCGACGAAAAAGATGCACACAACCCACTGAAAATAGGCGATCAGATAGATGATGACGGCAGGGGGAAAGAAAGGGATCATTCCGTCGACGGCAAGCGAAGGAGTAAATCTATGACGGTCACCGACCAAAAACGGAGAGATGTAATATATACTGAAATACAGAGCAAAGACGAGAACAATGAGAATGACCGAGTAAATCGGCAGCGGAAAATTTTTCTTACGGCTCATAAGTCCCTCCTTCGTGTTTTTTTGATAGTATAGCACAAAAAGCGCGGCAATGCAACAAAAAGACGAAATCCTGCTGCTTGTTTTTTCTGACAAAAAGGAAAGACACGGCACAGCGTGTGATCGCGTACCGCATCTGTTGATTATCTGAAAAAGCATTTTTTATTTTGAAACATCCGATAATTCCGCATCCGAAGAGTAAGCGTCAGGCATCACAGCATTCCCGCATAGTTCATTATATTTCCGGCATAGAGCCGCGTATGCCTTGTTGACATCTTCGATTCCCGCCACAGTCTCCTCCATAGGGCAGATACCGTTACCTGCTCGATTCAGTATCCGATCTGTAAGTACCCCGAAGGTCACGGGGATACCGTGGGCATCAAGAAACTCTTTCCCCGCAGAACTGAGTACTTCCGCATATACTTCCGAGATCCCTGCCTTGCAGAAAAGCATGGCGGCAGCTTTGCCCACTATCCGGTCGGCGGCTGAAAAACCGCGCATATCGCAGCCGTCCGCGATAAAGCCAAGCATTGGCGCGATTCCTCTCTTTTTTGAAACGCGGATGACATCTCCGCGCACGAGAACGCAGGATACGCCGTCCGTAAGTCCGGATTTTGCTTTTTCTGAATCTGTCATAGCTGTCACCTCAAATAAATCATACATATATTATATATGATCGTCGGCAGGCAAGTCAATAGTTTTCTCAAAAGTCGTATTGCCGCACGCACGTCCGGTTTTTCCTTCCATATAAATATATTTATTACCGCTTTTTTTCTGAATCACTTGATAAATCAAATCAAAAATGGTATAATTCAAATTAGGATTTTTCTGAAAGGAAGTTTAATCAAATGGAAGAAAAGAAATGGACCGCCGGCTGGGGCTGCGCTTCCACAACAACAGCGCAGGCGGTGTCCGACTATGTTGAAGATATCACGTTCAGATACGTCATTTATCCCACAATGAACGCAACCGCTGTGCGTCTTCATTTTTCAAACCTCTGCGGTCATGAAACGATCAAAGTGGATAAAGTTTTCGTTGCCCGCCGCAGTGCGTGGAAGGCAGCGGTTCCCGGTACCGCAGTGGAAGTCACAGTGGGGGGAAAATCCGGCTTTACTCTTGCCGCTGGTGAGGAGAGCGTCAGCGATCCCGCAGAATTCACGGTCGAGCCGGGGGCGGAATTCTTCGTGAGTATGTATATCAAAGATAAGACCGAACTCTGTTCCGGACACTGGAACAGCCATTCAATGATAACCAAGTATTATTCCCGCGGAGATTACGCCGCAGCTGACGATATTCCGACCTTGACATACGGAGAAAACTGCCCTTACGTTTTCCTCAATACCATAGATTTTCTGACGGATCCGGATTGTGCCGCCATAATCGCGTTCGGAGATTCGATCACCGCTCAGCCGTGGCCGGATTGCTTTGCCCGCAGACTTGTTGAAATGGGAGTTACCAACCGTTCGATCGTTCGCAAGGGTATCGGAGGCGGCAGGGTGCTGCGTGAATATCAGTGCAGGATAAAAAAACATTGGGGAGTCGCGGGAATCAAAAGATTCGAGCATGATGTTGTCCAGGCAGGGGCAGACCGCGTATTTGTCCTCCATGGCATCAATGACATAATTCACCCCGGACTGAATAATCCGCTATGCCCCATGAGCGAACTTCCCACCGTGGAAGAGCTTGTGGGAGGATATCGCAAATACATAGAGATTGCGCGTAAACACGGAATGAAGATATATTTTTCAACTCTTCTGCCATGCCCCCGCTGCCTGAACGACGGAGGAGAAAGAGAGAAGATACGGTGCGGAGCAAATGAATGGATCCGGACTTCGGGAGAGCACGACGGCGTGATCGACTATGAAACCGCTGTTATGAACCAAGAAGATCCCAAACAAATGGATCCGCAGTATGACAGCGGAGACCACCTGCATCCGTCTGTCGCCGGAGCAAAACATATGGCGTATTCGATTCCGGAGGAATACTTTAAAAACTGAAGTAAATTCTTATTTGTCCCGCCGGATGCGTCTTGTTGCCGTGTCCGGCGGAACATTTTTGACGGTTTTGCACAAATTCATTGTGCTTTCTGACCTCAAAATTAATTTTTTTCGTAAATTTCAAAAAAATTGAAAAAAAGTACTTGACAAAATTAAATGAACGCGGTATAATAATCAGGCTGTCGCGA